>JAISAH010000018.1 GCA_031266805.1 Gracilibacteraceae bacterium
TTTGCAACGCTTTGTCCGTCATTGCCGGGTTGCGCTCGGAAGGAAAAAACCTTTACCAGAGCATATCAGAGATCTTCGGGAAAGCGGATGACTTTAGGTTAGGGTGTGAACTGTAACAATGGCTGCTTTATTTTCAAACAGTTCCCAAGGAATACTATTGCGTGCGCGCCCTTTTTAGGTATATAATATAGGCATGGAAAGGATATTGCGCATCGTTTTGGTGGAGCCGGAAATCCCGCCGAACACGGGCAATGTGGCCCGGTTGAGCGCGGCGGTCGGCGCGCGGCTGCATCTGGTGCGGCCGCTGGGGTTTGAACTGGACGACCGGCGGCTGAAGCGGGCCGGCCTTGATTATTGGCCGGACGTGCGCATGACGGTCCATGATGATTTTTCAGAAGTGCAAACCGAACTGGCGGAGGCGCCGTTTTATCTGGCGACGACCAAAGGGGAGCGGAGTTATACGGATATAAAATACGAACCGGGCTGCTGTCTCGTCTTCGGGGCGGAAACGCGGGGATTGCCGGAGAATATCCTCGCGGCGTACCCGGATCGGCAAATAAAGATCCCGATGCGAGAGGGCTGCCGCTCGCTCAATCTATCCAACGCGGTGGCTGTCGTGGTGTACGAGGTGATGCGGCAATGGGGTTTCGCGGGGCTGGTATGATACGGGAGGGCTGGGCTTGAGCGCTTTGTTTTTTCTGGCGGCGGCGGTATTGGCTTTGGTTTTCACTCCCGCGAGCAAACGGCTGGCCTACCGGATCGGCGCCGTGGATAAACCGGACGGTCGCCGGATCCATACCTCTCCGGTGCCCCGGCTCGGCGGAGTGGCGATGTACGCCGCTTTCTGGCTGATCGCTCTGCCGCTGGCCTGGGAAAACAACGTCGCGCGCGGCTTGTTCTGCGGCAGCACGATCTTGCTGATGACCGGCATCCGCGACGACGCGCGCGGTCTGAGCGCCCTGCCCAAACTCCTGTGCCAGATCTGCGCCGCGGCCGTGCCCTTTGCTTTTGGCCTGAAAGTGGAACAGATCGTGCTGCCGGGCTCCGTGACTGTGCCGCTCGGCGTCTGGGGCTATCTTTTCGCTTTGATTTGGATCGTCGGGCTGATTAACACGGTAAACCTCTGCGACGGCATGGACGGGCTGGCCGCCGGTATTTGCTGCATGGCCGCTCTGATCCTGGCCTGGTCCGCTTATCGCATCGACCAGCTGACGGCGGCGGCACTGATGCTTACCCTGGCGGGGGTGGCCCTCGGTTTTCTGTTTTACAATTTTCATCCGGCCAGCGTGTTCATGGGGGACAGCGGCGCGATGTTTCTGGGATATATACTCGGCGGCGTATCACTGATGGGGACCCTCAAAACCACGACCGTGATCAGTTTGTTCTTTCCGCTTCTCGTGCTGGGAGTGCCGCTGATCGACATATCGTTCGCCGTGCTGCGGCGGGCGCTGACCGGCAAGCCCATAGCCGCGGCGGATAAGGGTCACTTGCATCACCGTCTGCTGGATGCCGGCTGTTCGCAGCGGCAGGCGGTCGTCGTTTTATACGCTTTGAGTTTTCTTTTCTGCGCGGCGGCGGTGCTGCTGGCCAATCAGTTCTGGCTGCCGGCGATCTTGCTCGTCGGCCTGAATTTGATCGTGATAACGACGATCATGTTCCGCCGGTTCCGGGTGGTGTTTTCTAAAAAATAGGACCCTCTAAACTCAGAATTTTAGAGGTCTCTGATGATCGAGGTGGTTTCCTTGGGCCGCGGGATCAAACCCGATTTCCAATTTTTGTCAGTAACAGATCTGGGGGCCGACTGGCTGCGGGCTAACCGGCTGGGGGGGTTGCTGCTGGATATGGACAACACCTTGACTCCCTGGAACGCGCCGGCGCTGCCGCCGGCGACGCTGGTCTGGAGGGAAAAGCTGCGCGCCTGCGGCGTCAAGATCTGCATAGTATCCAACAGCCGAAAACAGGCAAAAGTAGAGCGGGTAGCCGCGGCGCTGGCGGCGCCCTATGTGTATCGGGCGGGCAAGCCGCGCCGCGGGGGGTTCGAGGCCGGGCGGACCATACTGGGTCTGGCCCCGGAAGAAATACTCGTGGTCGGCGACCAGCTTTTTACGGACGTGCTGGGCGGCAACCGGGCGCGGATGCGCACTTGCCTGATTTGTCCCATATCCCCCACGGAATTTATCGGCACCAAAATTTTACGCCTGCTGGAACGCGCGGCGGGGCGGCCCGCCTGTTTTCAGCAAAAATAAGGACTCGCGCATTTATTGCGGCATAGGTCCTAACGGAGGATAATACAGATGCTATGAAACTACGATTTTGTCAATGCCTGACATTCGCGGTTTTCTTGCTGACCGGCTGCGGCGGCGGCCCCGAACACGCGGCTCCGCCGCAAACCGTCGCCCTCAGCCCCGTAACGTCAGAAACCATAGCGGAAGAACTGGTATGGAGCGGCAATATCACGCCGGCGGAGACAGCGCGCTTATCTTTTAAAGTGGCGGGTGTTATCGAGGACATCTACGTTCACGCCGGCGACGCCGTGGCCGCCGGTCAGACGCTCGCGCGTCTGGACGCCGGCGATTATGAAGTGCAGACTAGGGCGGCCGCGGCCGCGCTGCAAGCCGCCGCGGCGCAGGAGGAACACATTCTGCCGGCGAAGGTCAGTCAGGCCAAAGCTCAACTGGATCTGACTCTGGCGAATTACGCCCGGGCGCGGGAGTTATATGAAGCGGGCGCCGTATCGGCTGTTGCTCTGGAGGAGATCACCGCGAAAAAAACAGCCGACGAAGCGACTTACGCTCAGGCGACCGAAGCGTTAAACATCGGCCGCGCCGAGGCCGAGAGGGCGCGCTCCGCTTACGACCTGGCATTGTCCCAGTTGGCCGCCACGGAGATCAAAAGCCCCTGGGACGGCGTGGTCCTGCAAGTGGTGGCCGCGGCCGGCGAGAGTACGGCCGCCGGTTATCCGGTGCTGGCTCTGGGTCAAACCGCGGAGATGTGGGCGGAGATCGGCCTGACTGACGCCGAGACCACCCGTCTCGCGCCCGGTTTGGCGGCCGCGGTTTATGTCTATGGGCCGGAAGACACCTGGCGGGGCAGTTTGGACGAGATAGGCGCGTTGGCCAGCAGTGTGACGCGGACCTTCACCGGCCGTGTCCGCTTAAGCAACGCGGACGGGCGTCTGCGGGCGGGGATGATCGCGCGGGTCAGCATAGAGCTGCCGGGCAAAGACCGCGTGCTTATCCCGGCCGCGGCGGTACTCCATCTGGCGGACGGGGATTTTGTTTATATTTATGAGGCGGAGTCCGGCGCGGCGCGGCGCCGTCAGGTGGAAACCGGCGAGATCCGCGGCGATAAAGTCGAGGCGCTGACCGGTCTGGCCCCCGGCGATCAATTGATCGTGGAGGGCCAGTTCAAGCTGCGGGACGGAGAGCGGGTGACGCCGCAATGATAAAATGGTGTGTACGGCATAAAAGCATGGTGGCTCTGATTTCCGCCATGATGCTCATCGGCGGCGCTCTTTCTTTTTTATTGCTCAGCCGGCAGGAAAATCCCTCCGTGACCGCGCCCGCCGCCATCGTGAGCTGCGTCTATCCCGGAGCGGCGCCGGCCGATGTGGAAAAATCCGTGGCCCGTCCGCTGGAAAAAGAGCTGGCGGCGCTCCAAGGCCTGAAACACGTACAGAGCGTGGCCATGCCGAATGTGTGTCTTATAACCGTGTATATCCAGGATATGAGCGACGCCGATATCCGGGAAAAATACGCCGAGATCAAGGAATGTGTCAGCCGGGCGGAACCGAGTCTGCCCGCCGAAGCGCAAAAACCCGTGATCCGGACCGATCTGGCTTCCGCCTACGGCCTGATCCTGACACTCAGTTCGCCGACGGCGCCGGCGGCGGATCTGCGGGAAGCGGCTCTGGATATAGAGAGCGCCTTAAGGCGGATCCCCGGCGTGACGGCGGCGGATATCACCGGCGCCCTGGAAGAAGAAATCGTCGTCAATCTGGATATGGCCAAAACCGAACAATACTCGCTGGCGCCGGCGCGGCTGTCTCAGGTGATCGCCGCCGGCAATATCGCTCTGCCCGCCGGGTCGCTCGATTTAGCCGGGCGTTATGTCCCCGTGCGTTTGAACGGAGAATACGGATCGGAGGCGGATCTGCGGGAAGCCGTCGTAGCGGTGGCCGCGGACACGGGTTTGCCGGTGCTTCTGCGCGACGTGGCGGAAATCAGCTGGGATGAACGGCGAGAGAGCGTGAAGGCTTTTGCCGGGCGGACGCCCGGCGTGATCATCGGCGTCAAATACGCGGAAGACGGCAATGTGGTCGATATCGGCCGCCTGGTGCGGGCGGAAACGGAGACTCTGGCGAGGAGCGCGCCACCCGGCATGACGCTGACTGTTTTGACCGATCAGGCTGTTTTTACGGAGGAAGCGATCACCTCGTTTTTGCAGAATTTCCTCGCGGCCGTTCTGCTCGTCGTCGTCGTCGTATGGGTGGTCATGGGACTGCGCAGCGCCGTCATCGTTTCTTTGCCGATCGCCTTGGTCGTGGCGGCCGTATTGGCGGCGATGTTTTTCTGCCGCATACCGCTGCATCAGGTTTCCGTGGCTTCCCTTATCATATCCCTGAGCTTGCTGGTGGCTAACGGAGTGGTGGCCAACGATAATATATACCTTTTTATGGAAGAAGGACATGACCCCTTTACCGCCGCCACAGAGGGCGCGCGGCAGGTGGCGGTGCCGATTTTGACCTCGACGCTGACCACCGTCGCTTCGTTTTTACCGCTGGCCCTGATGCAGGGCGTAGCAGGCAAATTCGCCTACAGCCTGCCGATCCTTGTCACCGTGGCTTTGCTCGTCTCGCTGCTTACGGCGCTGACCGTCGTGCCGGCCTGCGGGCATAAGTTTCTGAAACCGCCGGTCGTCGCCGCCAGCGGCGGCGCTCAGACGAACGGGCCCGGGGCCATAAAACGCTTCACCCGTTTTTATACGCGCTGGCTGGATCTGGCTTTGGATCATCCGGGCCGGGCGATAGGCGTCTTTGCCGCGGCGCTGGCGCTGACGCTTTTTTTGCTGCCCGGTCTGAACGTGCAGGTTTTCCCGCCTTTGGAGCGGGAGCAGTACGCGCTGGAAATGACGGCGCCGGCCGATTACGCGCCGGAGGCGACGCGGGCGCTGGCGGCGCGGATGGCCGATCTGCTGGCGGAGGAAGGATCGGTGCGGGATTTCGCTTATGTGACCGGGACCGGTTTTCCAAAATATAACATGACCTTCCCTCCCGCGCGGCAAGGCGCGCATAAGGCGGAATTTCTGGTCAACGGCGGGCGGAGTCAGGCGGAAGCCGTGGCCGATCGCCTCAGCCGCGCGCTGCCGGACGCGGTCACGCGCGTGAAATTTCTGGAATTCAACATGCCGCAGGACTATCCGATAGCGGTTCGCGTCGCCGGCGAGGATATCCCGACTTTGCGGCGGATAGCGGAGGAGTTGGAGGAACTGACCGCCCCGCTGGGCTCGGTGGGGCGGACGGAGATCAATTACGGTCAGGACTCCTATGAGCTCAGTTTAACGGTAAACGAGGAAAAAGCGGCCGCCGTCGGCATTTCGACTTACGATATCGCCGCTGTTTTGCGTATGGCGGTAAACGGCGCGGAGGCTACGAAGCTGAAGAGCGCCGATTTGCGACTGGACTCCATCCCCGTGATCCTCCGCGTGCCGGAAGCGCATTTGAGCGTCCGCGAGGGACTGGATCAGATTTTCATCACCTCGGGGGTAACGGGCGCGCGGGTGCCGCTGCGCCAGCTGGTGCGGACCGAGACCTCCACGGCGCTGAATCAGGTGGTCCGCCGTGATTTTGAGCGCGTGATCACGCTCGGGGTGTTTCCCGCGCCGGGGTCGGGGATCCCCAATGTGATCGCGGACTGCCGGCAAGCTTTCCGCGCCGTGACGCTGCCGGAAGGATATTCGCTGGTCATCGGCGGGGAAAACGAATTCACGAGCGAAACTCTGGGCTCGATGGTCATGCCAGCTGTATTGGCGGTTTTGATCATTTACCTGATTTTGGCCCTGCAATTCGGTGATTTGATCAGTCCCTTGATCATCATGGGCACGATCCCGCTCTCTTTTATCGGCATCATCTGCGGCCTGCGCCTGTTTGGCTACCCGATAGGCTTCATGGCCTTGTTGGGCGGCGTCAGCCTCATGGGCGTCGTGGTCAATAACGGCATCGTGCTGCTGTCATATGTCAAAGATAAGGAGCGGGAGGGCGCCGGTCTGCGCGAGGCGGTGTTCACAGCCGGCGTCACCCGCCTGCGCCCGATAATGATCGGCATGGTGACGACGGTGATCTCCCTGATCCCGATGATGCTGGCCGGAGGCACGCTGTGGGCGCCGCTCGCGACCACGGTGATCACGGGGATGCTGGTCTCCACTTTAGCGACCATGATAGTGATCCCTTGTTTATATTTATTGATCCATCGCGGGAGAAACCCGGCTCGAGGAAATATCTGAAAATTCAGATATTTCCTAAGTAGACGTAGCGCAAATACCGCCGCGCCGCCAGTGCCAGCGCCCGCATAACGCGCTCCGGGGTCGGCTGCGCGGCGCTCAGATGATGGCGGGGGAAAAACCGCGTGACATGGAGGGGAATATTCGGGTCCACCCCGGCCAGCCAGGCGGCCAGCGCCTCCGTTTCCTCCGGGCCGTCGTTCCAGCCCGGCACGACCAGCAAAGTCGCCTCCACATGACAAACCGCCGCCGCCAGCTCGACATTGCGGCGCACGACGGCTAGGTCGCCGCCCAATTCCGCGTAATGCTCCGGCGTAAAAGCCTTGACGTCGATATTCATCGCGTCGATCAGCGGCAAAAGGCCGAGCCAGGTTTCCTCCGCGGCGTAACCGTTCGTGACCAGCACGGCGGCCAGTCCGCGCCCCTTGGCCAGCGCCGCGGTTTCCCGCACAAATTCGCAGAGCACCAGCGGTTCGTTATAGGTAAAAGCCAGCCCGATATTGCCTTGCCCAGTGAGAGCGGCGGCCATGTCCGCCAATTCCTCCGCCCGGTAAAACCGGCCGGGCGCCTCGCCCCTCCCCGCCGCCGCGATGCTGTGGTTCTGGCAATGCGGGCAGCGCAAATTGCAGCCGTAACCGCCCAGCGAGAGGATGCGCCGGCCGGGGTGAAAATGACGCAGCGGCTTTTTTTCTATCGGATCAAGGGCCAGCGCCGTCACAAAACCGTAATCCCATAAGCGCACCTCCCCGTCCACGTTGGCGCGCGCGCGGCAAAAACCGCTCTCTCCGGGGCGGAGCCGGCAATGCCGCGGGCACACCGGGCAGCGGGCCGCGCCGCCGCTCATCGCGCGCCTGTTTTGAGGCCGCGGGCCACCAAAAGGTTGGCGAGCGAGAGAACGCCGGCCAGCAGAAACACATATTCCGGTCCCCAGATATACCAGATCGTGCCGCAGAAAAACGAGCCGATGATCCCGATCACATGGTCTATGCTCATACCCAGCGAGAGCGACGGCGTCACATCCTCCGGGCTCAGGGCGATAGAGCGCAGATAAACGGCTCGCACCATGGCGAACTGCGCCGACATGCGGTCGATGATATTCAGGAGATAGACCATGATCATGCCGACGCCGGTCAGCACGACCACGTTATGAGTGATCCAGCGGCTGAGAAACCCGTAAGCTACATATACGGAAATAAAGGCGAACGCCTCCGAGATCATGACGTTGCGGACGCCGAAACGGTCGATCCATTTGCCGACCTGGGGCATGAAGAATATCCCGATGAACGAGCCGGCGACCGAGAGGATGGACATGGTGTCGGCGCCGAAATCCAGGAGGTCGATCAGGACCCAGGGGCTGTAGACGAGCATGATCTGCTTGCGGCCGCCGAACAGGGCGCAAATAACATAGTAACGCAGATAAGCCCGGCGAAAAACGAGTTTGGGCGCGCCGCGCGCCGCGCCGCCGTTTTCTTCCTCCGGCATGACGCGGAACAGAAAAACAAACAGCAGGCAGACGACGATCAGGCAGGCGGCCGCCAGAAAAAACACCGTGACCGGCGTGTCAAAATCAAAAGCCCCATAGCGAAACCCCAAAAAAGTGACGACGCCCGCTATCATGAACAGCGCCATGCGCACGCTGTTCAGCCGCCCGAGCATACTGCCCATGTTTTGCTTTCGGGCCAGCGAAAGGCCGATGCTGTCGCCGAGCGCGATATACATATGCACGCCCATCGAGTAAATGAACAGGAAGATCAGCATGACCGGAAACGACGGGCGGAGAAAACCGAGGACGATGAGGGCCCCGGCTGTCATGGCGTGAGCGATCAGGGCCGTGCGGACGTCGCGCAAGGACGAGAGGGCGGCGATGACAAAAATCGCCAAAACCCCCGGCAGCTCCCGCGGGAACTCGATAAAACCCCGTTGCTGCGCGTTCACATCGTAAGCGTCTTTAAAATAATTGGCCAGGAGCGCGTCGCTGAAGCCCATGGCCAAGCCGACAAAAGCCGTGCTGACTAGGAATATTTTCACTGCCGGACTATCGTTAAATTTCAAGCTGATGTCGTCCTCCCGGCGCCTTTTCGCAGTATGATTTAGAACTGTAAGCATTGTAGCACCGCCGGCGGTGAAAAGCAATAGATGAAATCGCCCCCGTCATTCCGGACTTGTTCCGGAATCCATCCCTGTTTTCTATTTTTTGGATTCAGGAGAATAGTAAAAAGAACGGAGACGGTCAAGTTGTTATACTCATTGAATCTTTATTTATACCATAACTTGAAAGTTTCTTAATGATAGCAGGATGACTCAGTCCAATATGCTTTGCTGTATTTCTGATCGTTCCATATTTCTGCAGCGATTTGAGCAAATATGTCTTTTCAAAATACTCTTTGGCTTCGCGATACCCGGAAAATCTTTCCAATATTTCGTCAAATGATGATTCTGAAACAGGTTTTACCGCGGCGCTATTAGGAAAGCTGAATGTTTCAATATTTAAATTTAAATCCCGTCCGTTTAGTGAGACAAATATTTCAGCGGGTAAATGCTCCGGAAATATACAATCTTCATCGCTCAAAATAACAAGCCGCTCGATCAGATTTTGAAGTTCCCGGACATTGCCGGGCCAGTCATAGGAAAAAAATAAATTCAATAATGAATTGGAAATCTTTTTGTTGACATTATATTTGCTGTTATATTTTGCGAGAAAACAATTAATAAGCGGCAGAATATCTGATTTGCGTTCTTTTAAAGGAGGGATAGTTAAATGCAAAACATTAAGTCGATGAAATAAATCCAGCCGAAATTGTTTTTGCGCGATCATCTGAGATAGATCCCTATTGGTAGCTGAAATCAACCGAACATCGACTCTTATCAATTTATTGCCGCCCACGCGATAGAATTCCATATTTTCCGCAAACCGCAAAATTTTAGCCTGAAGGGGCAATGTCATTTCCCCGATTTCATCCAAAAATATGGTGCCGTTATGTGCCAATTCAAATAATCCCATATGGCCGCCTTTTTTTGAACCGGTAAAAGCCCCTTCCTCATAACCGAATAACTCTGATTCTAATAGGGTCTCGGGTATGGAGCCGCAATTGATCTTGAGAAACGGAGTCCTTTTACGCCCGGAGTTCTCATGAATATAATCGGTCAGGACCTCTTTTCCCGAACCTGATTCTCCGGTTATTAACAGCGGCACATCGACTTTGGCATATTTTCGCGCGTTATTGAGCAAAATTTGCATTTTTTCGCTTCCGAATACATAATTGCCATGAGATGTTTTCGTTCCCTGGAATCTTTCCAGCAACTTAGTGTAGCGATTTAATTGCAGCTGGCTTTCCAGCAATTCATCACGAAGAGCATTAATCTCGGTAATGTCGCGAATATTGCTGACGACTCTATGAATATTTCCCGCGGAATCGAAAACGGGTCTGCCCGTGACCACCGCCTTCCTGATTTGATCATTATATCTGTATTCGTTCAAAAAAGTAACTGGTTGTTGTTTTTCCACCACCTTGATCGTGGACGATTCAGAATATGCCCCCATTGCAACCCCATCACGGACATTGCCGCCTAACATAGTTTCTCTGGGAATTCCGGATATCCTCTCGAAACTCTTGTTAATCCGCAGTATCTTGCCGGTTGCATCCGCTACGACTATACCATCCTGAACGTCTTCGATTATGGCTTCTAACTCCATCTTTGCTTCTAAGAGCTTACCAATGATATCGCCCGGATCATTGGCAAACAACACCATGATAAACCCCTCGAAACCACTATCCTCAATCATAACAGGATATATATTGAGGAAGCCAAAGGGCGTTAAAATAAAGTTCTGCGGTTCGGCTGGCAGGGCCTCATTGTTGATGAGATCAGTTATAGAACGCCATTCGGGGTGCGCGTACTGCTTTTGTACGAACTGCCCTTGCGCATCCGTTAGAAAGGCTTGAATAGAGGGATAATAGCTATCATTACTCATAATACATCCCACCTCTCACATGTCAGCATGAAAAAAGATCCACGGCGGTTATGTTGATTGAGTGAACAGAAAAGAGTTTGAGTATTAGAAAACCTCAAACTTATCATATCATATTTTTGAACTTATTTCAGCGATATTTCTGCTGTGCTTCGCGCACTTCATCCTTCCGGCGAATATATTCTTCTTTTATATTCGTCAGGGTACATCCGTGTTCCGCCAATCCTTCAGCTGAAAATCTACTTGGCCGCGCAGGTATTAGCGCCAGACGGAATTCCCCATTCTCAGACTTCAACTGCCCCTTGCTCGAACACATAACACAGCGCCACTGCCCGTTATGGAATATCTGCAACAATGAGCTGCCGCATTCCGGACAGTAGGCTTTATCTTCATCTATGAAGTCGACGCGGGCGTTGTTCACCAATGATTGAGCCAATGCTCGTATTTTCAACAGCAAATCTTCCCGCAGAACATCCCCGGGGAGTATTGAACGCAGGATAACCGTTCCTGTCACATCCAAACCTAAAAAACGAGCAAAATGCATGGCCGCTTCACGTCCGTATCCTTCCCAGCCAGGCACAGTGTGCGGAACCGCGATTACGCACTGTTTACCTGTCGCGTACTCGGCCGTATTGTTCTGGATTGAGATCAGGCGATCATTGACGAGTTTCAAGGATGTATGCTGTCCTAAATAATAGACCGGCGCGGCGATGACGACTTTATCCGCCGCTTTAACCCGGTCGAGGAAATAGTTCAAGTCGTCGTCAAGAACGCAGCGTTTATCCCTTGGCAGACAAGCGTAACACGCCTTGCACAAACCAATATTCAAATCAGTCATGCGGATCATTTCTTTATCCCACTCCGCGGGGAGACTACTCACTATTTCTTTGACGATAATTTCCGAATTGCCAATTTTACGGGGAGACGCGACTAAACCTAAAACTTTCATAATTATATTACCTGTCGTCTCAAAAGCTTTTTTGCAGAATATTCCTGACGTCCTCCGCGGAGAAAGGCATAAAACTGTTCGCGCGGCCTTCCGGTCCATAAGCTTTGACAGCCATTTCATCAAAGTATTTATCTTCGCTGACGCCCGCCTTCCGCAGCGTCTCGGGAAGACCCAAGGAAGAAAAGAATCGGCGCGTTTTCTCAATGGACAGGCGCGCGATCTCTATGGGCGGCAGCGCTGCGTCAATCCCCCAAACATTCAGGCCGAAGGTTACAAAACGCGGCAAAGTCTTCTCACTCAGAACATATTCCATCCAGACCGGCGTGAGGACCGCCAGACCAACCCCATGAGTGACATCATCATAATAAGCGCTGATAGTATGCTCTATTTCATGAACGCTCCAGCCAATGTCTTTGCCTTTGGCCGTCAGCGTATTCACCGCCAATGAAGACGCCCACATGAGATTAGCCCGCGCTTCGTAATCAGTCGGGTCATCCATGGCTGCCGGCGCGTAATGGATCACTGTCTTCAGCAATGCTTCCGCGATACGGTCTGACACATAAGCTGATTCGTCCACCGTAAAATACGGTTCGCATATATGCGAAAAAATATCCGCCGAACCGGCGGCCGTATGCTTTGGAGGAACAGTAAACGTATATGTCGGATCAAGAATCGATACTTTGGGGAGCATCATATTGCTGCCGGTGATAAGCTTGTCGTGTCGATTCATATCAGAGATTACCGCCAGGGCGTCCATCTCGGAACCCGCTGCGGCAAGCGTCAGCACAGTAAATATGGGTAAAAATTTCGTATAACGTACTTGCATCGAAATGAGGTCCCAGGGATCTCCTTCGTAAGCGACACAACCGGCAATTGTTTTCGCGCAATCAAGAACAGAGCCGCCGCCTACAGCGAGTACCCCGCCAACTTGGTGCAAACGGCATAAACGCACGCCCTCTATGACATCCGGAAGTTTCGCGTTTGGTTCAATGCCGGGCAATTCGGCAAAATTTATGCCTGACTTTCCCAATTCTTCTATAACCGCGTCATAAACGCCGTTGCGCTTAATACTCCCTTGACCGTACACCAACAGTACTCTAGCGCAATATTGCCTGATGTTTCTTCCCAGATTTTTGATTTGGCCTTCGCCAAAATAAGAGCGGGTACCGATTGCATAGGTAAAATTTTCCATGAACACTGATTCCTCCGGTTTATCCGCATTATATATCAACTTCAAAGATGTTCAGCTATCAATCAAATTCATCAATTTTTTGATAACCTCCGCGGCAATACCCTGCTCAGCCACCGCATAACCATCAACACTTTCTCCGGCGACGCTGATCCCCGTTTTTCCCGCGGGGAAACTTTTTGGTGCGCAATTCACTCGGCAGCCGCTGACCCAAAGAGCGATATCACTCTCGGCCTGATTATACATATAGGCTATCCCATGGGCGCCCAAGTATTCACGGACAGATCCAGCCAGCAATCCGCGATTAATCACCGGGTTGCAGCCGCCGCAAAAATTGATACATACTTCTGCTTCTGAATTCTCAATCACTGCAATCCGGGTAAATAAACTCAACTCTTTCCCCGTCCGGCGCTTCGAAAAAGGCTATCGAGGCCCCAATAATTGACCGCCTCGGACCTTCAAGCAATTTGACGCCTGCTTCTTTCATTTTCGTCAACACATCTTCCATATCATCAGTTTCAATAGCCACATGATCAACGACGCCCCGCCAACGATTACCCACGGGATCAGGCGCTTTATGCTGCAATATTTCAATTACTACGTCGCCGAGACTCAGAAACTGGATCCTAATCAGATTATTCTCATATGCTTTTTCTGGCAATAGCGCGCATCCGCAAAGTTTCGTATAGAATTCGACGGAACGATCAACATCTTTTACGATGAGTCCGATATGCGCAACCTTATTCATAGACAACTACCACCTCTCAGTATAAAGGGCGCCGCGCGAGCCAAGGCGCGGCGCCGCAAACGATGAATTATTTTGTTGTGCTGAACCCGCCGTCAACAGATAAATCAATGCCTGTGATAAAGGCGGCTCGCGGCGATGCCAGGAAGAGAATAGCTTCCGCGACTTCCTGCGGAGTTCCGGGGCGTCCCAGCGGGTGTGTCCGCTTGATGTATTCTTCTAATTCAGGATTCATCACTTTCATGACCATCTCGGTGGCGATGAAACCGGGAGAGATTGAATTGATGCGAATCCCCGCGCTTCCCCATTCATTCGCCAGACCCGCTGTAAATTTATTCATGCCGCCTTTGGTTGCGGCATACACTGAGCGTTCCTGCACCACAAGATGGCTCTGTATGGATGAGATATTGACGATGGCGCCGGATCCCGCGGCAATCATGCAGCGAGCTGCTTCTACCGAAAAAAAGTAAGCGCCTTTCAAATTTATATCAACAACAGCGTCCCAATCTTCTTCGGTTTGCTCCAGCCCGGCTTTTCGGCGGAGGATGCCTGCGGCGTTTACCAATACGTCGATCTTGCCGCATTGATCCATGACCTCTTTTGTCATCCGCTTGATTTCCTCGTAATTTCCTACATCTCCCGGCAACCCGCGGGCGTTATAACCTTCATTTCGCAGTTTCTCCGCATATTCATTAACATCCCGGGCAGTACGGCTGACGATAAAGCATGTCGCTCCTTCTTCACAAAAACGCCGCGCCGCGGCGCCGCCAATACCCCGGCTCCCTCCGGTCACAACGCAGATTTTATCTTGAAATTCCCCCATAATTAACGCCTCCTCAACGTTTCAATGATTTAAGTTAAACTTGACTTTGCCGGCCAAGAGCGTCAGCGACATACATAGCGGACAGAACGTCTGTCGCTGTTACGACAAAAGGCTCTTTGTGTATTGCTTCTTTCGGCGCGGTCGCCTTCTGCGCCACTTGGTACAAATCCGCGCGGCTGCAGTGATCAATATCCAAATCTTTAAACGTAGTTGGCAACCCCACGCTGCGTGAGAAGCGAATAACCTCTTCAATCTCTTGCCGTGGCCGGTTCTCTAAGACCAGCAGCACAATGGTTCCAAACGCTACCCACTCCCCGTGGTACTTGTCGTGATAGGTCGGAAGAGTACTGAAACCGCTGTACATTGAGTGCGCCGCCGCCGAGCCGTTGCATTCAAAGCCAATCCCGCTCAAAAGGGTATTAGCTTCGATGATATTGTCCAACGCTTTCGTAACGACCCTGTTCTCCGCCGCCAATTTAGCGGCCGCGCCATCGGCCAGCAATGTTTCATAACAAAGTTTTGCTATGGCCAATGAGGCTAACGTAGCCTGCCCGCCCCCGTAGTTGGTTCTGCAATTCTCCACGCAGGTACGCGCTTCGAAGTATGTCGCCAGAGCGTCCCCCATCCCCGCGACCAGCAATCGCACCGGCGCTTCGGCGATGATACGCGTATCCGCCAGCACAACATTGGGGTTTCGTTTGGTTTCAAATTTTTCCTCAAATACGCCGTCTTCGGTGTAATAAATGATTAAGGCGCTGGTGGGCGCGTCGCAGGAAGCGACGGTCGGAACGATAACAACGGGGAGTTCCTCCAGATAAGCGACGGCCCTGGCCGCGTCCATAACTTTACCGCCGCCGACGCCTATGACGACGTCGGATCCATGTTTTTGCGCTATGACCCGCAGCCGCGCGGCTTCTTTCTTCGTGCATTCACCGCCAAAACATTCAAAATGAATAACGCTATCCGTTTCCGCAAAGCTTTGGCGTATTGATCCTTCCAGTTCCCGCATCCCTCTTGGGCTGATCAGAACGAAAAGCGATTTGCCGAGATGGGCGGTATGCTCCCGTAAATTTCGCAACTCATCGTAGCCTTGCACGTATTTGCTCAGGCAGATGAAAGTTTGTGCCATTGATCATCCTCCCCCCTGATATACTATTGGAATAACTCTGGACGGTATGATTTGACATCCGCGTATTGAACAAACTCTACGAAATTTCCTTCCGGATCAACAATGTTCAAACAGTTTACCCCCGGTCTGACATCATAAGCTTCCGTACACAGCATTTTGACATTGTTGGCTTTTAATGCGGCTATGATATCCGCCATATCGGATACAACGAAAGTAAGATAACAAATCCCCATACGCTCATAAACCCAAGCCGGCGGAGCGGGCGGGGATCCGACGTCTCCGTCCGTGCGCACCATTTTAACCCGGTCGCCATAATTTGTTTTCATACGGACGATACGGTATCCGTTCGGCGTCGTTCCAACCTTGGCGCTGGCTGAGGCGTCGGAACGCAGATCACTGATTAGTTCCAGCCCCAAAACTCTCGTGTAGAAATTGATCATGCAATCCATGTCGCTGACGACAATTCCGATCTCCATGGGCACTACTTGATTCATGGATATAGACCGCCTTTCTGCGGAAGACGTCGACGCCTCCCGCCTTATTTTCATTTCATATTTCAGATTTTCATGGCCACCTGATAGGCGTCATACGTAGCGTCTTTGACCTTGCGCGGCAGAACGGCGTCGCCCAGCGGATATATCTCCCCCTGATATCCGGACAAAATCAATTCTTCGTACAGGCGGTCATTTACTTTGAGGCCGATCGCGAAAACAACGCGGTCAAAGGGCTGAGCGGTATAGACGCCTCGTGATTGTAAGGTTACGCCCTGTTCATCGATATGGTCGACAGTTGTACTGGTCTTGATATTGATGTTCGGGCTCTCTTCCAAACACGCCCGCAGCACCCATCCTTCCCGCAGGCCCAAACCTCGCACCGGCGCGGCGCCCGGCTCGACGACGGTGACTTTATAGCCGTTGTCGCTTAAATAGATTGCCGTTTCACAACCGACCAGGCCTGCGCCCATCAGAAGTATGTGTTCGCCTTTGGCCGGAACAATTTTACCGCTGAGAATATCTGTGGCGACGCAGTGGGGAATACGTTCCAGCCCGCAGATTGTGGCTGGAATGACCGGATTTGATCCTGTAGCCACGAGAACCGCGTCCGGGTTTTCAGTCAAAACATAAGCGCTGTCCGCATTCTGGCCTTTAATAATCTGTACCCCCGCTTTTACCGCCAATGACTCCATATCCTCCGCCACGATCCCGAACTCGTTTTTATGGGCCGGAACGGTCGCGTAGAGTATTTGTCCTCCCGCGCGGTTTTCTTTTTCCACAAGTTTTACCTTATGTCCGCGCTGAGCGGCTACCATCGCCGCGGTCAGCCCGCCAGGACCGCCGCCGATGACGAGTACGTTTTTCTTAACAGCCGCGGGGATTACGGCCAATTCTCTTTCCCGCCCGGCCCGCGGGTTGATTGAGCAGCTAATTGGCAATTGCGTTCCCAATTGATCACTGCAGGCCATGCACGCCGGGCAGCGCTGGATTTCATCAGCGCGGCCTGTCTGCGCTTTTAGCGGGAAGAACGGATCCGCGTGCAGGGCGCGCCCCAGGCTGATATAATCCGCGTCTCCAACCGCCAATAATTCTTCGGCGAAGTCCGGTGTGTTGATTCTCCCCACGGTGGCGACAGGAATTGAGACATGTTTCTTAATCTCCCGCGTCACTTCGCGCATAACCCCATGAGGGAAAGACGTTGGCTGCACTATCCACATTACAGATTCATAGGTTCCCGCGGAGATATCAATCAAATCGACCCCACTTTTTTCCAATTCTTGGCAAAAAATACACGTCTCTGCCAGGTCGCTGCCGTCAGGCATCTTTTCTTCACCGCTATGACGATAGATAAGCGGATAATCGCCGCCCAAGGTTTCCCTCACTGCTTTGACCACTTCCAAGGGGAAACGCATGCGGTTTTCTAAACTTCCGCCATATTCATCCGTGCGCTTATTAGCCCGCGGCGAAATAAATTGATAGAGGAGATAGCCGTGGCAGCCGTGCAATTCGACCGCGTCATAACCGGCGGCTTGCGACAAGGCGGCTGATTTGGCGTATTTTTGTACCAATTCTTTGATTTCAGCAATGGTTAAAGGACGGGGAATATCGCCATGGGATAAAGTGGCGCACGGAACAGCCGACGGGCCTACCGGCTGGAAACCAGTGTAATCAGAGGAACATTGACGGCCGCCATGTACGAGTTCGACGGCTACTTTTCCTCCCGCGGCGTGAACAGCGTCCGTCAGCTTTTTATGGCTTTCAATCTGGCTCTCATCGTAAAAACCTAACTGAGCGATGTGGTTTTTGCCAACCGGATCGATATAGGTCGCCTCGATGATCATCAAAGCGACGCCGCCCTTTGCTCTTTCCACCAAATAATCAATATACCGTACAGATGGCGTACCATCGACATGCGCGTAATTCCTTTCGCAAGGCGCCATTATCAGCCGGTTTTTCATTTCCATATTCCGGATTTTACTGGATGTAAACAATCTGTCATACATACGGAAGACCTCCTTTGCTGCTAAATTTTTTCACTTTACGGATACTGAGGCGAGTTGCCGGAAAAGGGCGCGCCGGTTTCCCTTTGCGCCCCCATTAAAATTTTAATTAACCATTTTTAAACAGAACTTTTTCATTGATTTCTTCAAGTGTTTTATGTCTCGTTTCCACACCGAAGATCGCCACAACGATCGCCACGATAAACAGGCAAATGCTGACCGCGACAAACACTGAGACAGAACCAAAATTATTCAAGAGCCAAGCAACTCCGGGCGGTGTTACAATAGCGGCGATACGGCTGGCCGAGTTTCCTAAGCCAACGCCTCTGAGTTTAGCGGCGACCGGAAATATCTCGGTCGCGTAGACTGAGCAAATGAGTGTAATATAAAAATAGAGGAAAAGCATCAGGATGAAACCGATAGCCATGATCATTATCGCTTCTTTTTGCAGCGAATAAACGATTGATGTGACGCACATTCCCAGCAGACAGACAATCAAGGCCGTTTTGCGCGGAACGTGGTTAGCCACTCCTGCACAAATTATACAGCCAATGGGAGCGGCA
The DNA here is from genome assembly GCA_031266805.1 of Gracilibacteraceae bacterium. Classification (GTDB taxonomy): domain Bacteria; phylum Bacillota; class Desulfitobacteriia; order Desulfitobacteriales; family Syntrophobotulaceae; genus JAIRRL01. The sequence continues at coordinate 18,361 of JAISAH010000018.1, forward strand.
ATCAACATAACTGTCGTTAATCGCAATGAAACCTCCAACGACATACCGTTCATCTTGAGAATAGTGGGAATCCAGTTCACCATGGTATAGGTCGCAATATTCATGCCGCACATACCCACGACAAAGGTGATGGTTCTTTTCGCCAGCGTCCCTTTAAATAGGGCTGAGTACGGGAGGTCTTGCGTGATTTCTTGGGTCAAGGCGTCATAATTAACGGCTGCCAGCTCAACCCCTTTGGCTTCGAGGTTTTTCTCAACTCGGGTGACGATAGCGTCCGCTTCTTCTATTCGGCCTTTTTGCGCCAGCCATCTGGGGGATTCTTCAAGATAAAAGTGCTGCAAAACGCACACGATCAGACCAAACACACCGACAATAAACCAAAGAGGCCGCCAGGTAAACACCGGAATGATCATCATGGCCATAAATGTTGCGATCGGAGGGCCAAAGTTGGCAATCGTCGAAACGAGTCCGGAGTATTGCCCTCGGTTTTTCGGAGGCAGGTACTCGCCGAAAGAACCATAAGTGGCGGCGTATTGAGCGCCCATGCCCATCCCTAAGACGGATCGGCAAACAATCAGGACAATCATATTAGGAGCGAAACTGGCGGCAATTGACGCGCAGCCAAAAAAGATCAGATTGTACTTCATGGCGCTTTTCCGGCCAAAGCGATCCCCGATAATGCCAATCAAATAGGCGCCGATCAACCAGCCCAACATTGTAAACGAGATGAAATAGGCGTTGAGAGTCGTGGTTGAAAAACCGCTGTCGAGAACTGCGGCTAATACGGAACTGGAAAAATAATTATCAATACCATCCGCCAGAATTCCCAGACCCAACAATACTAAAAGTTTGTTATGCCAGCGGCTAATAGGAATACGGTCTAATCGCGCGGCAATTGATTCAAAAGACTGTCGCTCTGTACTCATTACATTACCTCCTCGATGGTTGATCTTTGTCCGGCGCAGGCCTGTTCAATCCCTGTAAAACCCTGTATACTCCGGTTTTTTCTTAGCGACAAAAGCGGCCATGCCTTCCCTCTGATCCTGCGTCGCGTAAACCTCGCTCGTAACAAAGCCTTCAAAACGGCACGCTGTCCTGATATCCATATCACGTCCGTAGGTTAATGTCGCTTTCATCAATCGCATAGCCGTCTGCGATTTGCTGTTGAGTTCCCCGGCTAATTCCATAGTTTTATCCAGCAAATCATCAGGTTCAGTCACAAATTCCACCAAGCCGATACGGTACGCTTCCGGAGCGTCGATCATCGACGCGGACATCGTCAGCCATTTTGCCATACCGGTACCGACAAGACGAACCAATCGCTGAGACCCGCCGAAAGCGGCCGTGACGCCGATGTTGACCTCGGGCACGCCAAATTTCGCTTTTGCCGACGCTACACGGAAATCACAGGCTAACGCCATCTCAATACCGCCGCCGACCGCGTAGCCGTTCACCGCCGCAAAAACCGGCTTTTCAAATTCTTCTATCATATGCATGAGCTGCTGTCCATAGGTGACCCATTCGCGCGCTTTTTTAGGATTCAGTCGCATCATCGGTTCGACGTTGTCGCCGGCGCAAAATGCTTTCTCGCCCGCGCCCGTGATCACAACACTGTAGACCTCGTCATTTTCTTTGCATTCGTCGAAAATATCCCGTAATTCTGCCATTATATCCAGATCAAGGATATTCAGTTTCTGCGGCCGATTCATGGTAATCAGCGCGGTATGGTTCTTTAACTCAACGAGATGCGTTTCACGCTCTTTCAATTTTTAGCCTCCTTTCCTGTTATATGTCCAACATGCTTTCTCCCGCTCCCCTCCTTTGCTGTCGTTAATCCGTGATATCAAGAATAGCTTTCGCAAGCTCTTTCTTGTTCTGTAAGTTGCCGTAACGCTGTATTTGCACTCGCTGCGCCTGCGGCGATCCCGCTCCGTGCATGGATTCAGTCTTGTAACCCATAGCCCCTGTCCCGAAACACATATTTTCAATTAGCCGCAAGAGTTTCATCCTGTTTTCAGCGGGAACTTCCGAACCGGCGAAATACTTTTTCATATACGGCCCCGCGACCGGATGCTCAAGATCCTTGGCGGAAGGCAATGTGACCATGATGCCGCCCGCGATATCTTCCATTATCTTAGTTATTTCGTATGGGAAACGCGTTATATTGTGTTTGCAGACATTAGCCAAAAGAAGATCGACCATAAAGTTTCCCGCCGGTGTTTTAAAGCTTTCGCAAGAGCAGGCTATGCCGCATGAATAAAGGGTTTCGTTAAGATGGATCATCTCAACGAGTTTGTCCTTGATATGCGACGCTTTCGCCGTGCCATTGTAGTCCGCCATTAACGCCGCCGCGCCAATAAGAACATCTCCGACTCCGGCTTTGCATCCACCGTAGCTGGCGCGGTGATAAGACGCGAAACGCTCAACGAAGGGACCGGCCCATTCCGTTTCGCCGCACATAAGAACGTGATCCCACGGCACAAAGAGATGGTCGAAGACCATGAGCGATTCCTGGGAGCCGTATTTCATATTGCCCGAGTCGAAGGTCCCCTCTGTTTTACGCGTATCCCCAGGCTGACGCCCAAAGATATAGACGATACCCTCTGCGTCCGAGGGAGTAATAAAGGAGACAGCGTAATCTTTATCTTCCGGGCGCAGAGCCATAGTCGGCATAACAAGCGCCATGTGCGCGTTAGTCGCCGCTGTCGTATGGCATTTGGCGCCGCAGACGACGATGCCGTCACCGTTCTTTTCAACAATACGCACAAAAAGATCAGGATCCGCTTGCTGATGCGGCGGCGCGCCGCGATCGCCCTTCGCGTCGGTCACACCGGCGGCGACAATCAAGTCTTCGTCCTGAATCTTTTTAAATATCGCCAGAAATCTCTGATGATAGTTCGTTCCCAATTTTTCGTCCATTTCATAAGTCATGCCAAACGCTGCGTTCATAGCGTCCATACCCGCACAGCGCTGGAAACAGGCACAGGTTTTTCGTCCCATCAACCTCAGCATCTTAATCTTTTTTATGAGATCATCAGTACTCTGATGCAGATGACCAAAACGGTTAACTGTGTTTCCAGTCAAATGCGAAGTAGCAGTCATCAATTCCGCGTACTCAGGGTCTTGAGCGAGATCATAGGATATCCTGACAGCGTTCAGGCTCGGCCGGATAATCGGATGATCGACCCAATTAGTGATCTCTTCTCCGAACATATAAAGTTTGTAATTCATTTTGCGCAAGCTTGTTTCATATTGCGCGCCTGTCATTAGTGTCACCTGATTCGACCTCCGTTTCCCTTTGCCCGTCGGGAAAAAAGTTAATATTTAGGTTATTAGGGTCTTTTTTTCACGCCGATCTCATCTTTGATATTCATTGGCTGAGGCAAATAGATCCTGTGATCCATCACTTTTAAATCTGGAGAGACCTTGATTTTTCCGACGACCTGATCCAGAACATGTGTCTGGAGATCAATGCCCGGGGCTATTTCCGTTAAAACCATTCCATCCGGTCTTAATTCAAAAACACAGCGTTCCGTAATATAAATTACCTTCTTTTTGTTTTGAACGGCAAAATTGCCGCTGTAGGTAATCTGTTCGACTTGCGGCAGAAGTTTTTTAGTCCCGCCTTCCTGTACGATAACCATTTTCCCGTCTTCGATCTTCGTCTTTAACCCCCCGGTGGTGAGCGTTCCGCAAAAAACGGCTTCTTTGGCGCCCTGAGAGATGTTAACAAACCCTCCGGAGCCAATGACCCGCCCGGGCATCTTGCTTACGTTGACATTGCCGGATTCGTCGAATTCCGCCATGCCCAGAAAACAAAAATCAACGCCGCAGCCGTCATAGAAATCAAATTGCTCTTTCTGGTGTATCATCGCGCAGGCGTTGATCGAAGCGCCAAAACCCGCTCCTCCGCACGGGATGCCGCCGATGGCGCCGCCTTCCACCGTTAATGTCAAAGCGTCGTCAAAGCCCTCCTCCGCCGCTACCGCGGCGACTCCCTCGCCGATGCCTATTCCCAGACTGACTATCGCTCCGGGAAAAAGTTCCATGGCCGCTCTGCGAGCAATGGTTTTCCTCTGATCCAAAGGAATGGAGTTAATACTGTCTACTGGAACTCTAAGTTCTCCGCAAGCGGCAGGATTAAAGTAAAACGCGTCATATGCCTGGGATTTATGCCGCTCATCACTCACCACCACATAATCAACGACAATAAACGGCACCCGAACTCGCCGCGGATCCAGGGTTCCGGCTTTGGCCACCCGCGTGACTTCGGCGATTACTATGCCGTCTCGCGCTTTGACCGCCTGAGCCATCTGCAACGGCTCGGTAATGACCGTATCATGCTCCATGCTGAGATTACCGAGTTCATCCGCCGTCGTACAACGGATAAAACAAGCGTCCAAATCGACCGATTTAAAAAACAGCCATTCCTCGCCGTCAACTTCCATCACCCGAACAATATCCTCATCGGTGATCAGGTTCATCTTGCCGCCGTCAATACGCGGATCTACATAAGTTCCGATGCCTGTTTTGGTAAATATTCCCGGTTTGCGCCCCGCCATCGCATGCGTTAACTGGGCGAGTATCCCCTGTGGTATCGCGTAGGCTCTAATCTTGTTCCTGGCAATGAGTCTTCCTGTCGCCGGCGCCATACCGTAATGGGCCGTGATTGATTTTGCCAATAATCCTTCATGGGCGAAGTGATCCTGCCCGCGAATCTCTTCGGGATTGTCCGGAAAGAAATTAAAGTGTCCAAAACCGCCTTCACTGAAAAGCGTCAGGCCACGCGGGCATCCTTCTTTAATAAAACGATCTTCAAGCGCCGAACACAGCGTTTCCGGAACATTGGACGCTACAAAGCCTGTAACGGCAAGCGTCGCCCTATCTGGGATCAGTTTCGCCGCTTCTTCTTTTGTAATGAACTTCGCCACAACTTTTCCTCCCGCCTTGGACTCCCCTTAACTTAATTCTCAATACCGGCAAGACGCTTTACAAGATCTTTTTTCTTGTCAATATTACCGTAGCGGGTGATCTGTATTTTCTGCGCCTGGGGCGAACCGGCGCCGTGCATTGATTCACAGCGATAGCCGGTGGAACCCGTGCCGTAGAGCATACATTCGAGAAAACGCAGACAGCGTATCCTGTCCTCCGCCGAGGCGCCGCTCACGCCCTGGAACATCTCTTTCATCCATTCGCCGGCGACCGGATGCGCTAAATCTTTTGAAGAGGGCAAAGTCACCAGAACCCCGCCGGCAATTTCTTCCGCCATTCGGCATATCTCGTATGGAAAACGAGTGACGTTCAGCTTGGTGCAGTTAGCCAGAAGCATATCGACCATATAGGTTCCCGCCGGCAGTTCATAACCTTCCGCGCCGGCCGCGATACCGCCCTGGTACAACACTTCGTTCAAATGAGTCATTTCTACCAATTTATCCTTAATATGGGATTTATTGGCCACGCCGTTATACTCGGCTATAAGAGCGGCCGCGCCAATCACGCAGTCACCCACGCCCGCCTTGCAACCTCCATAACTCTGGCGGTGATACGTCGCGAACCTCTCGACCATCGGACCCGCCCATTCGGTTTCGCCGTCCATGAGTACGTATTCCCACGGCACGAATAGGTTGTCAAATACCATCAGTGATTCTTGGCCTCCATATGTCGGATTGCCGCAATCAATCGCCGAATCTGGGCCTTCCGTTTTTCTCGTGTCACAGGATTGGCGGCCGTAAACGTAAACGATGCCTTCCGCGTCGGACGGCGTGACAAAAGCGATCGCGTAATCCCTGGCGTCCGGCTTAACGGCACTGGTTGGCATGACCAGCAGCCAATTGGAATTTGTGGCGCCCGTCATATGGCATTTCGCCCCGCGCACAATAATGCCGTCCGCGCGCCGCTCAACGATATGGGTATACAAGTCGGGGTCGGCTTGCTTATTCTGGGCCAAGCTTCTGTCGCCTTTCGGATCCGTCACACCTAATTGCAGATAGATATCTTCCGCTTGAACACGCGTATAGAATTTTTTGAACCGTTTGTGATATTCCGTCCCCATCGCCTGATCCATTTCATAGGTTATGGAATACACCGCGTTACACGCGTCGAGCATTCCGCAGCGCTGATAACAACAGGATGTCTTCTGTCCCATCAGCCGCTGCATCTTCACTTTTTTGATCAAGTCTTCGGTGCTGGCGACAAGATGGGTAAAGCGGTTGATTTTGCCGCCGGTCAATGGCGAGACGGCGGTCATCAGATCTTCGTATTCCGGGTCAAAAGCCATATCGTAACAGAGTTTGGTCGCGTTCAGCGAAGGCCGGATAATCGGGTGATCAACCGTGTTCTTGATTTCTTCACCGAACATATAAAGCTTAAAATTCATCTCCCGTAACGTTTCCTCGTACTGGGCTCCTGTCTTCATTTTTTTACTTCCTTTCTCTGATAATTATTTGTTTAAGTTTAAATAAACAGCTACTTCAGCAAATCCCCAGAAATAATCATGCGGTGAACCTCAGACGTTCCTTCCAGAATTTCCGTGAATTTCGCGTCGCGCATCAGTCTCTCCACTTTCGTGCCGCGGATATATCCTAATCCGCCGTGGATCTGAACCGCTTTGACTGTGTGAGTCATTGCCATTTCCGCGGCGAATAACTTGGCCATCGAAGCCTCGACCCCGAAGGGGCGCCCTTCATCATACAGTTTCGCCGCGTGAAGCACGAGTAAACGCGCTGCGGCAATATCCCTAGCCATATCGGCAATCATCCATTGAATCGCTTGGTTCTTCGCCAGCGGGCGACCGAACTGCCGCCTGTCTTTGGAATGCTTAACGGCTTCATCCAGCGCCGCCTGAGCTATCCCCACCGCTTGGGCGGCAATCGTAATCCGGCCGACGTTTAACGTGGTCAGGGCTATCCGCATCCCCTGTCCTTCTTTGCCGATGAGATTTCCTTTCGGTACCCGGCAATTTCTGAAAATAAGTTCCGTCGTGTCGGAGCCGCGAATTCCCATTTTATCTTCGTGTTTGCCGGCCTCGAACGGAGACTCTTTCCGATCGACGATAAACGCGCTGACACCTTTGCTTCCCGGCGTGTCAGGATCCGTCCGGGCGAACAGGACGCAAATTCCACAATACCCGCCATTGGTGATGAACATCTTCGCGCCGTTGATAATGTAGTCGTCGCCGTCGCGCGCCGCTCCGCACATCAGAGCGCCCGCGTCAGTGCCGGAACAAGCTTCGGTAAGAGCGAACGCGCCATAATCCTCAAGTTTGCACAAACGCGGGGCATATTTCTCAATCTGTTCCTGTGTGCCGAATTCCAAGATCGGGCCGGCGACCATCGTATGAGCTCCCAAAGTAAGCGCCGTCGCCGCGCAGGATCTGGCCAGTTCTTCCAGGATCAAGACATAGCTTATTTTGTCGGCTCCGCCTCCGCCGTATTCCTGGGGATAAGGAACACCCGTCAGATCCAGATCCGCCAACATGCGCATAGCCTCATCCGGGAATTCCCCCGCTTTATCGATTTCTTCGGCCCTCGGCTCAAGTTCTTTCTCGGCAAATTCACGCGCTATCCGCTGAATAAGCTGTTGTTCTTCTGTCAATGGCAGATTCACTTTTTCACACCTCTTTTGCGTTAATTTTTCCGCAGCGCCGTGATCATGCAGGGAACAAAATCGTATAAATCACCGACAATACCATAATCCGCCGAGGCGAAAATCGGCGCGCTCTCACTGTTATTAACCGCTACCACTGTTTTGGAATCACGTATGCCGGAAAGATGCTGAATTTGTCCGGACACGCCAATGGCGATATAAAGGCTTGGGCGGACTTTAAACCCCGAAATGCCAATGTATGACTCGGGAGGAAACCATTGATATTCATTGATTGCGCGTGTGCAAGACACTTCCGCTCCCAGCGCCGCCGCCATTTCGTAAATCAGATTTAAATCATCTTTTTTTCCCACTCCGCGGCCGACACAGACGATCTTATCCGCTTTCGTCAAATCGACACTCGCTCGCTCTATCGGCAGGCGATCCACGATATTGATCGCTGATCCGCCGTCTGCTTCTTGTATCCGCAGCGAAGCATCAGCTGCTCCGAGAGCAGCCGCCGGAGTATAAAGCGACGCCGCCAAGGTAATCAAACTCGGAGACGATAACGCCTCAGTCGCGATAGCCAAACCGCCGTAAACCATCCGATCCGTCTCGATTATCCCCTCATTATTCCGGATATCCAAGGCGTCAGTAACCAATCCGGTTCCCAAGATCGCGGCGCAGCGCGCCGCAATTTCTTTGCCGCTGCAGCTGCTCTCAAACAATATTGCCAAGGGTCGCTCCGTTTGAGCCAGCGCCGATAACGCTTCAACACAGGATTCCGCGCGCCCGTCTGCAGACCTGAACACCGTGACTTCATCAACACCGGCTCGGACAATTGAGTGCGTACCGTCTTCGCTGCTGATAAATACCCGCAGTTTTCCTGTTTGAGATATTTTCCCGGCACATGCGATCATTTGCGTGGCGACAGCGGCACTTTCTGAATAAATCCATATATCTCGCATTTTTCACCTCAAAAGCAGAATCATTCTACTCGCAAGTATTCCAACAGTTTATCAACATTCTTGGCCATGTCTTCTTCTTTGATCAAGACATGCTTGCGCTCGGAAACAGCCCCTTTGATCTTGATCAGCCTGTTTTTGGGTTTCAGCTGTTCATCGCTTAAACTCAGTTCAGATACATTAAGCCGCGTTGACGGTTTCTTACCCGCCGCGAGTACTTGCTTCAAGCCAGGGATGCGCGGTTCGCATATTTCAGGCAGAACACTAATGACTACAGGCCCTTTCATCTGCAAAATTTCAACAATATCCGCTAACTTGCGCTTGACAATAATATTGCCGTCTTGCCAGTCCAGTTCCATTGCGTAAGTAACGGCCGGTACGTTCAGTAAGGCGGCCAAACGGGCCCCAGTCTGCTGGGCATACGTATCAGACGAACCTTCCGCGCAAACAACCATGTCATACGCCCCTGTTTTACCAATAGCCGCCGCCAGCACATTGGCCGTCACATAAGAATCCGCCGTGATCGAGGATGGATCCTCAATCCAATACGCTTCTGCCGGCCCTCTGGAGAGCGCGTCCTTTAAGGACGCTTTAACGTTTTCGTCTCCGTATGAAACAGTCCTCACCGAACCGCCGTATTTCTCACACAGGCGTACTGCCGCTTCTATGGCGTTTCGATCATAGTCGCTGATTTTATATTTCGCGCGGCTGCAGTTGAGTTCCAGAGTATCCTCCTTTACTGAGATGTCTTGCTCATTAATGACCCATTTGTAACAAACGACGATGTTCGGCATGGCTGTCTCCTTATTTTGCTTTCTATTGCCTAACCTATTGCAAAATTCGTGCCAGGATAAGAATAGCGGAAAATGCGGCGATTCCTTATGACAGCGTATATAACCGCGGTAGCAATAGTTACCGTGGTAACTGTTGCTCATAATGTGGTTACGCATTTTTCTCAGGTAAATCTCAGGCGCGCCAATTATAATGTATATACACATGTGTATATACAAGGAGGGATCAGGATGGATGCGAGCAAGCAGCTGATCGCGGGGAAGAAAATTGAAAAAATCCTGGCGGCATTGAAGAAAAACAATATGCAGGGTTTTTTCGTGGAGACCGGGGCGGAGGCGGCGTCTTTGGCGGAAAGCCTGATCGCGCCGGGCTCCGTGGTCGCCGTGGGGGGCTCGGTGACGCTGCGGGAAACGGGGATCATCAATATCTTGGCTTCGGGGCGCTATGAATATCTGGACCGCTATGATCCGGCTTTGAGCGCAGATGAGCTGAAGGCTTTGTTTCGCCGCTCTTTTTCCGCCGACAGCTATCTATGTTCCGTCAACGCGATCACCGAATCGGGGGAGCTTTATCAGGTGGACGGCAACGGCAACCGGGTCGCGGCGCTGCTCTACGGCCCGGAGCAAGTGATCGTCGTCGCCGGCCGCAATAAGATCGTCACTGATCTGGGCGACGCCGTCCGCCGGGTCAAACAAACGGCGGCCCCGGCTAACAGCGCCCGTCTCAACTGCAATACGCCCTGCGTGGAAACCGGGGAATGCGTGTCTTTGCTGAAAGGCGCCCATCCGGAAATGACCATGGGCTGCCAGAGCGCGCGCCGCATCTGCTCAAACTATGTGATCATGGCTCGCCAGCAGATCAAGGATCGGATAAAAGTGATCTTGGTGGGCGAGGATTTGGGATACTGATCCGCGAATGGGGGAGGGGAGGCGGAGTAAAAATGACGAGCGGCGAAATCAAGGAATACGGCCTCAGCATAGGCTACAGCGGTGTTGGGGTGACCTCGGCGGACGGTTTTCCCGGATATTTGGCCAAAGTCGCCGCGCGCAGCGAGTTGTTTGATTTTTTCAGCTTCACGACGACAAATCCGGTCGAAGGCGCTCTGCCGCGAAAATTCATGCCGAACGCCAAATCTGTAATCGTCCTGGTTTTGGATTATTTCCAGAGCGACTTCCCAGAAACTTTAAAAGCGATGATCGGGAAGATCTACCTGGCCCGCTGCTACGGCCCGCCGCTGGGAACGCTTAACCATTCCCGGCTGCAGCTGATGAAAGATTTTCTTTCCTCCCGCGGCTGCGAAGTCAACGCGGAAATCGGCGTACCCGCCAGATGGGCGGCGGTCCAGGCGGGCGTCGCGACTTTTGGCAAAAACAACTTCGCTTACGCCGACGGCGCCGGTTCTTATATTGTGATCCAAACTCTGGTCGTCGACCGGGAATTGGCATATGACGCGCCAACCATGGACTGCGCCTGCCCGTCCGGCTGCCGGGCCTGTCTGGACGCTTGCCCGACGCGGGCTCTCTACGCGCCTTTCTCTCTGGATCCCAGAAAATGCGTCTCTTTCAACAACTGGACGCGGCAGGACGGACGGGGCGATATCTCCTCCTTCATCCCCTATGAGCTGCGGGAAGCGATCGGCGGCAAGATCCACGGGTGTGATATCTGTCAGGATGTTTGTCCGCGCAACCGGCGGAAGCTGAAAGCGCCGAAGCCCATGGACCGCTACATTGCGGCGGTCAGCCCGGACATCACCTTGCCCGCCGTGCTGAATATGCCGGAGGTTTTTTTTCAGAAAAGGATCCGGCCCGTCCTGTACAATTACATCAAAGACAAGCGCTACATGATGCGAAACGCGGCTCTCGCTATAGGCAACTCCCAAGATGAAAAATACCTGCCGGACCTGGAGACCGCGCTGGAGAGCCGGGACGAGATGATCCGGGGATATGCCGCCTGGGCGCTGGGCCGGATCGGCGGCGCGGCGATCCGGATATTGGAGCGCCGATTGGCGCGGGAAACCGCCGGCGCCGTACGCGCGGAACTGCGGCGCGCTCTGGGGGACTGACCCGGTTAGCTAAAATTAATCCATTCCCGCAATTGACAAAACGCCTGCAATAATATATCATAAAAATATATTATTGATTGCAAAACATATATGTTTACTGAAAATAGCGGGAGGGTAACGGCATGGCTGAAATCGCGCAGAATCTGACGGATTTGATCGGAAAAACGGCGCTGCTGAATCTGAGGGCTTACGCCAAAAAATTAGACCTGGGCGCGGCGCTTATCGCGAAACTGGAGTATCAAAACCCGGCCGGCAGCGTAAAAGACCGCATCGCCAAGGCTATGATCGACGACGCCGAGGAGAGCGGCAAACTGGTCCCGGGCTCGGTGATCGTAGAACCGACCAGCGGCAATACCGGCATCGGTCTGGCTTCGGTGGCGGCGGCGCGCGGCTACCGCGTCATCCTGACGATGCCGGAAACGATGAGCGTAGAGCGGCGCAAACTGCTCAAAGCGTATGGCGCGGAACTGGTGCTCACCGAAGGCGCGAAGGGGATGCGGGGCGCTATTGAGAAAGCCGACGAATTGGCGGCCGAGATCCCGGATTCCTTTATCCCGAGGCAGTTCGCCAATCCGGCCAACCCCAAGATCCACCGGGAGACCACCGCGGTGGAGATCTGGGAGGATACCGGGGGTAAAATAGACGCCTTTGTGGCCGGCGTGGGCACGGGCGGCACCATCACCGGGGTGGGCGAATTCCTGAAAAATAAAAACCCGAATATTCAGGTAATTGCTGTGGAGCCGGCCGATTCGCCGGTGCTGAGCGAAGGAAAAGCCGGCCCGCATAAAATCCAGGGGATCGGCGCCGGTTTTGTGCCGGAAGTCCTCAATACGCAGATTTACGATGAAGTGATCAAAGTGAGCAATGAGGACGCTTTCGCGACGGGCCGCCTCATCGCGAAAACCGAAGGGCTGCTGGTGGGGATCTCGTCGGGCGCGGCGGTCTGGGCCGCGGCGCGGCTGGCCGGGCGCCCCGCCTACGCCGGCAAAAACATCGTGGTCATTTTACCGGATACCGGGGAGAGATATTTATCCACCGTTATGTACGACGGCGCGTCTTGATAAACAAGGAAATCCATGTTAAACTGATTTTGGAAATAAACAGTTGAACAGGAGGAAAAAATCGTGGACGTCTATCGTTTTCAAGATGAAAAAAGCGACAAATTCTGGCGGATCGAATACGCCGAGAAGGATCTGGTCGTGAATTACGGCAAGACCGGCACAACGGGAAGATACCAGCTGAAAGTGTCAGACAGTCCGGAAGCCTGTGAAAAAGAGGCGAAGAAGCTGATCGCCGCCAAGGTAAAGAAAGGCTACATAGCCTACCCGGAGTTTGACCCGGACAGCCAATTCTACATTGACGACGATGAAACCGGCCCACACCCGCTGACCTCTCATCCGAAATTCCGGGCGCATTTCACCGCCGACCTCTATTATGACTGCTTCGATGAGGAAGCGCCTTTCGGCAGCGACGAGGGCGCCGACACGCTGATGCAGATCACCGATGATATCCGCAAGAACAAGGATTTTGATTTTGCCGGATTCCCGCAGAAAATGGTCGAAAAGTATTGGGATGGGATCTGGCTGCCGCCGGAGGATATCTCCCGCCCGGCGGTGGAGCAGCTGGCCAAAAAATATGGGAACGACATGACCAATAGCGATATAGCGACCTATGCCACGGCTTTTGCCCAGATCAAGATCACCGGGCGCGTTGACGCGGGGCTGAGGCAGATGGCCCTCCAATTCCTGCGGCGCATGGAAATCGCCGTCGTGGTTTTGCGTTGGCATGACGGCCCCTCGGAAGTAATCGCTCGGATGATCACCGATCTGGAGGCGTTTCCGGCGGATTGATCGCCGGCAGGCGGGCCGGGATCCGTTATTTTTAGCGGATCCCAAACGGCCGTTTGACCGAGACGCGCCGGAGCAGTTCATACGTCTCCAGCGCCTCGGCCAGATCGCTTTCATCCACGGCCGCGCCGGCAAAAGCCGCTCTCTCGTAAAGCGCCGTGAGCGGGCGCAGGTCCGCGCCGTATTCCAGCTGGACGAAATCGGCCAGCATCCTTGGCGTATAAGGCTCCACCGGCGCCGCCCGATGGCGGGAAAGCAGTTCCTGGACGCGGCGGTAGAGAAGGATTAGCCCTTCCCGCGCGCCGGACTCGCGGACCCGGCGGCGAAAACCCGCTTCCCGTCTGGCGGGGATCAGGCGGCAGCGGACGAGGATGCTCAAAAGGACGGCGAGACTCAAACAGCCGGCAAAAAGCAGCGCCCATTTCCGCTCGCCGCCGTTTTCAAACAGGCTTGGCGCTTCGCGCGCTTCCTCATAAGCCACCGTCGGCTCAAAAACCGTCCAGCCATAACCGGGCAGGAACACTTCCACATAAGCGTGAGCGCTGCCGCTGGTCACCAGAGCCACGCCGCCCTCGTCGGGAGGCGGCGCGTAAAAACCCTCGACATAACGGGCGTTGAGACCGGCGGCCCGCGCCATCAAAGTCATCGCCGTCGCGAAATCGGAGCAGGCGCCCCGATGGCTGTTAAAGATGAAATATTCCACATCCGTCTCGTACCCTTTCGGCGGCAGATAATTCAAATCATAAATATAGCTGTTTTCGCGAAAATAATTTTCGAGGACGGCCGCTTTTTCATAGTCGCTCCGCAGGCCCGCCGTCGTCAGGGCGGCCAGCTGCGCCGTCCGTTCCGGCGCCGAATAAGACGCCGCGCCTAAAAACGTCTCCGCCATCTCCCGTTCCGTCTCAAACGCCAGCACATCCGTTCTGGCGTTCAGGCGGCCGGCGCGGGCAAACACCGCGTCCATATCGCTTAACAAATTTTCGTAATTAAAGGCGCTCAGATAGGTCAGCACATCTTTATCCAAAATTTGCCTGTAATAGGATAAATTGTATTGAGCGTTTCGCGGCAATTGGGACTGGCGGAGCAAAATCTCTCCGGTCGTCGTCTGGAACAAATTATCCGCGGGCACGCCGGCGATGTCAAAACTCGTCTCCGGATGGGGGACATACCGGGACTGCAGACCCAAATGCCGGATCGCCGCGGTGCGCGGAGCCGGCGCCGCTTCAGGCGCTCCGCCCGCCGCGTAGCGGGCCGCGAAACCCCCGTCCAGTTCCGCCGCCTGTTTGATGAGACGCAGCAGATTATCCGCGCCCAGGCTGGCTCGCTCTTTTTTCCAGTCGCTCTGCAGGACAAATAATTCGCCCACCGCGTTCCAGCCTCCCCGGCTGAAGGCGCCGAAAGTCTGGCGTTTCAGGTACAGCGGTTCCGTCGCCCGCACCTCCAGAAGCGGCTGCTCGTTTTCGGCGTTGTCGGGTAGGCTGTCGCCGGAGCGCAGAGACAGGCTGTCGTAATTCCCATATAACATACGAAAATAATCAAAAGGAGTGACGGCGGCCTTCGGCAAAATCAAAGCCGCCGCCACGAGCAGGGCCAGCGTTCCGCCGGCGACGAGCCAGTAAAGGCGGGGATTGACCATATCCACATCCCGCGTCGACTCCTTCCGGCGGCAATCAATGAGAACGACGACAAACAAGGCGGCGATTACGGCCAGATAAACCGGCGGTATGAGCGTCAGGCGCGAGGCGTACAGCATACAGGGTATGGTGATGATCAGCGTCGTCGTCGCCATGTTGACGTTGACCCGCGTAAAATAATAGACGCCGGAGGCCAGAAAAAAGCACAGGACCGCGGCCAGGGAAATCAGGCCGGGCACAGGCAGGACGCCGTTTTTCAGCAGCGCGAGGGCGGCGAGGGGGATTTGCCCTTCCCATAGGTTGACCAGACAAAAAGGACCGGTCATCAGGGCGCCGGCAAGGAGATAGAGGAGGACGGCGCCCGCGGAGCGGCGTTGTTTTATCCGGGCGCAAAGGCAAAAGACCAGATAATTGCAGGCCAGAGCCGGCAGGACAAACAGAAAGGCCCAGCGGGTGTAGACGCCGAGGGTCAGCATGACCAGCGCCGCAGAAAACAGCAGCGGTATACATATATCCCCGAATTTTTCCCGCAAACTAAACACCTCCGCGCACAAAAGCGAGTTCCGGCGTTATCCGCCAGGCGCCGGGCAGCGCCGCCGCCGTCAGAGTCAGCACTTCGGTCCCCGGCTCTTGCGCGGCGCCCTCCCGGGGCCGCAGGTTTTCCGCCCGGTTGGAAAACAGCAGTGCCGTCCTGCCGTCGCCGTCCATCTCCGGCCGCGGTTCCGCGCCCCGGTTTTCCGCGCCGCGGGCGAAACGGAATCTGGCCATCCGGTATTGCAAGGCGCTGACTTCGCGTTCCGTTTCCGGCGCGTTTTTTTGCCAGCGGCCATCCAAAAAAATATAAACGGCGCAGCGAAGACCGGCGCGCACAAACAGCAGCGTCAGGCCCAGCAAGGCCTCCACCAGCCTTTCGTCCCGGCTGAACAGCGCCAGATTTTCTTCCGGTCGCGCGGTAAAAGGCGGCGCCGCCCGGTCGAGAATCAGTGACACCTTGGGGCTGACGGACGGCTCGTTCAGGCGAACCATATAAACGCCGGTCCGGGCCGAAAGTTTCCAGTTCACCCGCCGCAGCTGATCGCCCGGCACATATTCCCGGTGTTCAAAGCCGGGCAGCCCCATGTGAAAAAGCTCGTCCCGCCCCGTCTCTTCCTCGTCGTCCTCGGCCCGCGCCGCCATTATCTCATGCAGGAGCTCGTTTTCCCGCAAATCAGGCAAACGCGGCACCACCTCTATTTCCGCCGCCCAAGCGGCGGGCGCGGTCTCATCCTCCTCCCAGACAAAGCGGCAGAGTCCGAAAAAATCGGCGCCTTCCACAGAGCGTACGCCGACGGGGGCCGCGCCCCATATGGCCGCCGTATAAAGGCGTTCCAGCCGCTCGGCCGTATCCAGCCACGGCACCAGCACCAGATTTTTATTGCTTTCCGCGCTGAAATGCGGCGAGTCATGGAATTCGACCCGCAAAAAAACAAAAGTGGGCGCGGCGGCGCTAAAACAGGCGGTGAACAGGACCGTCTCCCCTTTGCGCAGCACACGCGCGGAAACGGAGGTCTCCAGCCGGAAAGTCCGCAGGGCGAATATATTGACGACGTTCATGATCAGCGGCGTCAGGGCGAGAATCAGCAAAAAAGTGAGACCGAAGCGGATATCGATGAACAAAGAGTAGGCCAGACAAAAAAGGCAGGTCAGTATATATCCGATCATATGCCGCCATATCACAGAAACCCGCATCACCTGTCTCATTTTCCCTCACGGTCATCTTTTTCCGGTAAATACTCCCGCAGGCGGCGCAGCACTTCATCGAAATCCAGCGGTTTGCCGATATGCCCGTCCATGCCGGCCGCGAGGCATTTTTCCACATCCTCTCGGAAAACATTGGCAGTCATGGCTATTATTGGAATCTTTTGCGCCCGCGGGAATTCCAGGGCCCGGATGCGCCGCGTCGCTTCAAACCCATCCATCTCCGGCATCTGGATATCCATAAATATCATGTCGTAAGCGTCGGGATTGGCGGCAAAAATATTCACCGCCTCGGCGCCGTTTTCCGCGCAGTCGATATTCAGCCGCGTCGCCTCCAGCAAAGCCAGCACGATCTCCCGGTTGATCTCCACGTCCTCCGCCAAAATCACGCGATAAGCGCTGAAATCATCCGTTTCCGCCGATTCGCCCTCGGCCGGGAGGCGGCCGGCGCCGAGACACCCGGCGATACAGTCGGCGACCGCGGAAGGGAAGAGCGGTTTGGGCAAAAAGTCGCTCACGCCGGCTTCCCGCGCCTGCGTCTCTATAACGCTCCATTCCGCGGAGGAAATCATGAGGACGACGGCGGGCTTATCCCCCGCCTCCGCCCGGACGCCGCGCGCGAAATCCAAACAGTCCGTATCGGGCAGCGCCCTGTCTATGAAATAAATGTCATAAAATACTTTTTTGTCCAATAAAGAGCGGGCTTCCCCGCAGCTGGCGGCGGTATCGCAGGCAATGCCGAGTTCAAAAGCTATTTCCGTGAAATACTCCTGTATTTCCGGCGTGGCGCCGGCCATCAGCACCCGGATACCGCCCAAGGTGATCCCCGCCGGCCAAAATTCCGCCGCCCGGTCTTTTCCGGCGCGTTTCACCATGGCGGTAAAAGCGAAAGTCGATCCCTGTCCCGGCTCCGATTCCAGCCATATTTTTCCATCCATCATGTCCACGATGCGCTTGGAAATGGCCAGTCCCAGGCCCGTGCCGCCGTACTGCCGCGAAGTGCTGCTTTCGGCCTGCTGAAAAGAGGTGAAAAGCCTGGCCCGCTGCTGCGCGGAAATCCCGATGCCCGTGTCCGTCACTTCGATCCGGAGTTTGCACGCTCCTTCGTCGTCCTCACCCGCCAAACGCGCGTCGAGCCGCAGAGTGCCGCCTTCCGGCGTGAATTTGACCGCGTTGCTCAAAAGGTTCGTGATTACCTGCGCCAGACGCTGATCATCCCCGATCAGCACGCGCGGTATGGCCCGGTCGATATACACGGCGAAATTCTGCCGTTTTTCCTCCGCCCGGAAGTTAATGACGCTGACGACTTTCTGGAGCATTTTTTCAAAATCGAATTCGGCGGACGAAATTTCCAGCTTGCCCGCCTCGATCTTGGACATATCCAAAATGTCGTTGATAACGCCCAGCAAATGCGCGGAAGCAGCCTCGATCTTCAGGAAGGCATAATCTTTCCGTTCCGCGTCCGCCGCCGCTTTGCCGATGGAGGTCATACCGATAATCGCGTTCATCGGCGTCCGCATTTCATGACTCATGTTCGCGAGGAAAGCCCCTTTCGCCTGGCTGGCCCGCTCCGCCTCTTCCCGCGCGCTGAACAACTGTGAAACGTCGTTCATCACGACGACAACCCCGCGGCAGACGCCGTCGTTTTCCTGGGCCGGGGTTATCCCAATCTGGAACACCGCCGTTTTGCCGGAAAGGAGTTCGATTTTTTCCTCGTAGCTCTCGCCCTGGTTTGTCGCAATAACCTCAAGGCAGCGATCCCCGGCGGCGGATACCCAGGCGCCGGGCATGGTTCCCGCGAAGAGTTCCGGAAAAGAAAGATCTATCATTTCGCGTATGCTGTCGAAACCCAGAAACTCCGCCGTCTTTTCGCTTCCCAGCATAAAGCACATATTGAGGTCAAGCATGAACGTAATACCGGGCGTGTTTTTCAGCACCAAATGTTCGTTCTTTTTAATCGCCGCCAGAAGATCGTTGGCCAGAACCCTGGAAATGGCTCCGGTTTCGCCGGGCTGTCCGGCAAGGACCATGTAGCCGGATTCTTTGCCGCTCTGCAGCAGTTTACCGTAGGATACCTCGAAACGGTAACGTCTGATCTTTTCGGCCATGCGGACAAAGGGCAGGTATATGAGGAAGCCCACGGCGATATTCAGCACCTGCATAACGCTGCCCGCGACCGAGCCCGCCGCGGCATAGCCGCTGATAATTGCCGGCGTGGTCCAGGCAACTTTTGCCGCGGAAACCGGCAGGATCCCCATAACCGCAGCGCTCCAGGAAATCACCGTCAGCACCAGGGGAGCCGCGACAAAGGGGATAAGGTATATCGGATTGAGAACAACCGGTATACCGAAAAGGAGGATCTCGTTAATGTTAAAAACAGCGGGCAAAATCGAAATTACCGCGAGCCGCTTCAGCCCGCTTTTCTTATGGATGACAAAAAGCGCCGCCAGCAGGGACAGGGTGTTTCCCGCGCCTCCCATGGAGGCGTAGGCGTCGAAAAAAGTCTTGGTAAAAACAAGCGGCGAGCCGGACACGGCAGCCGATTCTGTTACGGCGGGAAGGTATATTTCGGTTATCACAGGTTCCAGGGCGTTGGCGCCGTGAATCCCGAAGAACCACAGTATCTGCCGCGTCAGGGTATAGAGAAGGGCCGTCCCCAGGTTGTTTCCCAGGCCCTTGAACGGAAGGGAAATGTAATTATAGATAAGGACGTGAATGTCCGTTATCCCGGCCGCCGCCATCGCCGTTTTAAAGAGGGCGAATATTCCCAGGGTAAACATGGCGGGAACCATCGCCGCGAGCACATGGGACATCGCTGTGCCGGCGTCCTCGGAAAAAAACCGGATGCGGAGTTTTTTGATCCGGTAAAACAAAAGAAATATCTTTGCGGAAGCAAAACCGGCGATAATCGCAAGGAACAGCCCGTTAACTCCCATCCAGTTATAGGGAATGGCAAAGTCGTTGGACGAAGGCTCAAGTATGGTCAAAAGGGAACAAAACGACAAAAGGCCGGCAATAACCGGATGTACCGCGTCGAGGGGATTTTTCAGATTGAAACGTTCCGCGACTCCATACCCGATGGAAAAGGTCATAACCGGAGAGAGGATCGCCAGGGTACCGTTCCAGATATAAGCGCCGAAGCCGCGCCAGAGCGGACCGAAAAGGCTTTCCATAAAATCCTGATAAACCTTAACCGGGAAATTGTTGATCAGCACGGCAGCCGCTCCGGCGATAACTACCGGCAGCGTAAGGGTAAGGGAATTCCTCACGATGCTTAACTGTTCCGAGTTTGCCGCTTTAATCCAGAAAAGCCGAACCTTTTTATGTTTACCCATACTAAGAGTTTAATGCCTGCCGTTGTAATCGTCCATACAAGACTTTACCCGGGCAGCCGGAATTTTAGCCGCTTGCGCTGTCCGTTTTCGTCAGACACTGGAACCAAACGCTTTTTTGTGATACCCTGGCGTTATGGCCGAAAAGACATTTCCCCTTGACAAAGACAAGCTTGAAAAGCTTGCGGAAACATACCCGACACCGTTTTACCTTTACGACGAAAAGGCGATTCGGGAAAACGCCCGCCGTATGCAAAAGGCCTTTTCCTGCTTTCCCGCGTACAAGGAACATTTTGCGGTTAAGGCGCTGCCCAATCCTTACATATTGAAGATCCTTGCGGACGAAGGTTTCGGCGCCGACTGCTCGAGCCTGCCGGAACTGCTCCTTGCGGATATGGCCGGCATGAAAGGCGAAGAACTGATGTTTACCGCCAACGAAACGCCGGCGGCGGAGTACCGCAAGGCCAGGGAGCTGGGAGCGGTGATAAACCTCGACGATATAAGCCACATTGAGTTTCTTGAAAACTGCGCGGGCGTTCCGGAACTTGTTTCGTGCCGTTACAATCCCGGCCCCCTCAAGGAAGGAAACGCGATTATCGGGAAACCCGAAGAGGCAAAGTACGGCTTTACCCGGGAACAGCTTTTGGAAGGTTACGCGATGCTCAAGGCCAAGGGGGCAAAACGCTTCGGCCTTCATACAATGGTCGCTTCCAATGAACTTTCTCTGGCGTATCATGTCGAGACCGCCCGCCTCTTGTTTGAACTTGCCCTGGAGATTTTTGACAAAACAGGGATCCGCCTTGAATTCATCAATTTGGGCGGAGGGCTGGGCATCCCCTACAGACCGGAACAGGAAGCCGTCCGCTGGGAAGCTCTTACCGGAGGAATCAAGCGGGTTTACGACGAACTGATTGCGGGAAGCCCACTTTACCCGCTGGCGATTCATACCGAATACGGGCGTCCGGTTACCGGCCCTTACGGCTGGCTTGTGGCCAGGGCCATTCACCGCAAAAACATCTACCGCAGCTATATCGGCCTTGACGCGTGCATGGCGGATCTGATGCGGCCGGCTCTCTACGGGGCCTACCACCACATAACCGTCGCCGGCAAAGAAAACGCGCCGCCGGAAGAAACTTACGACATTGTGGGAAGCCTCTGCGAAAACAACGATAAATTCGCCGTACAGAGAAAACTCCCGAAAATTGTAACAGGCGAAAAATCGGGCGACCTGGTGATCATCCACGACGCCGGCGCCCACGGCAGGGCCATGGGCTTTAACTACAACGGCAAACTCCGCTGCGGCGAGCTTTTATTCCGCGAAGACGGCTCGGTTTTGCGGATACGCCGGCCCGAAACAACGGACGATTACTTTGCCACGTTGGATCTGCGGGGCCTGGACGAATTTTCCTGAAACGCCCATTCGCCTTAAACCCGGCGGTTTTGATACGATCTTGCTGAAATCCGCTTTGTTTGAACACTGAGTGTTCAGAATTTACGGACCAGCGCCGAAACAAGACGGCGGTCTTTAATTTTGGTAACGCTGATTGAAAGCCCCTGATCTTCAAGCCCGGGCTTTTCGCCGTCTTCGGGGATCCGGCCCAGAAGGGTAAACACATAGCCGCCGAAGGTATCGTAGCTTTCTACCGGAAGGGCGGCGCCTGTTTCGGCGGCCACCTTGTCCAGTGACGCTCCGCCGCTTATCCGCCAGAGGCCGGGGCCTTTTTTTTCTATGGCCGGAAGTTCCGCCTTTTCTTCGCTGTCGGCAAGATCGCCCACAAGCGCCTCAAGCAAATCGTTCATCGTAACAATGCCGTCCACGCTTCCGTATTCGTCAACCACAACGGCAAAGTGGTTCCGCCTGGTTTTCATCCGCCTGAACAGTATGTTTGCCGGCGCCGTGTTGGGAACAAGCTGCGCCGGTTTTACCGCGTTTTCCATTACCGGGACACGGCGTCTGTCTTCAAGGCCAAGGTAATCCCTCGCGCAGAGCACGCCCCGCGTGTCGTCGATGTTTTCTCCGCATACCGGATAATAGCTGTGCCTGGTTTCCAGAACGATCCGTTCCCATTCGCGATCTTCATCCTTAAGCCGGAGAAACACCGCGTCCCGGCGGTGAGTCATCAGTTCTTCCGCAGTTATATCATCAAATTCAAAAACATTGTTGATGATTTCTTTTTCTCCGGAAGCGATTGATCCCCGGGCGCTGCCCGCTTCGACGAGGAGCCGTATTTCTTCTTCGGTTACCGCCTCGTCTTCCGCCTCCGGATCTATTCCAAAAAGCCGGAGCAGGCCGTTGGTGGATCGCGTAAGAAGCCACACGACCGGGGCAAAAAGTTTTGAGATAAAGACAACGAGCGAGGAGAGGGCGAACGCGAGACGTTCCGCTTTGCGCATCGCGATGCGTTTGGGGACAAGCTCTCCCAGCACGAGGGTCAAAAAGGAAAGGATGAGGGTGATAAGGACAAGCGACACGGTACCGATAGTGGCTTCGGGAATGGCCGCGCCGGCTTTGACGAGCGCCGCAGCAAGGCGGCCGGAAAAATTGTCCGCGGCGAAGGCGCTTCCCAGAAAACCGGCAAGGGTAATGCCCACCTGGATTGTGGCAAGAAATTTCGCCGGCTTGCTGGTAAGGGAAAGAAGCCGTTTCGCCTTACGGCTGCCGCCCGCGGCGAG
>JAISAH010000082.1 GCA_031266805.1 Gracilibacteraceae bacterium
TGTAAACCTAAAATACCACCGCGCTGGCGGTTTCATTCTTAATCTTGTCGTTGATTTGGGAACGCCGGCATCTTGCCGGCTGGAAGTCGCTCCCAAATACCCCTCTGAACTGTAACTACTCGCGGAGTAAATTCGACCTTGCGAAGTAAAATCCGTTGACAACCGAATAAAACGGCGGTAAAATAAAAAAGCAAAGGACTGAACGCTTTGTGCGGCGGTTCAGCCCATAATTAGGGACAGAGAAACCACCTGACAATTAAGGCGGTTTCTCTTTGCTACCAGTGCCTTATCACCACCCCTTTCGGAGATGGCCGAGACCGCCAAGCGAGCAGCCCTTTGCTCTGTAAGTATAACATAGACCCAGACAAAAGAAAAGCCTTTTTACATATTACGGAAAAAATTCCGGGATGTAGGGGTTCAAAATTTTGAACCCCTACTCTCCTCTCTCCTCTCTCCTCTCTCCACTCTCCACTCTCCACTCCCCACTCCCCACTCACTCTCCTCGTCTCAAATCATGCTTTACGAATTCCGCGCCCCATGCTATAATGCTTTCATAAATCACCGTATTTAGGGTCAGGACGCAAACGACTGTGCCTAAGGAAGTACTGAATTAATCAGTGCTTCCCCCAAAAGAAGGAGAAAGATTTTTTCATGATCAAACACCAAATCAAACCCCTGACTGAGGATGAAGCCGCGGAAAGCCGGCGCCTTCACGGCGACAACCGGCTCACCCCCCCGGAACAAAGCTCGTTTCTGGCGGAACTCTGGGACACTTTTCGCGGCGACGCGCTCATCCGTATTCTGACGGTAGCGCTCATCATCACCCTCGTCCTCGCTTTTCTTGGCTGGGGCGACTGGCTGGAAGCGATCGGCATCGCTATCGCCGTCGTTTTAGCGACCACGGTCGCCACTTACAGCGAATATTCCAACAATAAGCTTTTTCAAAAATTGCAGGAAGAATATTCCAAGATCGTCTGCAAGGTTTTCCGCCTGCGGGACGGGCGGAGTCAAATCTGCGATATTTTCATCGACGATATCGTGACCGGGGACTATATCCTGCTGCAAGCCGGGGATAAAATGCCGGCGGACGGCGTGATCGCCGACGGCGAGATCAAGGTGAACCAGGCCAGCCTGAACGGGGAAAGCGAGGACGCCACCAAAAAAGAGGCGGACGCCGCTTGGGAGTTTGATCCGGAAAACGTGGATTTCCTGGACGCGCACAGCGTTTTTCGCGGAGCGGTCGTGACTTCCGGCGAGGCGGTCATGGTCGTCCGGGCGGTCGGCGACAAATCGCAGTTCGGCCGTCTGGCGCAGGAGTTGGCGGAAGACGAGGAACGGGAGTCGCCGCTCAAGGTGAAACTGAGCAAGGTGGCGGACGGCATCTCCCGGTTTGGCTATATCGGCGGCGTCCTAATCGCCGTGGCTTTTATGATCAACAGCATTTTCATCTCGCCTGATCTGACAGGCGGCGCGGTCACTTACCTCTCGGCGGCCAACGCTCCCCAGATCATCAGGGATATAGTCGCTTCCGTCACTTTGGCCATCGTCATCATCGTCGTCGCTGTGCCCGAGGGTCTGCCGATGATGATCGCCCTTGTCTCCGGCCTGAACATGAAAAAACTGCTGAAAGATAATATCCTGATCCGCAAGATCGACGGCGCCGAGACGGCGGGCAGCCTCAACATCCTTTTTTCCGACAAAACAGGGACGATCACGCGCGGCCTGCTGCAGGTGAGCGGGTTTTACACCGCGGCGGACAAGGAATATGTCGATCTGGGCGCCGTGCCGGCGGGTCTGCGGGAGACGGCGCTGATCAGCCTGAGCGCCAACAGCAACGCCGTGTGCATGGTAAACGGCGGCGAGCTCCAGGTCACGGGCGGCAACGCGACGGAGCGGGCCCTGCATGAGTTCGCCGGCGCGGAGGGCTGGAGCCGCTACGAGGCCCTGGAGCTGGAGCAGGGGGAGAACCTCATGTTCACCAGCCAGAACAAATATTCCGCCCGCGAGGTGAAAAGCGGGCGGGACGTGACTTTGGTCAAGGGAGCGCCGGAAAAACTGCTGGACGTCTGCTCCCGCTATTACGACGAGTCGGGCGAGCTGCGCGAGATGACGGCCCAGATCCGCGAGATCCTGGAAAACCGCATGACGGAGCTTTCGGCCAAAGCGATGCGCGTGCTGGCTTTTGCCGTGTCGCAGCGGAAGATCGAGGAAGATTTTCTGGCGGATATGTCTTTTGTCGGGCTGGTCGGCATCCGGGACGAACTGCGCCCGGAAGCGGCCGTGGCGATCGAGGAGGCGCGGCGGGCCGGCATCCAGGTGGTCATGGTCACAGGCGATAAAAAAGAAACGGCGCTGGCCATCGCCCGCGACGCGAAACTGGTGACGGGGGATACGGATCTGGTGATTACCAGCGAGGAAATGAAAGCCCTGACGGACGACGCTTTGAAAGAACTGCTGCCGCGTCTGCGGGTCGTGGCCCGGGCCCTGCCGACAGACAAGAGCCGTCTCGTCCGCGTTTCCCAGGAACTGGATCTGGTGGTCGGCATGACGGGCGACGGCGTCAACGACGCGCCGGCTCTCCAGCGGGCCGACGTGGGTTTTGCCATGGGCTCCGGCACGGAAGTCTCCAAGGAAGCCGCGGACATCACGATTTTGGACGATAATTTCCAATCGTTGGTAAAAACGGTGCTGTACGGCCGGACCATCTACAACAATATCCGCAAGTTCATCGTTTTCCAATTGACCATCAACGTCAGCGCCGTCATGATCGCCTTCATCGGCCCGTTTATCGGTCTCGGCACGCCGCTGGCCGTCACCCAGATGCTCTGGGTGAACATCGTCATGGACACGCTGGCCGCGCTGGCGCTGGGAGGGGAACCGCCGCTGGCCAGTTATATGAAGGAAAAACCGAAACAGCGAAGCGAGTCGATCATCAGCGGCAATATGTGGTCCGCCATCTCCTTCAACGGCCTTTACCTCATGGCCGCCAGCTGCGTTTTCCTGCTGCATCCGTTTTTCCGCGGCCTGTTCCGCCCGGCGGCGAGCGGCTCGGAGGCGGAGGTTTTTGCCGGCATGAGCGTGTATTTTATGACCGGATTCTTCTGCTTCTATGTGCTGAGCGCGATGCTGAACGGGTTCAACGCCCGGACGGAGCGCCTGAACTTTTTTGACCATATCACGCAAAACCCGACGTTCATCGGGATCATGGCTTTGATCGCCGTCGTGCAGGTCGCGCTGACTTTTGTCGGCGGCGGCGTCATGCGCACCGTGCCGCTCTTGCCGGGAGAATGGGGTGTGGCGGCCGGTCTGGCCCTCGTGATCATTCCGGTCGGCTTGCTGCGCAAACTTATCTTCCGGCCCAGTTCCCCGCAGTAATAGACTCATAAAACGCGACCGCGCGTCCGCAAAATAGGAGGATGATTATGGATTTGCGCCGGGGACAAAAGGAACCTCTGGCCAAACACGCCGCCGGCCTGGAATTTGACGTGGAGTGCTATCACAAAGCGGCGCTGAGTCTTCGCTACGCCTGTTTCGGTCTGGGCGCGGACGGGCGGCTCCCGGACAACCGCTATCTGGTGTATGACAAACAAAGCGCCTCGCCGCAGGAGGAGATCTGCGTGACGCAGGGGACTTTCGCCCAGCTGTTCCGTTTTCATATCGATCTGGCCAAACTGCCGCCCTCCATTGACCGGCTGGCTTTTACGGTCGCGAGCGACGGGCCGGAGAGTATGCGCCATCTGGAAAAAGGCTCCATTCGCTTCATGCAGGACCGGGGCGAGGTGTTGAAATACGCCTATGAGGGCACGGAATTCACTTCCGAGCGCTCGCTGGTGATCTGCGAGGTTTACCGCAAAGACGGCTCTTGGCGCCTGGCCGCCGTGGGGCGGGGGTTCACGGGCGGATTTCAGGCGCTGACCAAGAGTTACGGCGGCGTCCTGTCGCTGGATATCCCTGTTCCGCCCGCACCGCCGCCGCTCGGCGGCGAAAAGGAGATCAGCCAGATGGCCCTGCCGCCGCATGTGGTCTCGCGGATGCAAAACCTGTCGCGGCAAGCCTCCGGCGACCGCCAGTATCTGGCCCCGTTTTACCGCGCCCTGTTCGCCTGCGTGAACGTGCTGCCGGAATCCGTGAGCCGCCCGGTGCGCACGGTGATGGTCGCCGACGCTTCCGGGTCGATGTTCGCGGCCTATGAAAACGGACGCGTCCAGCGGGCGATCGATAAGCTTTTTCCCTTGGCCACCGTGCTGCACGAGAGCGTCAGCATGGATTTTTGGGCTTTTGGCGCCAAGAGCCGCCAGTTCGATCCGGTGCTGATGGAAAACGTCCGCTCGTACAGTTTTGACATCTCAGGCGGTTATGAGCGCTGGATGAGCATGTTGAACTATCAGTATAACAACGAGGCGGAAGCGATGCGGGATATCATGATGATTTACGCCAGCTCGCGCGAACCGGTGCTGACGCTTTTTCTCACGGACGGGCATTTGAGCGCCGAGTGGCAGATAGAAGAAGTTTTACTAAAAACATCCAGATTTCCCGTATTTTGGCAATTCATCGGCCTGAGCGGCGCCGAATACGGCATATTGGAGCAAGTATCCGAGATCCCCGGCCGTTTCAGCGCCAACGCCAATTTTCTCAAACTGAGCGATATCGACGACATCAGCGAAACAGAACTGTACACCCGACTGCTCACCGCGGTTTGCCACTGGAATACCGAAGTAGAGGCCAAGAAGCTCATCCGCTGATCGACGCGGCGGCTTTATTGTATTGTGAGGAAGGAACAAAGCCATGGAACATAGATTGATGAATGATCAGGAGATCGCGGAGATTTACAGGGAGTCGCATCGTCTGGAAGCCGAAGGCCGGAAAGAGGAAGCGATGGCTAAAAGGAGAGAAGCGCCGCTCCCCGCTTTTCTGGCCAAGGTCATGAAAGAAAAACTCGGCGGTCAGTACGTAATTCAAAGCGGGTGGAACCTCGCGGAAGCGGAGACCAAATTTGGCGCAAATTGGCTTAACCGTTAGGATATTTGACTGCGTGACGGAAATCTATCGGGGCAGAACATTGTTGGACACCGATGGTCTGGAGCATGACGGCGGCGTCAACTACAGAAACGGCTTGGCCAATGCGATGACAGCCTTTCAAGAAGCAGCCGATCATGCAACCGATTTGGAAACGCTCATCCTCGCGGAGTATGTTTTCCTGAGTCAGGAACTCAACTTTTGTAACCCGAACGACATTCAGGCTTTTGCCAGTCTATCCCAGGCAGTCCGCAGTTTCGACGACGCTTTTCTTGCGCTTCGCACGGTTGATGATCCTCCCGTCTACGCTGGAGCGGAAAACACCCATCCTCATCACTACAAATACAGGGTAAAGGATATGCCAAAAGACGCCTTCCACATCGCTTGCATATCCCACCGCGTCCGCATCCGGAACATCCTCCGCTCACCGGGGATCAACATGGCGGAAAAGGATTTACTCATGCTGCGTTCGGCAAATATGACCGTGGCGCAAGCCGCCTATCTGGAGAAACAGAAAACCGCTCTCGCCGTGTAAAAAGAAGTGTTGACAGATAAAAAATCTTATGATAATCTATTAACAATAATAGTAATAATAATTACTATATATTGTTATTAATAGCATCGGACTTAGAGGCTCGAAAAGCTAACATTTAGAGTCGTTTTTTATAAAAAATAAACAAAATCTCTGGCTGACGCATCAATTCTGAGTATCTTAGAGACGCTTTGTAAAACGGAAGGAGAATTATCTCAATGGACGACGGCCAAAACAAAAAACTGACCACCGCCGCCGGCGCGCCGGTCGCCGACAACACCAACTCGGCGACCGCCGGAGACCGCGGCCCCATGACTTTGCAAAACCCCTGGTTTATTGAGAAACTGGCGCATTTCGACCGCGAGGTCATCCCCGAGCGCCGCATGCACGCCAAAGGCTCAGGCGCCTTCGGCACATTCACTGTTACCGGCGACGTTACCGGTTACACCAAAGCGAAACTGTTTTCGGAAATAGGCAAAAAAACTGACGTATTCGTTCGTTTTTCCACCGTGGCCGGAGAGCGCGGCGCGGCGGACGCCGAACGGGATATCCGGGGATTTGCCGTAAAATTTTACACCGAAGAAGGCAATTGGGATCTGGTGGGCAACAACACGCCGGTTTTTTTCCTGCGGGACGGGCTGCGTTTTCCCGACCTGAACCACGCCGTCAAACGCGACCCGAAAACGAATATGCGCTCGCCGCAAAACAACTGGGATTTTTGGAGCATGCTCCCCGAGGCGCTCCATCAGGTCACCATCACCATGTCTGACCGGGGCATCCCGTTTTCCTACCGGCATATGCACGGTTTCGGCAGCCACACCTTCAGTTTCGTCAACGCGCGGCGCGAGCGCGTCTGGGTAAAATTCCACCTGCGCACCCGGCAGGGCGTCAAAAATCTGACCGACGCCGAAGCCGCGCAAATCATCGCCGGCGACAGGGAAAGCCATCAGCGGGATTTGTTCGAAGCCATCGGCCGCGGCGAGTTCCCGCAGTGGGATTTTTATATTCAGGTGATGACCGAGGAACAGGCCAAAAATCACTATGAAAATCCTTTTGATATTTCCAAAATTTGGCGGCATAAGGAGTTTCCCCTCATTCCCGCAGGGGTTTTGGAGCTGAACCGCAACCCGGAAAACTATTTTGCCGATGTGGAGCAGGCGGCGTTCAATCCGGCCAACATCATCCCGGGGATCGGCGTCTCGCCCGACAAACTGCTGCAAGCGCGGCTGTTTTCCTACGGCGACGCCCACCATTACCGCCTGGGCGTCAATCACCACCAAATCCCGGTCAACGCCCCCCTGCACCCGGCGCATTCCTTCCATCGGGACGGGCAGATGCGCGTGGACGGCAATTACGGAGCGAGGACGGCCTACCAGCCCAACAGCTTCGGCGAGTGGGCGGAGCAGCCGGAGTACGCGGAACCGCCGCTGGAACTGCGGGGGGCGATGACTTCGTATGAGCCGAAATCCGACCAGACGGACGATTGCTTCAAATACCCGGGGGATCTGTACCGGCTGATGACGGCGGAGCAGCGGGAGGTTTTACTGGGCAATACCGCCCGCAATATGGACGGCGTGACGGAAAACGTAAAACTGCGTCACGCGGCGCATTGCTATCTGGCCGACCGGGATTACGGAACCGGGCTGGCCGCCGCTCTCGGCCTCAGGCTGGACGAAGTCGTCCGCCTCGCGGCGCTCTCTCACGCCGAACGCCTGAAAGCGACCGGCCTCGCTTGAAAATATGGATAAACCCATAGATAAACCTATAGTCGTCGTTATTCCCGCTTATAATCCCGACGAGCGTCTCCCGGCTCTCGTAGAGGATATGGCGGCGCTGGAGCGCCGCCATATCCTTGTGGTGGACGACGGCAGCGCCGCCGCCTGCGCTCCTGTTTTCGCGGCCCTGGCCGCCGGGGGCCTTTGCGCGCTGTACCGCTGCCCTCGTAACGCCGGCAAAGGCGCCGCCTTGAAGACCGGGTTTCAGGAGGCGCTGCGCCTGTGGCCGGAATGCGCCGGCATTGTCACGGCGGACGCGGACGGCCAGCACAGCGCCGCGGATGTGGCGAAAATATGCGCGGCGCTGGAAGATCACCCGGACAGCCTAATCCTGGGCGTGCGGGATTTTGACGCCCCCCAGGTGCCGGCGCGCAGCCGGCGGGGCAATAAATTCACGTCGGCGGTTTTTCGTCTGTTCACCGGCCGCGTCTGCCCCGATACGCAGACCGGCCTGCGCGGGCTGCCGCGGGCCTCGCTCCCCGTTTGGGCGAATATTCCCGGCAGCCGCTACGAATATGAGATGAACGTGCTTTTCCTCGCGGCCAGGACCGGGACGCCGTTCGTGGAAGTGCGGATCGCCACCTTATACCAGGACGACAACGCTTCCTCGCATTTTCATGTGTGGCGCGATTCATTCCAGATTTTTCTAGTTATGGTAAAATTCGGGATATCGTCTATGCTGTCCGCTTTCTTGGATTTTACGCTTTTCACTTTGCTGGCCTCTTTGTCCGGAGACCTGAGTTCCGCCGGCGTTCTGCGCGCCACCGCCCTCGCCCGCGTCCTGTCCGGGACCGTCAATTATCTGCTGAACCGAAAATGGGTTTTTTCCGCCAAAGGAGACGCGGCCGGGCAAACGGTAAAATACGTATTGCTTTTTTGCTTTTTGCTGTTGGCCAGCTGGAAAATGGTGGATATAATTCACGCCGCCACCGGCTGGCATATCGCCGCGGTCAAAATACTGACGGACAGCTTCCTGTTTTTTCTCAGTTTTACCATCCAGACAAAATTCGTTTTTGCCCGGCGTTAGGAACTGTTTGGAGGTGGCTTTATGATTTTAGTGACGGGCGGCGCGGGCTATATCGGTTCTCATGTCTGCGCTCTGCTGCTCTCCATGGGGCGGGAGGTCGCGATCGTGGACGATCTCTCCAACAGCGGCGCGGACGTGGTGGAGCGGCTGGAGAGGATCACGGGGCGGCGGCCGCTCTTTTACCAAGGCGACGTGCGGGACGCCGGTTTTTTGACGGAAGTCGTGAAGACGCATCGCCCGGAATGCACGCTGCATTTCGCCGGTTTGAAGGCGGTGGGGGAATCCGTGCGCCTACCGCTCGCTTATTATGACGTGAACGTCGGCGGGACGGTGACGCTGCTAAAAGTTCTGCGGCAATGCGGGGCGCGCCGTTTTGTCTTCAGTTCGTCCGCCACGGTGTACGCGCCGAGCGAAGTGATGCCCCTGACGGAGGAATCGCCGCTCGGGCCGTATAATCCATACGGCTGGACAAAATTTATGGCGGAGCGGGCGCTGCTCGATCTGGTCGCCGCGGAAGCGGACTGGCGCGTGGCCCTCCTGCGCTATTTTAACCCTGTGGGCGCTCATCCCAGCGGTCTTTTAGGGGAAAACCCGCGGGGGACGCCGAACAACCTCATGCCCCGCCTGTGCGACGCCGCGGCCGGAGTGACGCCGCGCCTCAGCGTTTTTGGTCTGGACTACCCGACGCGGGACGGGAGCGGCGTCCGCGATTATCTGCACGTGACGGATCTGGCCCTAGGGCATATCCGGGCGATGGAGCGCCTGGAAACCTCGGCGGGCGCGCATATATACAATTTGGGCACCGGAGTCGGACTGAGCGTATTGGAGATGATCGCCGCGTTTCAGGCGGCCACCGGGATAGCGGCGCCGTATGAGGTCTGCCCGCGCCGGCCCGGCGATCTGGCGGCTTACTATTCCTCGCCGGCCAAGGCGGAGCGGGAGATGGGCTGGAAAGCGGAAAAAACCCCGGCGGATATGTGCGGGGACGCCTGGGCGTTTTATAAGAAATCCATTATCTGAATATGGGGGATGAGACACGCCATTGACGTCTGCGCTATAATATAGTACATAAAAATTCAGGCGAAAGGCGGACGAATCAAAATGGAAAAACCCGTGACAACTCTGGAGTCTCATATCCAGGCGTATTTGGCGTATCTGCGCGACGAGGAAAAAAGCCGGAACACTTTGAGCAAATACGAGTATGACCTGCGGCGCTTCATCAAATTTCTCACGGAAGCGGGCGGAGGCGAGCCGGACAAGGCAGGCGCTCTGACCGGTTTGACCAAGGAGATATTGCGCGCTTACAAGGATGAAATATCTCAGAGTTACGCCGCCGTCAGCGTCAATTCCATGCTGGCCGCCGTGAACGGATTCCTGAGCTTCCTGGGGATGGGCGATATGCGCCTCAAGCAGCTACGGATCCAGCACCGCACGTTTTGCGAGCAGGACGAGGAACTGGACCGGGAGGAATACGGGCGGCTCTTGGAGGCGGCGGCGGCGGAAAAGAAGCAAAGCAACCTGAACCTGATCCTCCAAACGATCTGCGCCACGGGGATCAGAGTGGGCGAACTCGTCCACATCACCGTAGAAGCGGTCCGCGCCGGTCGGGCCGACGTCCTGAGCAAGGGCAAGGCTCGGCAAATACTCATTCCCGCCGATCTGCGCCTCCT
>JAISAH010000119.1 GCA_031266805.1 Gracilibacteraceae bacterium
TATTCCGATTTTGCGGTATTACAACAGTTGCAGGCAAATACCAAAATGATGTGCAATTCCTCCCAGAGATTTACAATTCATGCGTTCCCATTTTACCAGCTAAAAATATCTACACCCTCAGGCCGTCAGACCAGAGAACCTTGTCGCGCACCCAATAAAAAAATTAACTCCGCTCGTTTTCTGTTATTTGGTCTAGTTTTTTTGGTCTAGTTTTTTGCTTGAATCTGGCTATAGTTCGATGTATAATGAACCATGGGCAGGAGGTGCGATGCTATGCGGAACCAAAAAAGGATATTTGAAATGACCGCAATACATTTTGAAACGGTCGTCGTCGAAAATATGATTCGGATTCCAGATCAATATACAAAGGACATTCCATCTGTAGTCGGAGTAACGTTAACGCCTGTTTCCGAAGCGAAAATCAAGCATGGAATCAAGGCAAAGGCAGGGATGCTGTCTCCTGAAGATTTTTCTGCTGTGAAAATCGACACAAAGGAATTCCGTTTTGACCGAGAGAAAGCCAATGAGCGTTGAAAGGGCTTTTCTCATGATTGCGTCTGCTCTTGAATGCAGTTGCCGGTATCTCATTTCGGAGGATATGTCCAACGGACAAATTGTTGATGAGACATTGACAATGCGCAATATTTTCTCAGGATGAAGAGAATAAAAAGATATGTCCTATAATGACCCATGGCCGGTTGACAATTTTTGGGATAGTTTTTTGCTTGACAGACGCGGCCCCGCCGTGTAAAATTACTCATATGCCGCCGGATCGGGCTTTTGCCGCGCGCGGACAGGACTTTTCGCGGCGGGATAACGATACATAAGGGCGGCCGGCGGAGACAGGGCTGGTGAGTTTTAGAGCGAGCGCCCATAACTAAAAAGAGGTAAAAGATGGATTACGAAAATCTTTACGCATCGTATGCCGAACGAAACGCCGTGATAAAAAGCAGGCTCGCCGTTTTCCAGAACGCCTGGAAGCGTCTGGCGGCCAAAATGGAAAAAGGCGATCTCAAGAACGCCGGCAAAGATATCGCCGCGATGGAGGAAGCGCATGGGGCGCTGGCTGACGCGACGGCGGCCGCGCGCGAGACCGTGTCCGCGTTCGACTATGCCGAATATATGGCGTCAGGGGAGTTCACGCGCCAGTTTCTGGCCTGCTGCGAGACGGAAGGGCTGGATGTGCGCGGCGAAAAACAGACATACGAGATATTTCCTTACCGAATCCGTATGGACGCCGAAAACTGTGACGTTTTCATTGATCGGCGCAAAGCCGCTTCTTTCCGCCCCAAAAAACTCGCTTCCGTCGTCAGGAAAAGCAGGGACAAGCTGTTTAGCGCCGCTTTCGACCCCCAGCGCTTCGCTTCCGAGCTGGCGGCCGCTTACGATCTGTGCATTTTGCGTCACGGCAGTGAAAAAACCGTCGCTGCGGGGGCGGATGTTTTCTTGAGGGATCTGTACGCTTATCTGACGCCGATGCAGCGCTTCCGGCAGGAGTATACGCGGCAGACCTACGCTTTTGATCTGGCGCGCCTGTTCATGGTCCCGGACGCCGTCACCGCTGACGACCGCCGTTACCAGTTCGGGCCGAGCCGCTACAGCAGCAAATCCATCCGCATTACCGACCGGGAAGGCAACGAGCATTTTCTGGCCACCATACGTTTTTTCGCCAATGAGGAATAATATTGATGGACGCTGATCTGGCCGCCGGTCTGCCGCCGGCGGACGACGCCCTTCTGGCCGAACTGTCGGTCGGCGTCGATTTTATCACCGATTTTTGGTTGGAGCAATACCTCGACCGTTATATTTTCTTGGGCGGCAGCAAGATAAAATTCATCGTCGGCGACGCGGGCAGCGGCAAATCCCACTGTCTGCGTCTCTTTTTGGCCGGAGCGGCCCAGCGCCATTATAAGACGGCGCTTCTTTCCGCTAAAACGGTCTGGATCCACGACTTCAAGGAGCTGTACGCCGCGATCTTGCCGGCGGCGGATTTGCCGGGCAGTTTAGCCGCTTACGCCGATACGGTCATACGGGAAATGGGCTACGCGCCGGAGGATTTCACCCCGGGCGAGACTTTTGCCGATTACCTCTCGCGGAGCGGACAGTTCACTCCGCTGGCGCGGCGGGAGATTCGCGCTCAAATTGAAAATTTCTTCCTGAAAAATCCCCGGATCGACAATAACTTCGCTCTGGCCTGCACCATTTTGACCGGCGGGATCCTCGGCTATCCGATCCTGGAAGCGCAAAACCGTTCTTTGCTGCTGGACTGGCTTGCCGGGGCCAAAGGCGTCCGGGTGGCGCCGCTCCGCAAACTGGGGCTGTCGCCGAGCCGGATCACCAAATACAACGCTAGGCATATGCTGCGCTCGCTGGTGGAAGTGCTGCGCCTTACCGGCACGCCCGGACTGGTCGTGGGGATCGACGATCTGGACGTCCTCGCCGGCGCCTCTAGGCTGGAAAGCCTGCATTACACCAAATTGCGGCGCGAGGACGCTTACGAGAGCATTCGCGAACTGATTGACGATATAGATACCATGTCTCACCTGATGATGGTTTTTTCTTTCGACCGCCGTCTGCTGGACGACGAGCGCGCCGGTCTCAAATCTTATCAGGCCCTGTGGATGCGGATCCAAAACGAGATAGACAGCGACTGTTTTAACCGTTTTGCCGACATCATCGACATGGATCGGCTGGCGAAGTTCGTCTACACGCCGGAAACTCTGGCCGAGATCTCGCGCCGTCTGGCCCTTCACGCCGAAGCGGCCGGGCTCGCCTCACACCCGATCGACGCCGCGACCGCCGCCGCCCTCAAAGTGAGCGATTCCATCGAAGCTTACGCTCTGCCGCGAAAAATCAACCGTCTCACGCTGGGAAAAGAGCAAAGAGCGGAAGGAGAGTCTAATGGCTGATTTTAACGCGCGGCGCGTCGTAGAAGCTCTGCGTTCCGGCGTCGCCTCCAGAGAGGCGGGCCGCTGTCTTTCCTCCGCGCGGCCCCGGCTGCTGCGCTCTTTGGACGAAATGCTGGAACAGGCGGCTGAAACCCGCGGCAGTTCCGGCATGATCATTTCGGGCAAGTACGGCGAGGGGAAAACTCATCTGCTCAACACGGTCGTCAGTATGGCCGGTGAAAAAAATATGGCGGTCAGCCTTGTCACTCTCAGCAAGGAAACGCCGATGAACAAGTTCCATCTGCTTTATCAGAAAATCGTGCAGGCCACATATCTGCCCGGCCGCGCCCAGCCCGGTTTCGCGAGCGTTTTGAGCGATTTGACCGCCGGCCGCGCCACTGCCGCCTCTTTGTCGGAATACGCGCTGACCGCCTTGGAGACGGATAAACTTTATTATTTGCTCAAATCGTATCTCGGCTGCGGCGATGAGGAAGAAAAATTCCTTTTGTTGTCTGATCTGGAAGGGGATTTCATCACCAACGCCGCTCTGAAAGCCGCTTTTAAACGCATCCACAATGAAACGGCCGCTTTCCGCATCCCGTTTGTCAAAACGCAGCACTCGCTTGATTATCTGCGTTTTCTCAGCCGCCTGTTTTTGGAGACGGGCTGCCGGGGGTGGGTGATTTTGTTTGACGAAACCGAACTAATCGGTCGCATGGGGAAAAAAGCGCGGCTGAACGCTTACGCCAATATGGCGCGTTTTCTGAATCCCGACCGTCTGGAAGCGGTGTGTTCCATTTTCGCTTTTAATTCCTCCTATATTCCCGATGTGATAGAGGCGAAGCATGAATTCGCCAACCTTGATGAAGCCGACTTGCCGCCGGAAACCCGCGAGGCGGTCGCCGGGGTTTTGAACGGGATATTGGCGGCGCCCCAGCTCGCGCCGCTGGGACAGAGCGAAATACTGGATATCCTGCGGCAGATCCTGGAATTCCATGGCGCCGCTTATGAGTGGACTCCGGCGATCACCGCCGAAGAACTGCTGGCCGCCTGCGAAAAACGCGGGTATCTCCTGCGCACCAAGATCCGCGCCGCCATAGAACTGCTGGATCAGCTGTACCAATACGGCGAGGTTCGGAATATCCATGTCAACGAATTGGGCCGGCTGACTTTTGAGGAAGACCTCCCTTCGCTGGATGAACTGCTTAATTAGCTGGAGGCGGCATGGCTGAATCGATAAGTTCTTTTTTAGCGCAGTACGCCTCTCCTCCCGTGACCGTGTTTCTCATCTCCATGCTTCCGGTTCTGGAACTGCGCGGCGGCATGATCGCCGCGGCGCTTTTGGGTCTGCCTTGGGAACAGGCGCTGCTCATATCCCTCTTGGGCAATATGCTGCCCGTGCCGTTCATCATTCTGTTTATCCGGCGGATACTTGAGTTGCTCCGCCGGGGCGGGCCGCTCCGTTCTTTGGCCCTGTGGCTGGAAACCAAGGGGACTGCCGGCGGCGCCCGTTTGCAGGAGCGCTATCCCCGCAGTCTGTGGCTGGGACTCCTTTTGTTTGTGGCCGTGCCGCTGCCGGGCACGGGGGCGTGGACCGGCGCCCTGATTGCCGCCCTCTTGGGTTTGCGGCCCTATAAAAGCGCTCTCGCGATTTGTCTGGGTGTTACGGGCGCCGCCGGCGTGATGCTGATTTTGACCTACGGGCTGCCGGCGCTGACGCGTTTGATTTAGGCGTTGGATCAATTTATCGGAACATTGATAATGGCGGAAATTGATGAAGGAGGTAATCAGCTATGATGAAAAAATGTATGGCTCTTTTGCTGGTTTTAACGCTCGCGCTGTGGCCGGCGCCCGTTTGGGCAGCCGAAGCGGGAACGGGGGCGGCTTCCGGCCGTCTGGCCGGCAATGACCGGATAGCGACGGCGCTCGCCATATGCGAGGCCGGCTGGGAAACCGCGCCGGTCGTTATTTTGGCGGCGGCGGATCAGGCCAATCTGGTCGATTCGCTGTCCGCGGCCGCGCTGGCCGGGCAGGAAAACGCGCCGATCCTGCTGACCTATAAAAACAGTCTCGCCCTTGGCGTCAAAGCCAGGATCCAGGCGCTCGGCGCGCGGACGGTCTATCTGGTCGGCGCGGTCAGCGACGCG
Organism: Gracilibacteraceae bacterium; assembly: GCA_031266805.1. Classification (GTDB taxonomy): domain Bacteria; phylum Bacillota; class Desulfitobacteriia; order Desulfitobacteriales; family Syntrophobotulaceae; genus JAIRRL01. The sequence goes on from JAISAH010000119.1 coordinate 5,036, forward strand.
GTGGCGGAGGAATTGCGGGACATCGAGGGTCTACAGACGGAAAAACTGGCCGGCTCCGACCGCTGGGCGACGGAGAAAGCCGTCAACGCGAAGCTGACCGGCGCGCGCGGCACGTTTGTCGTCGGCTATAACGCTATCCCCGACGCTTTGTCCGTCGCTTCCTACGCCGCCGCCCATCGGTTTCAGATCATTCTGGCTGACCGGTACGGCACGGCGGACGCGAGCAGACTGACAGGCACGGTCTATGTCGTGGGCGGCCCGGCGGTGGTGAAGGATATAGCCGGCGCGACCCGTTTAGGCGGCGCGGACCGTTACGCCACCAATGCCGCCGTCATCGCGGCGCTGGATTTTCAGTTTGACAGTTCGTTTTTCGCCGGCGGCGCTTCGCCGGTCGACGCGCTGGCCGCTTCTTCATTGGCCGCCCGCACCGGTTCGGCGGTTTTTCTCACCCGGGGCGCGGAAGTGCCCGCCCTGAGTGACGGCGCGGTCAGAGAAAAAATCCCGGCGGGAATGGGCGTGATCGCGCTGGGCGGCGTCATGGCTCCGGAAGCGATCACGGCGCTCATCGCGGCCCCGGCGCAGCCGACTCAACCGCCCCCAACTCAGCCGGCGCAGCCGCAAACCACCACGGCCCCGCCGGAACAGCCGGCCCAGGAGTCGACTTATGCCGTCGCCAGAGAGGTTTTTGACCTGACCAACGCGGAACGCGCCCGAAACGGATTGCCGCCTTACGCCTGGGACGACCTTTTATATGAGGCGGCGCAGATCCGCGCCGCGGAAGTCGACCAATTCTTTGACCATACGCGCCCGGACGGCTCGTCCTGTTTCACCGCCCTTGACGAATTAGGTCTGGTTTACGCTTCGGCGGGCGAAAATATCGCCGCCGGTTATCTTGACGCCGCCGGCGTCGTAGCGGGCTGGATGGATTCGCCGGGACACAGGGCTAATATCCTGAAAGACTTTGACTATTTGGCCGTGGGCGTGGTAAAAAAAGCGGACTATGGCTATGCTTTTGTTCAGCTGTTTTACTCGGGCAGGTAAGGGGGAAGTACTGATCATGAAAATACAGTTTCTCGGCCATTCATGTTTCAGCATCGTTTCCGGCTCCTATACGCTGCTCATCGATCCTTTTCTCAGCGCCAACCCCGTCGCCGCCGCGCGGGCGGAGGAAGTGAGCGCCACGCATCTTTTTGTCACCCACGGGCATAACGACCATCTGGGCGACGCCCTGGCGATTGCCGCCCGCTGCCGGCCGGTCGTGTACGCCACCAGTGAAACGGCGCGCCTCTTTCCGGACGACCTGACCGTCGAGCCGGGGCAGATCGGCGGTTTTGTCGCCGCGCCTTTCGGCGGAGTCAAATGGACGGCGGCCCTGCACGGCAGCGGCGTTCCCGGTTCGCTGGCCTGCGGCTATCTGATCACGATAGAGGGCAAGAAAATCTATCACGCCGGCGACACCGGCCTTTCCGCGGAAATGTCTTTGCTGGCGGAAGAAAATGTGGACGCGGCGCTTCTGCCGATCGGGGACCGCTATACGATGGGCCCGGCGGACGCTCTGCGCGCGCTCAAATTGATTCGCCCCCGTCTCGTCGTCCCCATGCATTACAACGCCTGGCCGCTGATCCGCCAGGACGCGGTCCGTTTTGCCGAGGCCGCCGCAGCCGCGGGGACGAAGGCTGTTGTTCTCCAGCCGGGCGAGGCGCTTGATTTGTAAAAAAATGGAAAAACGTTTCGATGTGGCCGTCGTCGGCGGCGGGGCCGTGGGATGCGCCATAGCGCGGGAATTATGCCGCTATGAACAGTCGGTCGTCCTTTTGGAAAAAGAAAGCGACGTGGCCAGAGGAACGAGCGGCCGGAACAGCGGCGTAGTCCACGCCGGTTTTAACAATCCTCCCGGCTCGCTGGCGGCGCGGCTCTGCGTCGAGGGCTGCGCCGGCTTTGCCACTGTCTGCCGTGAGTTGGGCGTGCCCTACAGCAGCACGGGCAAACTGGTGGTGGCGCTCGAACCGGAAGACGCGCCGGCCCTAGAGCGTTTGCTCGCGCAGGGACGGCAGGGCGGCGTGCCGGAGCTGGAGCTGTGGACGCCGCGGCAAACGCGGGCCCGCGAGCCCGGTATCGCCTCCTGCGGCGCTTTGTGGTCCGGCTCCACGGGGATCACGAATCCGATCCTCTACACGGTCGCTCTGGCGGAAAACGCCCAGGCCAACGGGGCGGAGATCATATTGGACTTTGCTGTGGACGCCGTCGACCGCGCGGGGGACGGGTTTATTCTCCGGGCGGGCGAGCGCGCCCTCGGCGCGGATTTTGTCGTCAACGCCGCCGGACTGTACGCGGACCGGGTAGCGGCCCTGGCGGGGGATGAAAATTACCGGATCTATCCCTGCCGCGGCGAATACCTCGTTTTGGACAAACAGGCGGCCGCCTTGCTGCGCACGCCGGTTTATCCCGTGCCCCGCCCGGGTGTCGGCGGGCTGGGCGTGCATCTGACGCCTACCGTGGACGGCAATATCCTGATCGGGCCGAGCGCCGAGTATATCGACTCCCGCGCGGACACCGGCACGACGGCGGCGGTCATAGAGCGGTTATGGGAGGAAGCTCTGCGCCTCCTGCCGGCTCTGGCTCAAAGCCGGGTCGTCACGGCCTACGCCGGTCTGCGCAGTAAAACCGTTCCGGCCGGCGCTCAGAATTTCGGCGATTTTATCGTGGAACATAGCCGCGCGACGCCGAACCTGATCAATCTCGCGGGGATCGAATCCCCGGGGCTCACGGCCTCGCTCCCCCTGGCCCGCCTGGTATGCCGGCTGCTAAGCGAAAAAAAGCCGCTGAAACTCAAAGCGGATTTCCGCCCGGAGCGGCAAAGAGGGGAAGAGTTCCGCTCGTCGCCGCCGGAGCGGCGCCGGGCCATGGCGGCCGCCGACCCGGCGGCGCGGGAAATCGTCTGCCGCTGCGAAACGGTGACGCGGCGGGAAATACTGACCGCGCTGGACAATCCGCTGGGCGTGCGGAGTCTCACTGGGATCAAAGTTCGCTCCCGCGCCATGACCGGGCGCTGTCAGGGCGGGTACTGCCAGCAGCGCCTGGCGGCGACGCTGCGGGACGAATATGGCGTCCGGCCGGAGGATATTCGGCTGGATGGGCGGGAAGCCTGGGTTTTTACCGGTGAGGTGAAATGAGGGGCGAAAAAATTTTCCGGGCGGACGTAGCGGTGATCGGCGGCGGCCCGGCGGGGCTGGCGGCGGCGGCCGCCGCCCGGGCCGCCGGGGCGGAGCGGGTGCTGGTCCTGGAACGGGAGCCGCTGGCCGGCGGGATATTGAATCAATGTATCCACGACGGGTTCGGGCTCGTCCGCTTCGGGGAAGCGCTGACCGGGCCGGAATACGCCGGCCGTTTTCTGCGGGCCGCCGAGGAGCGGGGAGTGGATATTCGGACGCGGACGATGACGCTCGAACTGACGGCGGAGCGGCGCCTGCGGACGCTGGGGCCGCGGGGATACGAAACGGCGGAGGCGGGCGCCGTCATTTTGGCTATGGGCTGCCGGGAGCGGACCAGAGGCGCGATCCAAATCCCCGGCGCCCGTCCGGCGGGGGTGTTTACCGCCGGAGTGGCCCAGTATTACCTGAACAGGCAGAATATGATGATCGGCCGCCGCGCGCTCATCGTCGGCTCCGGCGACGTCGGCCTCATAATGGCGCGGCGGCTCACGCTGGAAGGGGCGCGGGTGCTGGCCGTGGTGGAAAAACTGCCTTATGCCGGCGGTCTGGCCCGCAACGTCGTTCAGTGCTTGGAAGATTATGACATTCCGCTCTTGTTGAATCATACCGTGACGCGGATCGAAGGCGAGCGGCGAGTGGAACGCGTGACCGTCGCGCGCGTGGACGAGGCGGGCCGCGCGGTTCCCGGCACGGAGCGCGTCTGGGCCTGTGATACCGTGGTGCTGTCTGTCGGTCTCATCCCGGAAAACGAACTGGCGCTGCAAGCCGGAGCGGAGATCAGTCCCCTGACGGGGGGAGCGGTGGTGAATGGCGATCTGCAAACGAGTATCCCCGGTGTTTTCGCTTGCGGCAACGCGCTCCATGTCCATGATTTGGTTGATCATGTCTCGGCGGAGGCGGAAACCGCGGGGCAAAGCGCCGCCGCCTTTATTCGGGCCGGGACGGCGGCGCGAGCGGAAGACCGGCTCATCCCGATCCGCCCCGGCGCCGGCGTGCGTTATGTCGTGCCTTTTTTCCTGCGGCCGGGAGCGCGCTCGCTCATTTCCCTCAGGGTGAAGGAGCCGATGAGCCGGCGGCGGATCGAGGTCAGGGCGGGAGGGCGCGTGCTGGCGGCGCGGAAATTCCCGCGTCTCACTCCCGCGGAGATGGTGCGGCTGACGCTGCGGGAGCCGGCGCCGCCGGAAACGGAGACCGTGGAGGTGATGATCAGTGACGACTGAAAGAGAATTGATCTGCATAATCTGTCCTGTGGGCTGCGTGATGCGCCTGTTCCCTGACGGAGAGGGCTCCGCGCCGCCGCGGGTGGAAGGAGCGGACTGCGCTAAAGGGCGGGAGTACGCGGAGCGGGAGGCGACGGATCCGCGCCGCGCGCTAACCTCCACGGTCAAGGTGCGCGGCGGCTGTTTTCCGCTGGTCAGCGCGCGCAGTTCCGCGCCCCTGCCCAAGCATATGCTGCTCCCCGCCGCCGCCTCGCTGCGCGGGATATCCCTTCAGGCGCCGGTGGCGGCCGGACAGGTGATCTTACCGGATATCATGGGCACGGGGACGGCTTTGCTGGCGACGGGAACCGTAGAAAGGAAAAAATTTCACTGAATTTCCTGAAAAAAGGATTGTGCATATGGACGCTTTTTTGTATAATAAGAATCAGAGAAGAGGGCTTAGGCTGTGACTGTATATCAGGCAATCGTTCTGGGCGTGGTGCAGGGGATCGGAGAATTCCTGCCCGTCTCCAGTTCAGGGCATCTTGTTTTATTGCCGTGGCTTTTTCGCTGGGACACGCCCGGACTGGATTATGACGTGGCGCTGCACATGGGGACGCTCTTTGCCGTAGTGGTCTACTTTCGGCGCGACTGGTTCAGATTATTCCGGGCGGTGCTCCGCCGCGGCGACGACGACAATCGCCGGCTGTTCTGGTTTTTGGCGGTCGCCTCTTTGCCGGCGGCGGCGGCGGGATTTTTCCTGCAGGACCTCATAGAGAACGCCTTGCGTTCACCGTTGATCGTCGCTTTCAATCTGATATTTTTCGGGATTTTGTTATACGCGGCGGATCGCCGGCATCAGTGGCGCGAACTGGATAACATGACCCTTTCCGACGCGCTGCTCATCGGATGCGCTCAGGCCGCGGCGCTTATGCCGGGCGTTTCCCGGTCGGGCGTCACCATGACCGTCGCCCGCGGTTTATCTTTTTCCCGCGGGGAAGCCGCCCGCTTTTCTTTTCTTCTCTCCACCCCCGTCATCTTCGGCGCGGGACTGTTTCAACTGCGCGATCTCTCGCTTGACTCGCTGAACGCGCCGTTTTGGGCCGGTCTCGCTGTTTCGGCTTTCGTCGGTTTTTTGGCGATTGCGTTTTTATTGCGCTTTTTACAGAGAGCCAGTTTCAAACTTTTTGTGGGATACCGGATAGCGCTGGGGATCGTCGTCGCGGTTTTATATTTCAGCCAGTGAAGCTTTTCCTGGCGAGGGGCGGAGTGAAGACGTATGAAAAATATTTTCGCCAGACATCTCACGGAAATGAAAAGCAAGGTCATCGCCATGGGCGCCATGGTGGGGAAATCGATCGACGACGCGGTGATCAGTTTGCGGGAGCGGGATTTGGCGCTGGCGCGGGCGATTATGGCCAACGACGACGCCGTCGACGCGCTGGAAAAGGAGATCGAGCAGCTCTGCACCCATTTGATCGCCACATGCCAGCCTTTTGCCGCGGATCTGCGTCATGTTATCGCCGGATACAAGATCATCACCGCCCTTGAGCGGATGGGCGATTTGGCGGTCGATATGGCGCAGGTGTCGCTGCGTATCGGGCCGGAAAAGCTGATCAAACCGCTGATCGACATACCGGCGATGGCCAGGGAAGTGCAGATCGGGATCAAGGAAGTCATCACCGCCTATACCGGCGAAAACCCGGACGGCGCCCGCCGGATAGCGGAAATTGACGACAAAGTAGATATGTATTATGGGATGATCGTGACGGAACTGTGCCAGCTGATGGAGCAAAAACCGGCGCTGGTGTCGCAGGGGGTGCAGCTTGTGCTGGTGGCCCGTTTTCTGGAGCGCATCGGCGACTACGCGACAAATATCGGAGAAGAAATCATATATATGTCACTCGGGGTCAGGGAGAGCCTGAACGAGTGACAAGTCCTTTGTTCAAGGCGGGTGAATTATATGAACTGGCAGCAAATCTGCAATGAAAACGAGGAGTTTTTTCTAGGCGGCAATTGGACGGAATGCGGGGAAAAAGACCGCAAAGCCTTAAAACTCCCGCCAGGGCTTCGCTTTCTCAGCGCGGGCGGCCCGGATCTGAAAATGGGGGCCGTGGTGGCGGAAGGCAAGGCGCGGGAGGACGGTATGCTGACCGGCGGTCTCCTATGGGCCGACGGGATCGGCGGCGGCGTTCCCGTGCGCTTGTTTTTCGTGGCGCCTTCCTTTTCGCGCGAATTTTTAAGCAGCCTGGAGCAGATCGGCGGGCGTCTCTCGCCGGAGGCGGTGATGTGGCGGGAAAAACTTTATCCTTATTTTTTCCCGGTCACGGCCGGCGCTGTTTCGGCGGAACCGGCGGCATTTTTTTCCGGCCGGCGGCCGGACTGGGATATGTGGAGCGGCAGGTGCAACCCTGTGGCTCGTCAGCATCTGGCCGTGGTGCGCGCTTATTTTGACTCTTTGGCCGCCAGACGGGTGCGCGCGGTCTTTCGCCGGAACAGCATAGTTTTCGCCTGGGGCGATACGGATATCGCCGAGGCCGCGTTCACGGGGGATAAATTCGATTTGCGCACAAAAAACAAGGGCATGAAAAACGCGCTCCCGACGCGGCCGGGCTGGGTAGACGCAGACAGCCGCCTGGACGAGGGTTTTCGCCGCGCCGTTCTGGGAGCGCTCGACTGGCTGGAGGAAAAGGAAGCTGACGGCGGTTTGCCGGAATCGAGCGCGCTGTCGTTAAAAATGTGGCATGATCCCGGTTTTATCGGCGAAACGGGAACTCCTATCCCGTTTCCTTTGCTGAAAAAAGAACCCGGCGGCGCCCAGCCTGGGGATTTCTGGTATTTCATCGGGCCGGAGCGTCTCAGCGTCTACCGCGCCGTCTTGACGCGGCCGCTGGAATGTCTGGGCGAGATTTTATATTATGACGCCGTGTTGAAGGAAAACGCGCGGGAAATCAGCCGTTTGACCGTGGACGCGGTTTGGGACGATAAGATCCATATCGTCGCGTCGCAGAGACTGAGCAAAGAACTGGCGCGGCATCAGGAATATTTCAAAGAGGCGGAGCATTTTCCCCTCAGAATACTGCCGGAAAACTGGCGGCGGAAAGGGGCGGATCTGAACGGATGATCATGTATCGCAAGGCTCGGCTGGCTGATGTGGAGGAGATGCTTGATCTGGTTCAGTTTTTCGCCGATAAGGGACTTATGTTGCCGCGTTCGCGCCACGCGCTTTACGAAGGGATCAGAGAATACCGGGTGGCCCGCGCCGGCGATAAACTGGTGGGGATTGGCGCTTTGCGCGTCTTGTGGCGCGATCTGGCGGAAATACGCACGCTGGCTACGGCGGAGGAATACCAGAAACAGGGCGTCGGGCGCGAGATAGTCCGGCTCCTTTTGGCTGAGGCGGAGGAAATGGAGTGCGCCTCGGTTTTCACCTTGACCTATCAGGCCCGTTTTTTTGAGATGATGGGGTTCCGTCGGGTGGAAAAAGATTCGCTGCCGCAGAAAGTGTGGCAGGAATGTATAAACTGCGTCAAATTCCCCAATTGCGACGAGATCGCCCTCGTGCGAGAGGTGTAAGGCGGCGGGGGCGGTTGAGATTTTCAGACAGGGCGGAATTCCGATGTCTGCCCTGTAGCGTCTGATCTTCCACAAAAATAATTTCCAAAATATCTCATTTATCCCTTGACAAGGAAAATGGTCTCGGATATACTGATACATATGGTTTCCAAATATAGTCAATTGATTGCGAAAGGAGGTGAACCACTTGGCGCCTGTTGTATTCACAGCTGCGGTCTCCGCATTGTTTTTCTGGGGAAGCAACCGTTTAGCCGCCCTTTGCGCGGGGGATTGGACGGCGCTGCCGGCCGCCGCGGAAGCGCTCTGGCCCGCTTTGCGCGCCGAGCCTTTCCGGCTGGATCTCGCTCCCGCGTCCCTTATCGCCGGTTTGGCCGCCGCCGCGCTCTGCTGGGTAGTTTATTTGTATTCCCTGACCGGCGGCGGAAATTTCCGGCGCGGCCAGGAACACGGCTCCGCTGCCTGGGGGCGAGGACGTGACATCGCGCCGCTCGTCGATAAAGACTCCGATTGGAATATCATCTTATCCGCCACGGAGCGAATCACTTTGCGCAAACCGGCTAAATTCTCCGCGGACCGCAATAAGAACGTCCTCGTCGTCGGCGGCTCCGGTTCCGGCAAAACATTTTCCGTCATCAAACCCAATCTCATGCAGCTGCATTCGTCTTACGTCGTCACCGATCCCAAAGGCGTTCTCCTGCCGGAAACCGGCTATCTGTTCGCGGAAAACGGTTATGAGATCCGCTGCTTCAATACGGTCAATTTCCGCAAATCCTTGCATTATAATCCGCTGGCCTACATCCGGCAGGAGAAGGATATCCTGAAGGTCGTGAACGTGCTGATCGAGAACACCAGCGGCGACAAACAGGGCGGCGATAAATTCTGGCAGGATTGCGAGCGTTTGCTGTATACCGCGCTCATAGCTTATCTCTGGCAGGAATCGCCCATAGAGCAGCGGAGTATTCCGGGCATGATCGACCTGCTGGAACTGTGCGGCGTAAAAGAAGACGATGAGAATTACCAAAGCCCGGCCGACTTTCTTTTTGCCGAACTGGAACAAACGAAACCCGATTGCCTGGCGGTCAAACAGTACAAAAAATTTCGCCTGGCCGCGGGCAAGACCATGAAATCCATCCTTATTTCCTGCGCGGCGCGCCTGGCCCCGTTTGACGTCGCCGAACTGCGGGAGATAACGAGCCGCGACGAATTGAAGCTTGACGAGCTCGGAGACCGCAAGACCGCTTTTTTTCTCATCATGAGCGATACGGATTCCACATATTCCTTCCTGCCGGCTATGATTTTCTACCAGATGTTCAATCTGCTTTGTGACAAGGCCGACGATCACTATGGCGGCAAACTGCCCGTGCATGTGCGCTGCCTGTTCGATGAATTCGCCAATTGCGGCAAGATACCGGACTTTCACCACCTGATCTCCACTATCCGCAGCCGCGAGATTTCGGCGACCATCATCCTGCAATCCTTTGCCCAGCTGAATTCCATATATAAGGACGACGCGGAAACCATCACGGATTGCTGCGACACGACCGTGTTTCTGGGCGGCAAGTCGGTGAAAACCACGGAAAACATCTCAAAGATGATCGGCAAAACCACGATAGATCATCGCAGCGCGAACGAAACCCGCGGCGAACATGGCAGTTTCAGCCTGAACAACCAGATCATCGGGCGCGACCTCATCGACGCGGCGGAAGTCAGCCGGCTGGAACGACGGCAGTGTCTCGTGCTGATCCAGGGGCTGCCTCCGTTCAAAAGCAATAAATTTGACACAGCTAAACACCGCCGCTACGGATTTTTGGCGGACAGCGGGCGAAGGGCCCGTTTCGACACGGCCGCCGCTTTCGCGGCCAAACAATGAAAAGGAGTTGGAAATATGGATACTTTGCGCAGCGTCATGGATATGATAGTAAAATTTGTCACTTTTGGCGGCAGTCTCTGGCTGGTTTGGGGCGTCGTTATCCTGGCCGGCGGTCTCAAAGATAAAAACGGACCCGCCTTGCAGTCCGGTCTGTGGCAGATAGTGGGCGGCGGTCTGATCGTCGCGGCCGCTCAGGTTTTTTCCCGGTTGCAGCTGCCCGCGGCGGATTGTCTCTGGGCCTTGTTCCATCTGCCTGGCTGATCGGGGAAGCGAGGATGAAAGGGCTGACGCAATATGTTTGAGAATATTCTGAATAAATGGCTGGACGACATCAGCGCCATGATCGTGAACGCCGGTACTGACGGCAAACTGGTGATGTCACTGGAATCGTTTAACACCACGATGTTCACCTTTGTCAAAAGCGTCATGGAAACTGTGATTTTACCGGCCGCCTATGTTATTCTCGCGCTGTTCCTAGTGCTGGAGCTGCACAAGGCCAGCATGAGGGCGGAAGGGGCCGGCGGCGGCATCCAGCTGAGCGCCGAGATAGTATTCCGCGTCCTGCTGAAGCTCATCCTCTGTAAATTCGCGGTCGACTGCTCTCTGCTCATCATGGACGCCATGTATGAAACATCTTTGCATCTGACCACCGGGATCAGGGACGCTCTGGCCACCCAGACTTTCGGTTCGCCGGATCCGGACGGCGCCGATACGGAGACTTACCGCATCCTGATCGAAGATATGAATCTCGGCGAACAGCTGGGGTTTTTCATCGAACTGTTTTTCATCCGCCTTGTCGTCAAATTCGTGCTGCTGCTGGTCAATGTCATCGTCGTCGGCCGTTTTATCGAAATTTACCTTTACATCGCCGTCGCGCCGATCCCGCTGGCCACTTTTCCTCATGACGAGCTGAGCGGCATAGGCAAAAATTTCCTGAAAAACTTTGCCGCCATCTGTTTGCAGGGCGCTATGATTTATCTCACTTTGTCTTTCTACCCGCTCCTGTTCAATAACCCCTCGCAGCTGGGCCCCGGCGACCTCCTTTCCGTGTTCGCCCTTCTCGGCTATCCGATTTTGCTGGCTATTGTCGTTTTCAATTGCAAGGGGCTGGCGAAATCAATCTGCAACGCCGCGTGATCTTTTGTATTTGGTAAAGAGGTGTTATATGCACGCGTCTATTCCGAAAGAAATCACGGAATATCATGAAAAAATCATGTTCGGACTGTCGATCCGTCAATTGCTCTGTTTCGCGGTCGCCATCCTGGGCGGCGCCGCCACCTGGTTTTTCTGCGCCAAACTGCTGCGTCTGCCTTTCGACCTCATAAGTTATGTCGTCATCGCGGAGGCCGCGCCGCTCATGGCGCTGGGATTTATCCGCAAAGACGGGCAGCCTTTTGAAAAATACGCTTCTTTGGTGATCCGGCATCGGTTCGGGCGGCTGCGGCTGAATTTCACGGCCGCGCCGCGGGACTCGGACGCCACGGATCCCGCGGTAAAAGCGGCCGCGCGCCGAGAAAGGAGGAAAAGCCATGTCTGGTTTGCTGAAAAAACTCATCCCCAATATGAATGCCAAAGATTCGAAGTCACAAAAAAAGAGCGCAAGAGAAAGCGCAAAGCGGCACAACGAAAAATTGCGGCAGCTCGACAAGAGTACCGCGCAGCAAAACGCAGCGCTAAAAAAGCGGCTGCGGCGGCTGGCCGCGCCGAAAAGCACCTCTCAATGCATCAGGTATAAGCTGATGTACGAGGACGGCGTCTGTGAACTCGACACGGGCCTTTTCAGCCGCACCTTCAAATTTTCTGACATTAATTACCAAACGGCGCGGCGTGACGACCAGGAAGATATTTTCCGTCATTACAGCGAATTGCTGAATTACTGCGGCCCCACTCTCCATTTGCAGATCACGGTCCTGAACCGGCGCGTCGACAAGGAACTCTTTCGGGAACAGATGTTCCTGCGGCAGGCCGGCGACAAACTCGACGCCTACCGGCATGAGATGAACGAAATGCTGAACGCGCGGGCGTTGGAGGGACAAAATTCCATTTTGCGCGAAAAATATGTGACGTTTACGACGTCCGCGCCAAGCTATGAGGCGGCTATTCCGGCACTCGCGCGCGTTGAGAGCGATTTGGGCGGGCATTTCAAAGCGCTGGGCTGTGAAGTGCGCTCTATGTCCGGAGCGGAACGCCTGGAACTCCTGCATAACCATTTCCGGCCGGAAGAAAAATATACGTTCACCTATACGCAACTGGTCGCCAGCGGTTTGCGGACCAAAGACCTCGTCGCGCCGGCCGGTTTTGATTTCCAGCCCAAAGATCATTACTATTTTGACGATTATATCGGCCAATGCCTCTATATCCGCGAATTGCCGGCCGAACTCTCGGACAAGGTCATTTCGGAGCTGACAGATCTGCCGGTCGATTTGTCCGTCAATATCCACATCGAGAACGTGGAACAGGGTCAGGCGCTGGAAACGGTCAAACGGCAGATCTCCTATATGGAAATGGAGGCGACCGGCAAGCAGGACGCCGCCGTGCAAAAGGGGCGCAACACGGAGATCGCCGTGCCGATGGAAACGCGCCGCGCCCATGAGGAAGCCTGCCTCTTGCTGGACGCGCTGGAAAATCATAATCAGCGCATGTTCAAGGTGACGATTTTGCTCCACACGTTTGCCCGTGATCTGGAAACCTTGCAGGATAACACCTGGCAAATAATTTCCACGGCGCGCAAGAACAATATCAAAGCGGATAAACTGCTCTACCGGCAAATGGAAGGCATGAACAGCATTTTGCCTCTGGGGCGCAACTGCGTGGAAATCCAGCGGACGCTGACCACGGCCAGCACGGCGATCTTCATTCCCTTCACGGCGCAGGAACTCTATCAGAGCGGCGGCATGTATTACGGGCTGAACGCGCTTTCCCGCAATCTGATCTTTTTCGACCGCAAGACGCTGAAAGCGCCGAATGGAGTTATTTTGGGCACGCCGGGCAGCGGCAAGAGTTTTGCCAGTAAAAGGGAAATGATCAACGTGCTGCTCTCCGATCCCGAGGCGGAAGTGATCATCATCGATCCGGAGCGGGAATACACGCCGCTGGCCCAGGGCTTTGACGGGGAAGTGGTGCATATTTCCGCGGGCAGCAAAGCCTGCATCAATCCAATGGACATCACGATGGACTATTCCGACGACGACGACCCGCTGCTCCTGAAAGCGGAATTCATCCTCTCGCTCTGCGAGCTGCTCGTCGCCAGCAAACAGGGGCTGACGGCCGGGCAGAAAACGGTGATCGACCGGGCCTGCAAGCTGACGTATCAGCCTTATTTCGCCAATCCCGCGAAAAATCCCGTGCCGACGCTGAAAGAGTTCTATGAGACTTTGCGCGATCAGCCGGAAGCGGAGGCCAAAAGCCTGGCTCTGTCGCTCGAACTGTATATCACCGGTTCTTTAGCCGTGTTTGCCCGGCATACGAACGTGGATATTCAAAAAAGACTCGTCGTTTTCGACATCAAGGATTTAGGCAAACAGCTCCGCACCATCGGAATGCTCATCGTTCTGGATCAGATCTGGGTGCGCATCACGCGCAACCGCAAACTGCGCAAACGGACGTGGATATACATTGACGAACTGCAGCTCCTGTTCCAGAGCGAATACAACGCCAATTACTTTTTTGAGCTTTGGTCCCGCTCGCGCAAATGGGGCGCGATACCGACCGGCATCACGCAAAACGTGGAAACTTTGCTGCTCTCGGATCTGGCGCGGCGGATGCTCTCCAATTCCGACTTTATCATGATGCTCAACCAGGCGGCGAATGACCGGGCGGAATTGGCCCGGCTGCTGAATATCAGTGAACGGCAGCTCAGTTTTGTCACGGGGAGCGAAGCCGGGCACGGACTGCTCTTTGCCGGCAAAAGCATAATCCCGTTTATTGACCAGTTTCCCCGGGATACGTCCCTGTACAGCATGATGACGACTAAATTGGAAGAAGCCGCCGGGTAAACAGCGGCGCGCGCAGGCACGACACAGTGAACGGGCGGTTTCAACCGCCCGTTCACTGTGTGGAAATACGACAAAATTAAATGAGTCTGCCGCGAAATGCTTGACGATGCTTTGTGCCGCTGTATAATATATGGCAGGGGGGTGATTGAAATGGCACAAGTAAATATTCATATTGACGATACCCTAAAAGCGCAGGGCGACGAACTTTTTAATTCGTTAGGGCTAAGTTTCTCTGCGGCTGTAAGTGCCTTTGTCAGTCAAGCAATACGCGAGGGCGGCATGCCCAAACCAGATCCGTTTTACAGCGAGAGCAATATGAGAGTGTTGCGGCAGTCCATCCGTGAGGCTGAGGAAGGGAAGTTTATCACCAAAACAATGGATGAACTTTTGGCCATGGAAGATGAAAATTAGCTTTGCGTAACGGGCTGGACCGACTATCTTTACTGGCAGTCACAGGATAAAAAAACGATCAAAAGGATAAACCAACTGATACAGGGCATTGAACGTAACGGCCACACCGGAATCGGGAAACCGGAGCCGCTGCGGGGGAATTTATCCGGATGGTGGTCGCGTCGCATTGATGATGCAAACCGTCTTATATATCGCTTGACCGATGATAGTGTAGAAATATCTCAATGCCGAGGGCATTACATTGACGTATAAATTTACGCTCAATATCAGAGGATCCTCATGAACGCCGATCAATTTTCCTGATCATGATTGGCAGAACTATCAGGTATATGAATAGAGTTCTTGACAACTGAAAAATTGTAACTTTTGCCACATCGGCATGTACTTGCAAGGCTGCAATTCCCATTTCAGAAGTACCCGCCAGACTTGTGCCCAAGAAGGCTGTCAAATAATCGGTTTGGGCTAAAGTCGTGATGTATATGTCAGCCCAGGAAAAAATCGCGATCAAAACCAGATTTAGTAACAGACTAAAAAACGAGAGTTTTTTAAACGTCCCTAATCTCTCCGCCTGAATGGTGGTCGCGATTTGTACTCCCATGCAAATCTGAGCCGCAATCTGAATAAAATCGGGAAGAGGGGGCGCCGGTACGTCTGCGACCACAAGAATAGCGGTTACGATAATTGGCAAAATGGTGGTGTTTCCCTTTATTCTAAGTTTATAGCCGAGTCTCACCGCCAAATAAATGATCGCGAACAACACTGTCCATCGGAAAAAATCACGATACTCGTATTTATAGCTCTCTTGAAGAAGTTCAGTGTCATAAGTCACAGCCAAGCCGTGGATCGCGATAAAAGGGACGACCGTGATAAAAGTAATGACCCTGATGGTTTGCATCAAGGACACCGCGGTCATATCAACGCCTTTGACATCCTCGCAGATCACGCTGATTTGTGTTAGCCCGGCTGGCAAGCAACCCATGTAAGCTGATGTTTTATTGATTTTCAACAGCGCCTGCGTGAGATAAACGGAGACGGCGTAGAGAATGAGCGTGATGAATAGAGCTAAGACCAGTGATGGCCAGATCGCCAGAATACCTTGTACAGAGTTCATTGTGAATTTCCGGCCCAACATATAGCCAATAATTAGCATTGACGGGGTGCGTAATCCGCTATACCATAAACTCTTACCTTTCACTACATATTTGATGAACAAGAAAGTAAAGAGGGGACCCAGTACCCAAGGCAATGGAAAGTGAATCAAATAAAACATCACGCCGCCGCAAGCCGTCAGCACAAAAGTCTGGACAGAGTACAACCATCTCATAAAAAGCTCCGATAGTCATCATAGTTTTCTCGCAGCAGCGTCTTTACATCTAAATGATATGGACAATGTTCCTGGCAGTGGTTGCAGTTGGCGCAATCCAGAATGCGCGCCATTTTTGCGCGGTTCGTATCAGTAAGATGCCGCTGAACAGGAGATCGGCGCAAAAACAGTGACATTCTTGCCACATATGGAATGTCGATGTCAGCGGCGCAAGGCAAGCAATAGCCGCAGCCGCGGCAAAATTTACCGCTTAGGCTTTGTTTGTCTGCTTCAATAAGAGCAAGCGCCTTTTGATCCAAAGAGGGAGTATGCTGTAAACATTGCACCAGTTCCAAGACTTCCGCTTCGCTCTGGAATCCCCAGATGGGAATAATTTCCGGAAATTGCTCAAACCAAGCAAAGGCAGTGGAAAAACTTTTAAGAAGCCCGCCGGATAGGGCTTTCATAGCTACAAAGCCCATGGATTTCTCTTTGCTTAGTTGTACAAGCTCAATTTCTTTATTCGTGGCAAGGTAGGAGAAAGGATATTGTAACACTTCGTAAAGGCCGCTTTCAATGGTTAATAAGGCGACTTGAAATTTATGAGTGCTGAGTCCAATATGGCGTATCAACCCTTGCTTTTTAGCTTCGAGCATAGCTTCGTACAAGCCGGTACCGTCATTTGGGCGGTAAACGACTGGTGAATTATGAAACATATATATGTCAATATAGCCGGTGCGTAGATTTGTCAGAGAAGTTTTCAGATCTTGCCAAAACGCTGTGGTGTCTTTAGCGTGAGTTTTTGACGTAATTACGACCTCGTTACGGCATTGGCAGAAAGCTAAACCCAATTTTTCTTCGCTGTTGGTGTAGTTTCTTGCCGTATCGAAAAAATGTACTCCGCCCCGAAACGCCAATTGCAGTATTGAAACCGCGTCAACACTTGAACACCGCTGAATTGGCAAACAACCCATTCCGTTTTTCTCTACATAGAGTTTGGTGGCTCCTAATTGGATATTGCTCATCAACCTGTTCCTTTCGTGCAGCGGTTTTCAGTTAGAACCGGTAAAACGCTTCCCGCTTGCGGCATAATAACGAGTGAGGCATTTGAGAGCCGTCCGCTCAAGGCTTGATCCACAGCAGCTTGTAAGCAACGAAAAGGATACATGTTAATCTTCTTAACAAGATCGTCGTCAAGATCACTCACTAAAAAGATTGAGGCTTTTTGCTGAGCAATGGCAATAGCCGCCGCTTTATGGCCGCCCAGTTCAAAATGCCGCTGAATCTCCTGCAGGCGTTGTTCCGGCGTCGTGTACATATTAATCCATCTCTCAAAAGTTTCTTCGCCATAGCCTTCGGAACAGGCTGCCGCCAAAATTATCACTCCTCCTTCTTTGACGACTGTCTGGGCATTAGCTAAGGCTTTCTGAGCCTGATAAAGGTTGATATCTTTGGGATAGCCACCGGGCGAAGCAATTACCACATCCGCCTGTTCCGGGATCTCTATTTTGTTCAGCGAATCCAAAAACCGGCAAGACTCTCTGTGGGCAGCAAAATAGTGCCCGGCTGACGCGTGAATGATCTCCTTTTTCTCATCCAGAACTACATTAACAATGAAATCGACAGGTAAAAAATCCGCAACTTCGTCAATATCTTCCCGTACCGGATTTGCTTCCAGCCGTCCTATAGCGGCGTTTGGATGTACCATGAGCCGATGATTAGCTTGGATTGCCTCTTTGGACGACACTCCTGGCATTATTGCTTTCATGCCGCCGCTATAACCGGCAAAGTAATGATACTCGGTATTACCCAAACAAATTCTTCGGTCGGCTTTTACGACCTCAGAAAAAACATCCACGGGAGTTCCATTTTTGCATACTCCAAGTCGCAGACATTTACTGACATTAGAATCAATACAGCGATAACGGTTATAGATCTCATCTCCCAGTAGAAATCTATACTCATCCGGTGTGTGCCCGCGATGAATTCCGAGGGCTAAAACTATAGTAATATCTTCATGCCGAATACCAGCTGCATTGTGCAGTTGTGCCAGCAATGGCGGCAAAATAATTTGGCTGGGTAAAGGCCGCGAAATATCACTGGTAACGATCACCGTTTTCTCACCGGGGCGAACGATTGCACCAATCTTTTTTGAGCGGATTGGATTGTTCAAGGCTCTGACGACTTCAGCGCCGCCAGTAAGCGTAAAGGTGGCTTCTTTGGGTAAAACGACCTTACAAGGGTGTTTTGAATCAAGCGAGAAAGAAATCTCTTTCTTGCCGTATTGCAGTTTGTATTGCATTTGTGCTTCCCTCAGCTATTGGATGCCGTATAGTTGCTTTTTCTTTGCCAGTGTTTTACGGGTGATGCCTAACTGCGCCGCTGCGGCTGTAATATTTCCTGCGTTGTTTTGCAGTGATTTCACAATAACTTCTCTCTCGGCCTGTTCTAATGGGTCAAGATTGGGATAACCGTTTGGATAGGCCAGGAATACCTTATTCAATCCATAATATACCGAAACATCTTCGATACCAATCAAAGTGCTGTTACGGCTGTAAGCCTGCACAGCGCTGCGCTCGATGACGTTTTCAAGCTCCCTGACGTTGCCTGGCCAATCATACCGAAGCAGGATATCAGTGGAAGGTTCATCAAAGGAAAAATCATAATTGATCTTTTCAGATATTTTTTCACGGAAGAAATCAATAAGTTCCGGCAGGCTTTCTTTATGATTACGCAAAGAAGGAATTTCAATGGTAATAACATTGATTCGGTAGAACAAATCTTCCCGGAACATTCCTTTCTTGATCTCCTCCCATAAGTCGCGATTCGAGGCGAAAACAAGTCTCGCTTCCAAACTGATTTCCACATTGCCGCCAACTTTTGTGAATTTACGGTTCTGTAAAACCCGCAGGAGCTTAACTTGCAAAAAAGCTGGCATAGCTTCAATTTCATCAAAGAACAAGGTTCCGTTTTTTGCGAGCTGGAACTTTCCGGGCTGACCCTCGCGTTTGGCGCCGGTGAAAGCTCCCCCTTCATAGCCAAATAACTCACTTTCTATGAGTTCGCGTGGAATAGCCGCGCAGTTAATACCAACAAATGATCCGTTGCTGTTACGACTGGCATTGTGGATTGCCTGAGCAAACAATTCTTTGCCGGTTCCGCTTTCGCCGAGCAACAGGATATTTGAAGGCATTACCGCAGCTTTGCTGGCCAGTTGTATGGCTTGTTGGTATCCGCGGCCATGGATGTCCTCAAAGGTAAAATGAGCGCTGAAACCGGCCAGGTTTTTGACAAATTCACCGGCATTTTGAACATTCTTCAAAACAAGCAGCGAGCCTATCCGCTCGTTTTTGTTGTTTAAGATTGATTTCAGGCTGCAGACAATGGTCTTCGCTCTTTTGTTTGCGCCGGTAATGGTTATTTCTTTGTTGACAAAATTATCTTCTTTGACAATATACTCGTAGATTCTTGAATTGGTTGCGAAAATTTCATCAATTGATTTTTGTACGCTGTTTTCGGTTGTTACATTTAATATTTTCCCCGCTACGCTGTTCATGAAGCTTATTCGATGGTCCTTATCAATGGCCAAGATACCGTCGGATATACTGCCGATGATGCTGGTCAAAAAATTATTGGAAAGTTCTTTTTCTCTATAAATCTTTTTTTGGATCCAGCTATACTGGATCGCCCTTGCCAGCGCCTTAATCATCGCAAAGGTGTTGCTCTTGATCTTATCCAGAGCGGACGAAACGTTGACGATGCCGATTAATTCATCATTGTCGTCAAAAATGGGACAAGCCGAACAAATCCAATCATGTAGGAGAGAACAATAGTGTTCCGACCCAATCAATTGCATCGGGCGTCTCAACAACCCGCACAAATTGATTGCGGTCGCCCCGACATAACTTTCGGCCCGGCATGCGCCGGGCGCTATTTCTTGTTCATGACTCCAAGACAAGACATCTTCTGTTCCGTATTGGTACAAAATATATAGATCACGATCGACGAGATCTACGCGAAATCCGTTGCGCAGATTGAAAACAAATTCTTCCAGAATAGGGGCGGCAATGTCAATCAAATCTTTATTCATTGCCCGTCTCACAGCCAGTTCTTCTGATGAAAGAACTACTTCAAACACTTTATGAGGACTCAGCCCGCTCTTATACGAGCGCAGCCAGGAACTCAAAATCTCCGGACGAATATTTGCTGCATGCTGTGAATCACCGGAATTGACAAAACGCTCCCAGTCTTCATGAATAGATTTGAGAATACTAAACTGCTCAACGACTTCAGAAATATAGGTCTCCCCATGCTTCTTGTAAGGCTTGATACTATCTAAAAAGCACTCATTCATTAATTACTACCTCCAAAAGCTAAATGTCACTGAGGTAGCTTCATTATTTAAAAATTAAATAATAGCTATTAATTCTGATTCTTTTGCAACTGGGCGACAATGCCGCCCGCTTGAATAAGCTCCATGAGAAAATCCGGCGGCGCCCGCAACTCAAAGATCATTTCGCCAGACGCTACGCTAAGTCTCTTATAATCCGGAGAAAGAACAACCAACTCGCCGGTAGTGACAGCTTTATCTGTCTCCATCCTGATCTCCAGAACCAAAAGTCCGATATTAATAGCGTTGCGATAAAAAATTCTGGCAAATGATTTAGCAATCACACAACTGATCCCCAGCCCTTTCAAGGCTGCTGGAGCCTGTTCGCGGCTGGAACCGCAGCCAAAGTTCATGCCGCCTATGATTACGTCTCTTGGTTGAATAGCGCTTGCCCATTGAGGATTCCAGCCTTCTAACGCATGTTTTGCCAAGTCCTCTGGCCTGATCAGGGAAATATATCGCCCTGGCAAGATAATATCTGTGTTAATGGCATCCGGTAATACCCACGCCGTCGCCATTATCTTCCTCCTTTCTTTGGAACAGACAGCATCCTCATAAATTCGGTTAAAGAATCCAGGTTTTCCAGCCGGTCAATTGTTTCTACTGCTTTCTTTGCCTGCTCTCTTTCAAGAACAGATTCTGTCAGCGACATGAAGCGCTGTTCCAGTTGCGTGTAGCTGAATTTCTCCGCACCGATCGATTGATCGCCGCGATGGGCTTGACGAAAATGCTTGTATATCTTTCCGTCATAAGTTGTCAACTCAACTTTTGCTCCGTAAAACTCCGGGAACATAGCGTTAAGTTCAAGGTCAGCCGTGCAAGTGATTCTCGCCGCCAAGTCAAGAATGCCCTGATCCTTTATCATTTCTTCTGTAAACTGAGCCAGAAAAGTGGTCATTGTTTCCCGGCGTTCACGAGAAAGAATCGCCGCAGCTACTGCGTAATAGATACTAAATTGCGCGTCGACAGTCGTTTGCGGGCGATAACGTCTTTCGGCGGGCGACGCTACAATGGGCAGCGCCTCCTGATGAAGAAATATTTGTATGCTCTTGATACTGGTTGGTTCAATCTCATTTGCTTCAATCACATCCAAGGTAACATCAATGCCGGGGTGAGTGTCGCGGCAGCAGGCATAGGGCTTATAACTGGTTTTTTCAATCTCGTATAGTCCGGAAAAAAACGCTCGTTCCAGCAACTGGGGATCGTAATTTCCTCGTTTGGCAAAGGCGTGAAGGAAACCAAATCTGCCTTCCAGCACAGATGCCGGGCCGGTTAGCCCGCCTTTGGCAAGAATCGCCGCTAAAACACCGTTGTGCGCCGACCATCCGCCGTGCAGCCTCTTGGTCCAGGTGCCATCCGTCTGGTACTCGAATAGACCGGAAGTTTGAGAACCGGCAATCCCCAAAGCACATACGATTTGATCTGTATCAAGGTTGAGAGCCTTTGCCGCTCCGAGGGCGGCGCCAAAGGTTCCGCAGATCCCAGTGGGGTGCCAGCCTTGGTCGTGCAGCGTACCAGAAGTTATGGCCTGTCCCAGAGAACAGGTAAGCTGATAAGCCAAAACCACACTCACAATATACTCACGACCAGACGTTCCCGCTTTTTCCGCGGCTGCCAGACAGGCTGGGATTGCAGTTACACCAGGGTGTCCTACAAGTTGATTGTGATCGTCGTCTATCTCCAGGCAATGCCCCATGGTTCCGTTGACCAACGCCGCAGTTGCCGCCGGCACGCGTGTTTTATGCAATAATATACTTGCGTCAGCGTTACCTTCGATTTTCAAGGCATAACTAATAAGGATTTGCGCCGGTTTTTCACGCCAAGCCGGCAGAGAAACCCCGATTAAGTCCAGAGTACGATTTTTTACCTCTTGGACGACACTTTCCGGTAAGTGGACATAACGTAAAGCGGCGGCATATTGCCCGATTTTTTTTGCCAAGGCTAAGGACGTCACATTTTCACCTTCAACTAAACTTTAAGCATATTGGTTATGCCAGTGAGAGTGCTGATGTTTTCCAAATCCAAAACCGTGTTTATGATCGTCTCCCGCCGAGCAGAATTCAAAAAGCCGGCCGTCAGCTTATGGAACCGCTTCACCAGTTCCTGCTCTGACCACCTTTTGCCTGCGACCTGCTCGCCGCGGTGCCCCTTTTCTAATTTGTAAAAAGTTTTGCCGTCTTTCGTTGTAATAAGCGCTGAGGCGGCATAGTAAGCGGGAAAGAGAACATTAACCTCCGGATGATCAGAGCAAGTTACTCTGGCGGCTAAAGCCAGAATGGCAGGATCTTTGATTTTTTCCGCCGTGAATTGATCAATGAAGGTCGTCATGGTATCACGTTGCTCCGGAGAAAGCAGTGTGGCTGCAATGGAGTAGTAAATACTGAACTGAGAATCCACCGTAGTTTCTGGATGAAGTTTTCGCTCCGGCGGCTGGACTATGATCGGTATTGCTTCCGTTGGCAGTCTGACTTCTATCCGCTCAATATTGTCGATAGCAATACCATTTTCCTCGACCAAATCCAGTACCACGTCAATGGCTGTGTGGTTATGGCGGCAACAGGCGTAAGGTTTGTAACTTGTTCGATCAATTTCATAGACATTGATTGGAAAACTGTTTTCCATAACCGACCAATCATAATTACCTTCGCCGGCATAGGCATGCAGCCAGCCCATTCTGCCCTCAAAAACGGATTTAGGTCCGGTATAACCGCCGGCGGCAAAAGTCGCGGCCAACAAGCCGCTGTGCGCCGACCAGCCTCCGTGGAATCTCTTGGTCCAGGAGCCATCCGCTACAAACTCAAATAGTCCGGCGGACTGAGAACCGGCGATACCCAATGCACACGCCGTTTGCTCAGGAGACAAGCCCATGATTTTGGCGGAGCCCAAGGCCGCGCCAAAAATACCGCAGACCCCAGTGGGGTGATAACCCCAGTCGTGTAAGACGCCGGAATGTACGGACATACCCAGCGAACAACTCAGTTGGTAAGCAACGACCAGTCCTGTAATATAATCTTGGCCAGAGGCTCCTGTTTTTTCCGCCATCGCCAGACACGCAGGCACTGCCGTTACTCCAGGGTGTCCGAGCAGTTCGTTGTGATCGTCGTCTATTTCCAGGCAATGCGCGGCAGTTCCGTTGACCAATGCCGCCAGAGCGGCGGGAACACGCTTTTCATACATGAAAATGCCGGCTTCTTCGCGGCCGCCAGCCGTCAAAGCATAATCCGCCAGAATACGGGCAGGGGCTTCTTCATAAGCCGCCACCGTTACGGCGATATTGTCCAAAGTTTTATACTTTGCTTCTTGGACAATATTCAGCGGCAAGTCAGTATAGTTTAGCTGATTCGTATATTCACCAATTGTTAAGGCAAAAGGCTTCACAGTTTGTCCTCCTTTTCTCCCGGCTCAGATGGCTCTGGCAGTAACAGCGCCGTCCTTGATGGCGTCTAACGCGGTGCGCGCCTCTATGGCGTCGCCGATAACATAAACTTCAGAGTGCTTACCTTTAATTGCTTGGTATAAATTGTCATCCGCCTTAAATCCGATAGCCTGCACGATGGTATCCGCTTCAATAAAGAGCAGGGCTTTATTCTCAACTATATATAAACCATCGTTACGGATTTCCCGCACCGACGTGTGCTGGAAAATTGGCACCCGTAGTTTGAGAAGTCTTTTGCGCAGCGTCCGGTAAATAGATCCGACCATGCCCCGTCCCTGTTTGTCTTTTCCCAGTTCCAAGTCTGTAACAATTGAGACTTCCTTGCCTTCTTCCGCCAATGTTAAAGCGATTTCCAGACCGATACTGCGACCGCCGACCACCACGACACGGTCGCCGACTTGCGCTTTGCCTTCGATAACATCAACGGCTTGAACCAGACAATCTTTTTCACAGCCGGGGAGACGCAGGCTCAGAGGGACGCCGCCGGTGGCAATGATAACCACTTCCGGACACGCCTGCTCAATTGCCTGAGGCGTCGCTTCTCTGCCCGTGGTGACAGCTACGCCGGCTTTTTGTAATTGAATTGACAGATATCGCAGCAGCGACTTGAAATCCTTTTTGAAGGGTTCGCGGCAAACAGTATTCCACCTCCCGCCTAGCCGTTCCGCTCGTTCCCAGAGTCTGACTCTGTGCCCGCGCTTTGCCGCGTCCACCGCCGCCTGCATACCGGCCAGACCGCCGCCTATGACCAGTACGTCCTTGGGCGCCGCTGCCTTTTCCAAGCGCATTTCTTCTTCTTCCAAAACCTCGGGGTTTACGGTACAGCGCAGGAGAGGCGCGCCGTATTCATCGGAAAGATAGCCGGTACAGTTACTGCAATAGAGGCATTGGCGCACATCTTCCGGTCTGCTTTCTTTGTATTTCTCCGGCAGCCCCGGATCAGCCAGCAAAGGACGACCGAGAGCAATAAAATCCGCCCGACCCGCTCGCAGGATGCTCTCTGCCATTTCTGCTCCGCTTATCTTACCGGCTGTGATTACGGGGATCTTGACTGCTTTCTTAATATTGTCCGCCAGATGGACATTTATACCGTCTGCGAAAAGGAAATTGGGGTAAACATATTCGTTGCTCTCAATCGCGCCGGCAGACACGTGGATCGCGTCAACTCCCGCTTCTTCGAACAACAGGGCCTGAGCTGCGGATTCTTCGGGAGAAATCCCGCCAGGCAGGTAACTGTCGCCGCTGATCCGAATAGTAACCGGGAAATCAGAACCCACCTGAGAGCGCACCGCGGCGATAATTTCACAAACAAGTCGGGCCCGTTTCTCAACGCTGCCGCCATAGCCGTCAGCGCGCCGATTGGTGTAAGGATTAAGGAAGGAACCCAATAAATAACCATGACAGGCATGGATATCCACTGCGTCGAATCCGGCCGCTTTCACTCGGCGCGCGCCTTCCCGGAAGGCGGTAACCAGTTCTCGAATATCGTCTGGCGTAATAACTCGAGGCATATAACCATTCTCGAAATACGGAACAGGTGAAGGCGCAATGATATCAATTTCTTTAGCTTTTTCCGGATCTTGAAAATGATTGCGAGTCACACAAAGGTACATTCCGTGGTGGTGAATTTCCCCCGCTATTTTGGCGCCATACTCATGGACGGTCTCGGTGAGCCGTTTAAGACCCGTAATGAAACTGTCGTCATAGATACAAGGAAAGCGCGGACTGCGGCCTTGCTTCAAAACAAACATCGAAGAAGATATAATAAGGCCCACTCCGCCTTGGGCTCTGGCGGCATAATAACGCAACTCCCGCTCTGAAATCGTATGATCCTCATTTGAAGCGCGAAAACCCATGGGCGCCATAACCAAACGGTTCTTGAGCACTAAATTGCCAATATTTCCCGGTTCGAACAGTTTTTCATATGCCGCCACTACTCCACCCCCTTTCCGGCAAAATAGTTATAGTTCCATCATTTCCATTCACTCTGACGATTTGACCGCTAAACAGCTTTCCCGAACATTGGGGACACTCCAAGGCTGTGATTTCGCCCATAACAACCCCGCCAATGAATATGGCATCCGCCTTTTCTACAACCAAAGCTTTCGGTTTTTGGCCATGTGTTGTGAGCCGGCTGATAATCCACATCGCCGCCGCCGAACCTTTCAGCGACTGAAAAACAAGGATTCTATCTTTCAATTTTTGACCCAACAGATCGTGGCCTTTTTCGGTAATGACTCCCTTTACCGGGTCCACGCCACCCATAAATGAGAGCATTTGCTGAGTGACTATGGTTTCACCTTCAGTGACTCCGCCGTAAATCCCTCGGCCTTGCAGTACAGTTATGCTCATTTGTTTAACTCCAGTATCCCCTGATTGCGGCCTCTATGCACTCTTTCGTTGTGCCGTATTCCACTCCCAGATTATTGGCGGCCAAATAATACGCCGCCTTGGCGGAATCAGTCGCTGTTTTCTTGTAAGTATCTGTAGCGTAATTACAAATACACATACAGGTATCAGCGACTACATGAGCCCCCGACGATTCTATCGTTTCAACCTCACCTGTTCTTTCCAGCATCAGTTTTGTATTCTGCGACATACAAACCCATACCGTAATATTTGGGCGGATCTGCTTTCCTTCCAGCAAGGAAGCGACATAGCGAACCTTTTCCGGCGAATAGTGAGGGCAGCCCAGCGCCACAAAGTCCAATTCTGCTCCATTGTCCCAGAGAAGTTCTTCTTTAGCCAATGTTAATTCATTGCGGCCAAAAATAATTTCTTCCGTAACATGCTGTTTGCCGTATCGAAGCGGGTCGGTTGTGACCTCTGGGGTGACGCCGAAAAAATGATAAAGCGGAATTGGCGCCGCCGTCGCCAAAGCAGCGCCCATGTGTACCAAATTCTCGATGGACGGTTTGATTTTTTGATCGGCAAAGACCGGTATGCGGGCGCCTATTCTTTTGCCGACATAGTTTCCCAGCGCGCCATAATCAGCAATGTCGGACAGATCGGCTCTTATGGTCACCAACACCTGACCGGGCCGGTTTGCTTCCAAATGCATCCCGTAACAAGGCGTACGTCCGCAAAGGGCGGAAGCTAAGGCGGCAACGTCGACATTGCGGTTCGTGCGAGCGCCGAAATAAGAGTTGGCAAAAATTACGGCGGAGGTTTCAACCCAAGCCAAATGATCGCCGCGACAGTGAAGAAATCCTGAATAATAGGGTGTGCAGGTGAAACTGGGGAAGGCGCGTAATTTTTTCAGTGCAGCCACGGATTTCATCTGCCAGGTAGCGTAATCGAAAGCGATGCCTAATTCGTCGTACTTTTCCAAATCTATAGAAACCGGGTTTGTTGTGGTCATCGCCCTGAAAGTCAGACCTGATTCCGCTAAACGAGTGATGAAGTCCATGCCGCCCTGACCGGAAATAGCCAGTATCTGAGTGCTGGCCAGATGAACATTGCTTACGGTCACTAAATCTTCGGCGCCCTCAAATTCACCGATTTTTAGCATTATCTGCATTAGTTTGGCTGCTTCCGGCCCGCAATCCCCACCAAGCAATTGTTTTTCATAGTCTGTCAGATGCACAGGCGTACTCCTTTGAGTCGAAGTATTGATGATTCCCGTTTTCCATTTTGTGTTAGATTAGAGCAGAGTGCGCGGATCTGTTATAACCCCAGTGAGCGCCGCCGCCGCGACACTGAGAGGAGAGGCCAGATAAACTTCGGCTTCCTTGCCCATTCGACCGCGAAAGTTACGATTTGAACTGGAGAGGCAACGTTCGCCACTGGCCAAAAGCCCCTGATGAAACCCTGGGCAGGGACCGCAGCCCGGATTGCAAATCACAGCCCCGGAAGCGGATAAAGTCTCTAAAGTGCCATCTTGCAAAGCCTCGCGATAGATTTCCGCCGAAGCGGGAATAACCAGAAAACGGACTTGAGGATGCACTTTTTTCCCTTTAAGAATCAGGGCAGCTTGATGTAAATCTTCAATACGGCCGTTTGTACAAGAACCCAAAAAAGCCTGATCAATCTTTAAGCCGGCGATCATCTGGATACTTGTGACATTATCGACTGTGAAAGGGCAAGCTATCTGCGGCTCAAAAGCCGAGACATCTATTGTGATTGTCTCTGAATAAACCGCGTCCAAATCAGCTTTTATGACTTGGCCAATGCTCTCGAAGCGAGGGGCTCTCCTGTGCAGATAAGCTAGAACTTCTTCATTTGGTTCAATGACAGAACTCTTAGCTCCCATTTCAATCGCCATATTGCAGATAGTCATGCGTTCTGAGATACTCAGGGCCTCAATCAGAGACCCCGAGTATTCCAAAGCTTTATATGACGCGCCTTCTGCTGTCATTCGACCACAAAGAAAAAGAATCAAATCTTTAGCGGTCACGCCGTTCGGAAAACTGCCAGATACTTCAATCTTTATGGTTTCGGGTACTTTGAACCAGAGCGAACCTTGCACAAATACAGCCGCCATCTCTGAAGAACCGATCCCTGTGGCAAAGGCGCCAAAAGCTCCATGTGTGCAAGTGTGCGAATCTGTGCCCAAGACGACGGCGCCAGGATAGACCCAACCTTTCTCCGGCATTACCTGATGGCAGATGCCTTCATTATAGCCATAAAACCTAAGCCCTTGTTCTATGGCGAATTCTCGCACCATTTTTTGTACTTCGGCGCTGCTTTCCGAAGGCGCGGGAACCGCGTGCTCAAAGAGAACCATAATTTTTTCGGGATCCCAGACCCGATCCCGGCCAATAGCGCGAAAAGCCTGAACGGTGGAGCCGCCGGTCAGATCGTGGATCATAGCGGTATCCACCTCAGCCCGCACGATGTCTCCGGGTTTGACCGAAGATTGCCGGGCGGCTCGCGCCAAGATCTTTTCTACTATTGTGAAACCCATTATTGTTTCACCTCATTGTTTAAACCTTAACCGCAGCCCTTAGTTCGGCCTGGTTTTTTTCTATACCGGTCCTAATCAACCCGGCCACGCCGGTGATTACAAACTGAACGCCTTTACCGGTCCATTTGGCCACATCGTCGGGGCTAACCGCATAAATGCCGCAGAGTTTGTTTCTGGCCTGAGCAGCAAGCAAGGCGCTTTCGATTTTCGCCTGAACTGCAGGCGCCCCCATCTGTCCCGGATACCCCATAGAGACGGAGAGATCATTGGGGCCGACAAATAGCATGTCGATACCATCCACCGCTGCGATATCGCCGGCGGAATCCACCGCTCCCGGCGTCTCCGCCTGCACAATCAGCAAGGTGTTTTTGTTCGCCGTTTCTATGGCTTCTCGCAAAGGAATCCTGCCATACTGCGCGGCCCGGACCACCCCCGCTGATCCGCGATCTCCCATCGGCGGATACTTGGCAAACTGCACCAAGGCTTTCGCGTCGTCAACGGTGTCTACTCTTGGCGCCATAATTCCGTCCGCGCCCATATCCAATACTCGCAAAACATACTGCCTCGTTATTGACATGATCCGGACGATGGGGTAAACACCGCTGCCCTTGATGACTCTGATCAGCAGATCAATATCAGACCAGTCATAGGCGCAGTGTTCAGCGTCAATGACGATGTAGTCAAAGCCCGCCCGGCACATCATTTCCGCCACTTCCAAAGATCGAATCGTAATAAACGAGCCCAGCAGCTTTTCGCCATTCAACAGGCGCTCCTTAATCGTCATGCCAGTCCTCCTCTATCAGCAGACATCCTATTGCGCGTATTTCCGAATCAGATCTTCGACTTCTTGTTGGGTGGCATAGACCCTATCGCTGACGATCTGCAGGACCTCTCGCAAAGCATCTTCAATTTTGGCTTCAGAGATGGCCACATTAATACTGCGGGCTAACATATCAATGGAAGACCTGGAAGTTGTGGAACCGAAATAGACCTGGCGCGCCTGACCAACTACCGAAGGGTGATAGGGTTCAAAAGTCTGCCAATTGCCGCTGAGTATTCCTTGGACATGCATATCGGCTTCGTGAATAAAGCAGTTTTCACCGACTACCGGCTTGTTGCGCGGCACTTTGATGCCGGCCGTTTCCACCAGTTTGGAAAGCCTGATCAATTGGCTCAGATCAATACCGGTATCCACGTTATAGAGCGCTTCCAAAGCCAATACAGTTTCTTCAAAAGAGGTGTTGCCGGCCCGATCCCCCAGACCGTTGACTACCAGATCAATGGCGGAGGCGCCGCCTTCAACGGCGGCACAGGTGTTGGCTGTTCCCATACCAAAATCATCATGGGTATGGTATTGGATCGGGATGCTGATTGTTTTCACCAGTTCGCTGACCCACCAGCGAGTGGCGGCCGGGTTCAGCACTCCTAACGTATCATAAACCCTTACGCGGCTTGCGCCGGCTTGTTCAGCAATCTTCAGCAGCGCTTTTAAATAGTTTAATTCCGTACGCGTTGTATCATAGGGACCATAAGTGACTTCAAAACCATACTGCTTGGCTTTGTAAATCGCTTCCGGCGTGACGTCCATGATCAAACCCTTAGAAAGGCCTTTGATTTTGAACTGGTAATCAGAGGAAGGAATGTTAATGTCCACTTTGTCAATTCCGGATTCTTTAGCTACATCCAGAAGTTTTTCAATGTCGGCTGTGCCGTGAGCCCGGATATACCCAGTGAGGATAAGCTTGGGGCAAGCTTTTTTCACCGCCTTAGCCGCTGCGGCATGTTCTTCGATATAGCCCATATAACCCATGTTGACTTCCCGAACCCCCATCTCTTCCAAGACGCGAGCGATCTCGACCTTCAGGTCCGTCGACATGTTCATGCCGGGAGTTTCTTCGCCCTCCCTTAAGGTTTCATCGAAGACAATGACTTTCCTTGGAAGATTCATTTGCGAACGCACCTCGGGGACGAAATTCGCTTCCCCGACATTCCAGAGTTTCTCGGCCATTTTTTCTACTCCTTTCAAATGGGTGAAATAATTTATCTCTGCGGTTCGTTGTGAACCGGTGAGATCATCAGGAAACATTCAAGACATCTTTCTTGATATACGCGGTTCCTTCCATCAGAAGCCGCGCGGTTCGGGCTATTTCAGCCTGGCGGATAACAAGCTGCCCGTTTATGTCGTCAACGGCGGATTTCACGCTGATCACGCCGCCTGGATGACCGATCCGCAAAAGCGGCTTAAGTCGCGCTTCCGGAGACAGCAAATCATAGAGAATCGTACCGGAAATACGGGCCGCAACACCTGTACAGACTGTGCCAGTGCCGGCATAAGTCTTATGGACGCGCTGCATAAAGAGTAAACGAGCCGCCACATCAATATCATCCGCCTCGACACGCACATTATTCAGGCCGACATAACCAGATGATTTGGCAATTATTACCACTTGCGGCGTGAGCGGATTTTGCTCTGTGGCGTCCACCGGTTTCTTAACCAGTCCGGATCGGTAAGCGACCTCACAGCGGATCTGTTCGAGCAAAGCCATGATATGAGTATTGCTTTCGATCTCAGTGGGTGATTCATTACCTCTCAAGCCCAGATCTTCAGCACGGATGAAGAAATCTAAAGTGCCGGCGTCAACGACGGAGACTTGAAAGTCGCGTCCCGGCATGTGAATGATATCCGCCGCTTGTCCTGTGGGCAGAAGCTTGCCGGTGATCGCTCCAGCCAGGTCAGAGAAATCCAAATCAATTCTGGCTCCGGTTCCGGGTACGCCGTCAATTCGAAAATCTCCTGTTACAGCCGCTTTCCCACCTGTAACAGGTACGGAGGCTTTGATTATTTTCTGCGTATTGGTCTGGTGGATCCTTACTGTGGTGACAGGATACTCAAGGGGGACAAAACCCCAGTCAACAGCCAGCGGACCAACCATAGCGGAGATATTGCCGCAGTTACCGATGTAGTCCACAAACTCTCGGAAGATATCCACTTGGGCGAAGGTGTAGTCAATATCAGCATCCGGTCTGGTGGGCGGGCCGATGATGCCCAATTTACTGGTCAGCATGTCCGCTCCGCCTAGCCCGTCAATTTGGCGGGCGTCCGGACTGCCGAATATGGCTCTGATAACAGCGTCTCGCTGCTTGGGTTCTGACGGCAGTTCATTCGTGCGAATAAAAATCCCCTTGCTGGTGCCGCCTCGGGCAATGGCTGCCTGATAAGGAATCATCTGCGGATGCATACTCTCTCACCTTCCCTGCCCATATTTTTCAGCCGATAGTCTCAGCGCTTTGATTACCGGTAATTCTTCACCGCTGAGAAAACGAACCAGACTGCCGCCGGCCGAACTGACGTAGGAAAAACACTCATAAAGACCAAACTTGTTAACCGCCGTAATGCTGTCGCCGCCGCCCAAGATAGAAAAAGCGCCGCTTTTCGCAATCGCTTGCCAAAGAGACTTTGTGCCCAGTTCAGTGGCGGCTTGCTCGAACACGCCCGCCGGACCGTTTATGAAGATGGTGCCGCTATCCTCAATGATTTTTTCATAAACCGCAATGGTTTGCGAGCCG
This sequence comes from Gracilibacteraceae bacterium, assembly GCA_031266805.1. GTDB lineage: Bacteria > Bacillota > Desulfitobacteriia > Desulfitobacteriales > Syntrophobotulaceae > JAIRRL01. The sequence continues at coordinate 36,901 of JAISAH010000119.1, forward strand.
ATATCGCCAATCAGTTTGTCTTGAGGCGCCGCTTTCAGTTCCCCTTCCATCCTGACACCATCCTGCTCCCAGGCTATATCTTGAGGCAGCAGTATCTTAGCGCCATATTCACATAAAAGTTCCTTTGCGGTCTGAATATATTCTCCAAGACTGTTTTTATAAATAAAGCTCTCCGAAGCGGCGCCTAAACGAATGTCTTTAGCCATCAGCATAATATGTCCCACTAATCCGCAAGTAAGAACCAAATCAGCCGCGCCGCTTTGCAAAACAGCGGGAAGGATCAAAAAGGCGTCTTGGATCTTAGCGCCGCCGAAAACGTAAGTGCAAGGCCGTTTTGGTTCTTGCAGAATCCCGCTCAAAATGGAGTATTCTTCTTCGAACAGACGGCCCATCTGAGAAGGCAATACCAAAGGGAAACCTGCGAGTGATGGTTGTGAGCGGTGGGCCGCGGCAAACGCGTCACAGACAAAGTAATCAGCCAGAGGCGCTAAAACGCGCACTAAGAGGGTTTTGGCCTGATCTTCGAAATTCAGGTTAAGTTTTGTCTCAAATAGGGTGAGTTCTTCCGCCAGAAAACGGACATTGTCCAAAAGCAGGATGTCTCCGTCTCGCAAAGAACTGATGCTGTCACGAGCGGCGGGACCGCAGATATCGTCAATATAGGTCACCGGTTTCTGCAAAAGCTCACTGAAAATCCGGGAATGCGGCTCTGTTGAACGATAGTTCTTGTATTCCAGATCCCCGCCCTGATGAGTCAATAGCACCGTTTTAGCGCCGGTCTCTGATAGTTCTCTGATCGTAGGCAGAGATCTCCGGATCCGCGTGTCGTCAGCCAGTTCTCCCTGCGGCTGCTTGAGCGGCGAATTCAGATCGACTCGGCAGAGTACGGTCTTGCCCTCATAATCTATGTCGTCCATGGTGTTGATCCCGTATTTCATTACGACTTCACCTGTTTACTTTAATCCAAGATAAGCGTCGGTGCGGTTCATGGCTTCTTCTCGGTTGGTTTGCATTTCCAGGCTGGCTCTGACGCCGTCCATGGTTTCCGGAGTGACTACCGCTTCCTGGGGGATATTAATGGCAAATATTATTTCTCTGCCGCTGAACACAAGCGTCTCCTCAAACAAGGCAATGTCATACATATCGCCGCGCTTGTGCCCCAGATCACGCGCGTAACGGAAAAGCGCGGCATTGGAATTGAATCCGTCAGCGATTTTCACAACTCGAATTCGGGGATGAGCCTGAAAGCGCTCCAGAACGGTATCTTTGCTGACGGTTTTTTTCAAAGTCGCTATGACGCTGATAATATGACCATGAGTGATGGGAAGATGGACTAAGAGACCGGTGGCCTCAATATGAGGCATGATATGCATTAGATCAAGGGCTTGATGGTTAGGCGCCGGCTCGACCAAAGCCACGTCTGTCAAGCCGCGATGAGAATCTCCGGGATCGGCGACACGGCGCATGATCGTGATGATAACTCTTTCCACCCCCACTAAACGGTCCAAGCAGTCAATTGCTCTAATCAATCCTGTGGTATTGCAAGAAGTCAGTTTGAGAAAATTTTTGCCAAGCCCAGAGTCATAATTGGCGCAGCCATGAAAAAACACATCCGCGACGTCGCTTTTTTCACCGCCCTGAAAAATCGCTTTTAAATTGTGAGCTTGATAAATTTCTTTATTCCTGAGACCGACTCCGGCACTGGTTGAATCAAGAATAATGTCGCATTCGGCCAAAAGATCTTCCAAACTGCCGCTGACGGGGATGCCGGCGTTTTCCAGCGCGGATACGCCACTGGTAATCGGACAATAGAGTTTATAAGGCGCGTCTTGCTCAACCAGCGCCCGTAAAGCGAGGGTCGGAGCGATATCCGCCACACCGATCAATTCCATGTCCTTCTGCCGCGATACCCCGTCTGCCAGTCGCTGACCAATCACGCCATACCCAACGACGCCAACCCTTGCTTTCACTGTAAAAACCTCCTCAGTGCCATATTTTTGAGCTAAAACCATGACGCGAGCGAAACGGCGAAGCAATCCCCGCGAGTAATCTGTAAACATGAAAGAGATTGCTTCGTTTGTTCGCCGCCGCCGTGATTGAGTGCTATTTACTTACTTAAATTTGTCCTGATACTGGGCGTATAAATCAGAAATAGCTTTAAATTCTTTATCCGCCTCATCCCCGATCTTCGGGGTCAAAATAGTGTCGCCGCCGATAGCTTTCAAAGCTTCAATATGAGCGGGGTTATTGACCGCTTTAATAAATGTGTCCTCAAGTATCTTGAGTCTGTCTGGGTATTGTTCCGCAAAGGCTTTTGTAACGCCATAGCCGCGCACACTGGACAAAGTCGGAAACTCAACTCCATATTTTTCTTTAACCTGATCGTTGACGGGCAGGCCTTCGGGAAAAAGAGACTGGGCTTCATCACCGAACAAACCGATAACTTTTATGCTGTCCTTGATGCCATACATGGAAAACTCGCCGGACAGGTAGCCGTCGATGTGGCCGCCCAGCAGAGCAGTACGGGCAGGGCCGCCGCCGTCAAAAAGCACCAAATTGAACTCAATCCCCAGTTCATCCATCATAATATAGGCGGAAAGCTCCGAGTCGCTGCGTCCGACCGCGCCCAAGGAATACTGATTGGGACGGGCTTTCATATCTTCGATCATGTCCTCCATACTGTTCCACGGGCTTGTTTTCAGCACGTCAACTGCGTTGACGTCTTCGTGGAGCAAACCGAAGATGTAGAAATCATCCCAGGAATAAGGCGCGTTCTGTAAAAGCATGGTAAAGGTGACATGTGGCTGGACGAAAGAAGCAATGGTGTAGCCATCGGGATCCGCGTCTCTCAGCATGGTCCACGAGATCTGACCGCCGGCTCCGGTATGATTGTCAACAATCATCTGAGTGCCAAGTTCTTCTTCCCAAAAAGGCTGCAGAGCGCGCGTCGCCGTATCCGTAATTCCGCCGACGCCGTGAGGATGCAAAACAACGATGGGTTTAGCGGGATACTTTTCAGCGGGAGAAGTGGATGCCGGCCCGCCTGTGCCGTTGGCGGGAGCAGCGGTCGGCGAAGTGCCGCAGGCGCTCAGAATCATCAACGCGAGTGATAGCGCAGCCAGCAGACATCCGATTTTCGTCTTTGTCCTCATTTTGACACCTCCTAAATAATGGTCTGGAAAGAATCCTGCGGGTAAAGGGATTCGGCTTCAAGTTGCTGTATGACTTCTCCTCCTTTCCGTCCGCAAGGACAGCTTCGTACATGGCGGCTAATCGTCAATCTTCAGCTGCGAAATTGTCTTGTTCCTGGCCAAGACGAGGGGAACGACCACTGAACAAAGAGCAAGCAGCAGCAGGAAGATGCAGATGGGAGATGTGAACAGGACTGAAAAGTTACCGTTGTAAGTCATAGCTGTGCGAATCAGGTTGCCGTCGGCGATCGGCCCCAGGATCATGCCCAGGACGATAGCGATGGAGGGGTACCCGTTTCGCTTGAAAAGCACCCCAAGCACGCCAAAGCAAATCATAATAATGACGTCGTAAAGCGTCGCCCCAATGGAGTATGAACCAATTACACAAAACAGCGTAATGATTGGCACTAAATACATGGTGCGGATTTTCATGGTCAAAGAGAATAGATAAGCGAAGAAACTGCCCTCGCAGAGCATAACTATATTGCCGATGATCACGCACAGAGTCAGGCCGTATACCATGGGCATGTGTTCGTTGAAAAGACGGGGACCTGGATTGAGTCCATGCATCATCAGCGCCGCCAGTAGAATCGCCGTGGTGGCGCTGCCGGGAATGCCAATGGTGAAAGAAGTCATCATAGCGCCGCCGGTACTGGCGTTATTCGCGCTTTCGCTGGCGACCACTCCCTCGGGGTGACCAGTACCAAACTCTTTGCCGTTCTTGGAGTATTGCTTAGACTGGGTATAGGAAATCAGAGAGGCGACGCTGGAACCGGCCGCAGGCAAAGCGCCCACAAGAGTCCCGATAAGCCATCCTCTGATCAAAGTGGCGCGGTAAGAGAAGGTCTGAAGCATCCCCTTAAACACTCGTTTAACAGTAAATTTATTCTGCGCCAAAACAGAGCCGCTCTCGCCTTGATGATCATCTTCCATAACGTATTCACGAGTTATCAGGTCGAATAGTTCAGTAAAGGCAAAAAGTCCAATGAGAGCGGAAACAAAGGGGATTCCGTCCATTAAGTAAGGTATGCCGAATGTTCCGCGAAGCGAGCCGGTGGGCGCGATTCCCAACGTCCCCAGCAATAAGCCGAAGAGGGCCATCAGAACACCTTTGAAAATGCTGTCAGAACCGATGGAGGCGACCACCGCCATGCCAAACATCGCCAGCATAAACATTTCCGGGGCGCCGAACCGAAGAGCAAAATCCGCTATAGGTTTCATAAAGAGCAGCATGACGACATAACTGGCCCAACCGCCGAGAGCGGAAGCGCTAAGCGACAGCCCCTGGGCTTCATTAGCCAATCCTTTCTTTGCCATCGGATAACCGTCGAAAGCCGTACACGCTGAAGAAGGATCGCCCGGGCAATTATAGAGTATAGCGGTGATTGAGCCGGCATAGACGCTGCCTACATAACAAGCGGTAAGCATGATCATGGCGTTCATCGTTTCAAAAGAAAAAGTGACCGGCAAGAGTATAATAGTCGCCATCGTGCCGGTCATACCCGGAATCGCTCCGGCGACGATGCCCCAAGCCATGCCCAGCAGCAGACAGAGTATGCCCTCCAGCGTAAAAATAAGGAAGAAGCCTTCAACTAATGATTGAACATCAATCATAATCTGTCTCTCCTTTTTAATAAAGATAAAACTCCAAAGGTTTTAAAAGGCCCCAAGGCAAAGTGACGTAGAAAAAGCGCACGAAGATGATGAAAACGGTTATTGATAATCCCCATGAGATAAGCAGTGAGCGAGGCCAGGATCCGCCTAATATCTTCATAAAAACTGTAAAAACAATACCGGAAACGATAACAAAACCCAAAGTTTGGAAGAACAGCAGATACACAACCATGAGGCCTAAGAAAATCAGCGGTCTTTTCAAAGGACTGAATTTGAAACCTTGGCGCTCAGCAGGAGGAATCAGACGGTGCTCCCGGATGATTTTGAAGATCAGAAAAACCGAAACAATGACCATGCCGACAGCCACAAATTTAACGAAAAGATATGTTTGAGCGGGATTGCGCAGATTCACCGTACCCAGAAAATATACCGGCACTAACAACAGACAAAAAATGGGAAATAAAAGTTTTTCAAATAACATGCTGACCCTCCTGACTGCTTGTTTATCAAATGTTGGAATACGGCTGACGCGAGGACGACTTGATAAGAACTGAATACATCAAAGTGCAAGAAGTGTGCCAGGCGATAGATCCTTGAAAATATGGGTTTTCAAAATAATCACAAGCTTTTAATGAGTAAAAAATACTCCGCACTCATTGCCTTGCGGGTACAAATTACTCGTCAAAGCATGGGTGCGTGCCCTCGTAATGACGGCAGGAGATCTTCGTCTCCGAACAGTGGACGCCCGTTTGAAAAAGGCGTAAAAATTTTTCATTTTAGCGTTTTTTCCGGCGTGATTTAATGGTATACTTATCATGATTCCCTAATAAGACTAAACTTACACAACTGAAACAGGGGGCGGGAAAATGTTTGCCGACAAGGAAGCGTTCAAGAAAGAATATTTGGCGCAATGCGAGGAAGCAGGCGCCGATTTCGCGGAAACAGGGCCGCACGAGCGTTATACGGTCTTGGTCGAATTGCTGCGCGAGCGTCTGGGCAGATCTTGGGCGGGCGCGAATAAATCTTATACCGGCCCCGACAACAAGCAGATATACTATTTTTCCCTGGAGTTCCTGATCGGCAAACTGCTCAGTTATTATCTGCTGAATCTCGGTATCCGCGACTTGGTGCGCGAGGGACTGAGCGACCTGGGCGTGGATCTGGACGCCCTCTGCGAGCTGGAGACGGACGCCGGTCTAGGCAACGGCGGGCTCGGCCGTCTGGCGGCCTGTTTTCTTGACTCGATGGCTTTCCTCGGAATCCCGGGGCATGGGAACGGTATTCGTTATCGCTACGGCTTATTCCAGCAAAAAATCGTGGACGGGTTTCAGGTGGAACTGCCGGACAACTGGCTGCGGCACGGCTACCCCTGGGAGACGCGCAAACCGGACAAATCAGTCGTCGTGCGCTTCAAAGGCGAGGTGGTCACGCGCTGGGACGACGACGGCAAAATGATTTTCGGGCGGGAAAACTGCGAAAGCGTGCTCGCCGTGCCTTATGACATACCGGTGATCAGTTACGGGCCGGACGCTCAGGTCAACACGCTCCGGCTCTGGAGCGCGGAAGCGGTGGCGGACGATTTTGATCTCGCTTCCTTTAACCGGGGCGATTACAGCAAGGCCAACCGCGCGCGCTCGGAAGCGGAAGCCATCTCTTATATCCTCTATCCGGAGGACAGCAGCGAGGCCGGCCGCGAATTGCGGCTCAAACAGGAATATTTTTTTGTGGCGGCGGGGCTGGCGTCCATCGTGCGCCGCTACCGCAAGTTTTACGGCCCGAACTGGCAGGATTTTACGACCCATGTCGCCGTGCATATCAACGACACTCATCCGGCGCTGTGCGTGCCGGAACTGATGCGCATTTTTCTGGACGAGGAAAACCTGAATTGGGACGACGCTTGGAACATCACGGTCAACACGATTTCCTACACCAATCACACCGTGCTGCCGGAGGCGCTGGAAAAATGGCCGGTGGAAATGTTTCGCACTTTGCTGCCGCGCATTTACATGATCGTGCAGGAGATAGACCGGCGGCACCGCCTAGAGGTGGAGATCCGTTTTCCTGGGCTGCCGGCCGAAGCCGTAATCCAGGACGGGTATCTCCTGATGGCAAATCTGGCCGTGATCGGCAGCCATTCCGTCAACGGCGTCGCGCGTCTGCATACGGAGATCTTGCGCAAGAGCGTGCTAAAAGGGCTTCACGTTATTTTCCCCTTCAAGTTTTCCAATAAAACGAACGGGGTCAGCCACCGCCGCTTCCTGCTGGAGGCGAATCCGGCGCTGGCCGGCCTGATCACGAAGGCGATCGGCAATAAATGGATCACCGACCCGGGCGAACTCACCCGCCTAGAGGAGAGGGAAAACGACTCCGCTTTTCTGGCCGAACTGACCGAGGTCAAATACCAGAACAAACGCCGTCTGGCGGATTTCATCCGGGCGGCTTCCGGGTTCACGGCGGATCCGCGCTCGCTGTTCGACATCCATGTCAAACGCATCCACGCCTACAAAAGGCAATTGCTGAATATCCTCAAGATCATGCATTTGTACAATCGCCTGAAAAACAACCCGAACATGGATTTGAGCCCGCACACCTTTCTTTTCGCCGGCAAGGCGGCGCCCGGCTATTATTACGCCAAACAGGTCATAAAGCTCCTCAACACGGTGGCGGAAAAAATAAACGCGGACAGCGCCGTCAAAGGCCGCATCCGCATCGTTTTCCTGGAAAATTTTTCCGTATCGAACGCCCAGATCATCTATCCGGCCGCCGACGTGAGCGAGCAGATATCCACCGCCGGCAAGGAAGCCTCCGGCACCGGCAACATGAAGTTTATGATGAACGGCGCTCTGACCCTCGGCACGCTGGACGGCGCCAACGTGGAGATCCGGGACGCGGCCGGGGCGGCGAACACTTTTATTTTTGGCCTTAACGCCAGCCAGGTAATGGATTTTTATACCAAAGGCGGCTATTCCGCCTGGGAAATTTACCACAGCCAGACCCAGACCAAGAGAGTGACGGATCAGTTGATCGACGGGACTTATTATGACGAGGGCGCGGATTTTCGGATCATTTACGACAGCTTGCTGCGTGACAACGACGAGTATTTCGTGCTGAAAGATTTTGCGCCTTATGTGGAAGCCGCCCGGACTCTCAGCCGGCTGTTCCGCGACACCGGCGCCTGGTCCCGGATCGCTTTGCGCAATATCGCGCGTTCCGGCGTTTTTTCCAGCGACCGGACTATCCGGGAATACGCGGAAGACGTCTGGCGCATACCGGTTCCGCCTGCGGGCGAAAGCTGACGCGGGCCGGTTTTAATTATAGATTGATAGACAGACAGGCAGAGGAGGTGCGGCATGAAAAAGAAAGAATGGGTAGCTATGCTTCTGGCGGGAGGCCAGGGCAGCCGTTTGGGCGCGCTGACGCGATATATTGCCAAACCGGCCGTTGTTTTCGGCGGCAAATACAGGATCATCGACTTCAGTTTGAGTAATTGCGTCAATTCCGGCATAGACACCGTGGGCGTACTGACTCAGTATAAACCTATGCTCTTAAATTCATATATCGGCACAGGCATGGCCTGGGATCTGAATGAGCCGGACGGAGGCGTGCATGTGCTGCCGCCTTTCGTGGGCGAGGACGGGGGACGCTGGTACAAAGGCACCGCCAACGCTATTTACCAAAATTTGGATTTTATTAACCGTTATGCTCCGGAATACGTGCTGGTCCTTTCCGGCGATCATATATATCAGATGGACTACACGCGGATGCTGGCCGCTCATAAAAAAAACGGCGCGGATGTTTCGGTTTCCGTCATGGAAGTGCCGCCGGAGGAGGCCTGCCGTTTTGGCGTCGTGAGCGTGGACGCGGGAGGGCGGATCGTCTCGTTCGCCGAAAAACCCGCCGAGCCGGAATCCAACCTCGTTTCCATGGGGATATACATTTTCAACACCCGTTTGCTGCAAAACGCGCTGGTGGCGGACGAGCAGGATAAAACCTCCGACAACGATTTCGGCAAAAACGTGATCCCGCGCCTGCTGGCTCAGGGCCGGCGTATGTGGGCTTTCCCTTACCGCGGGTATTGGCGGGATGTGGGCACAATCGAAAGCTATTATACCGCCAACATGGAACTGCTGAGTAACGGCTCGCTTTTCGATCTGGAGGACAGCGATATCCGGATCATGACCAACAGCAATATTTTTCCGCCGCATTATATCGGCCCGGCGGCCAAAGTGCGCGGCAGCATTGTCTGCAACGGCAGCACCGTGCTGGGGGAGACGACCGGCTCCATTCTCAGCACGGAAGTGTTCGTGGACGAGGGGGCCGTCGTGCTGGATTCCATTCTCCTGCCGGGCGCGCGGGTGGAGCGGGGGGCCTGGGTGAAAAAAAGCATCATCGGCGAGCGCTCCGTCGTGGAGGCCGGCTGTTCGCTGGGCGTGCCGCGGCGCTTGGAAAACAGCGCTCAGGACAGTAATATCATCGTCATCGCGGAGCAGAACATCGTGCCCGCCAATTCCGTCATCGAGGAAGGGCGCACGGTTTTCTACCACCTGGCGGTTTGAAGAAGGTGAAAAAATATGCCACAGGCCATGGGTCTTATCACGACCAATCAAATCATCAATCTCGGCAAACTGACGGCTGACCGCCCTGTCGCCGCGGTGCCTTTCGCCGCGCGCTACCGCCTGCTGGATTTTGCGCTTTCCAATCTCGTAAATTCCGACGTGCGCACGGTCGGCGTCATAACGCCTTACCATTACCGCTCCATCATGGATCATCTCGGCGCCGGGCGGGAGTGGTTTCTCGACCGCAAGGTGGGCGGACTCTTTATCCTGCCCGGTTCCAATTACGGCATGAAAAGCATGAACGCCAAATTTCTGCTGAAAGATCTGTTGAAAAACGTCGCCTATCTCAAGCACGGGCGGGAAAGAGACGTTATCGTCAGCAGCGCGAATCAGGTGTTCACTCTCAATTACCGCGGCGCGCTGGAAGCGCACGAAGAAAACGAATCCGACCTCACGATGTTCTATCGGGAGGAAGAACGCGCGCTGCGCGGGCGGCGGGACAACAGTTTTTTCATCCGTCTGGGGGAAGGGGACCGGGTCCAGGCCCTCGTGCCGGCCGCCGCTCTGACCGCTCGGGAGGCGCGCCGCCTTTTCCTCGATACGTTCATCATTCGCCGGCAGCTCCTGCTGGATATACTCGAGTGGTATAAGACGATGGAATACAGCGATCTGCAGGATATCATCGCCGAAAACGCCAACAGCTGGCAGATGCGGGCCGTGCCTTTCCGCGGTTATTTGAAACGGGTGGAGACTATTGAGGATTATTTCAGCGGCAGCATGGATTTTTTGCGCGCCGATGTGCGGCGGGAACTGTTCGGGAAAGAAAACAGGATCCACACAAAAGTAAAAGATAATATGCCGGCTTATTACGGCGTCCATTCCAGCGTCACGAACTCGCTCGTGGCGAGCGGCTGCCGGATAGAAGGCACGGTGGAAAACAGTATTTTGTTTCGCAAGGTGAACGTGGCCAAAGGGGCTATCGTTCGCGGCAGCGTCATAATGCAGGGCTGCGTTATTGACCGGGATTGTCTGGTGGAGCATGTGGTTTGCGACAAATTCGCGCGCGTCGAGCGGGGCGCCTTGCTGAAAGGCCGCCTGAGCGCCCCTTCCATCGTGGGAAAAGAGTGCGTCGTATGACCGGAAAGAAGATCAGGAGACCAAAGAAAGGGGTGTCAGCGATGAAGGTGCTGTTCGCTATTTTTGAAGCGGAACCGTTCGCCAAAAGCGGCGGCTTAGGCGACGTGGGCGGGGCGCTGCCGGGCTATCTGCAGGAAGCCGGCTGCCAGACGCGGGTCATCATGCCGAAATACGCGGGAATTCCGCAGGTTTATCAGGATAAAATGCGCAGCGTAGCGCGCTGCAAGGTGGATGTGGGTTGGCGCCGGCAGTATTGCGGGTTGGAAGAACTGGAACTCGACGGGGTCCGCTATTATTTTATTGATAATGAATATTATTTTAAACGGGACGGTTTTTACGGGTATTATGACGACGGGGAACGGATGGCGTTTTTTGCCCGCGCCGTGCTGGAGTGCATCCGCTTCATGCATAATTTCAAACCGGACGTTATCCACGCCAACGACTGGCATACGGCGCTCATTCCGGTGCTGCTGCGGGAGATCTGCGGCAGTCAGCCGTTTTACTACGAGATAAAATCGGTGTTCACGATCCACAACCTGAAATACCAAGGGGTTTACAATCTGTCCGTCATGGACAATCTTCTGGGGCTGGCCGGACATTCGGCGCCTTATGAAAAAATGGGTTTTGACGGCGGGGTGAATTTCCTCAAGGGGGCGCTGCTCTACAGTGACGCCGTGACCACGGTCAGCCCGACTTACGCGCAGGAGATCCAGCACGCCTATTACGGCGAGGGTCTGGACGCCGTTCTGCGGGCCCGTTCCGGCAGTTTGCGCGGGATTTTGAACGGGCTGGACTACGACCTGTATGACCCGGAAACCGACCGGGCTTTATTCGCCAATTACAGCAGCGCGAACTGGACCAATAAAAAAGTGAATAAGCGGCGCCTGCAGGAAATGCTGGAGCTGCCCGCGCGCGGCGACGTACCGCTCGTGACCATGGTGACGCGCCTGACCGAGCAGAAAGGCATGGACCTGTTTTTCCATATCGCCGACGAACTGCTGTCGACCGAAGACGTGCAGCTCGTGGTGGTAGGCGCCGGCGAATGGGAGTACGAGCAGAATTTGCGCGCGCTGGCCTCGCGCTATCCGGGCCGGGTCGCCGCCTGCGTCACTTTTGACAACGATTTGGCGATGAAGGTTTACGCGGCGGGCGATATGCTGCTCATGCCCTCCCGCTTCGAGCCCTGCGGCGTGACGCAGATGATCGCCATGCGCTACGGCAACGTACCGGTGGTGCGCGAGACCGGCGGGCTGAAAGACACGGTGCAGCCGTTTGACGAACACAGCAAGACGGGCACGGGCTTCGGGTTTGCCAATTACAACGCGCATGAACTGCTGTTCACGGTGAAAAACGCTTTGCGGCTTTACCGGGAGGACGGGCAGACCTGGGAAAAACTCCGGCGTCGCGTCGCGGAGCAGAGGTTCAGCTGGCGGGAAGCGGCGCAGAATTACGCCAGACTTTATGAAAAAATCGGAGCGAGAGTATGAGTGAAGGATTGCGCCTCTATCACAATTCCCATCTGGCGGAATGGCGCGAGCCCCACGGAGCGCTGCCCTGCGGCGCCCCGTTCCGGCTGGCGCTGGATATCCGCGGCGCGCTGGGTCTGGAATTGAAAGGGGTGCTGCGGCTTTGGCGGGACGGCAGCGGCGAAACGCTGATCAATTTGACTGAGGAGGAAGGCCCGCCGGGCGTGCGGCGTTTGGTGGCGGAAAGCGCGGCGCCGGCCGAGCCGTGTCTCCTGTGGTATTATTTTTGGCTGCAGGGGCTGGGCGGCCGCATAATTTACGGCTGCCCGGCCGACCGTCTCGGCGGCGAGGGCAGGGTGTGGGCCGCGGATCCGCCGTCCTGGCAGATCACCGTTTACCGGCCGGCGCCGGCGCCGGCCTGGTGGAAAAACGGCGTCGCCTATCAGATTTTTGTGGACCGGTTTTACCGCGGCGCGAACTGGGGAGAGCGGGAGGAGGCGGCGCTCCGCCGCCGGCCGGAGCGCCGGGGGCCGCGGCGGCTTTTGCATTTGGACTGGAACGACACGCCTTTTTACCCGCGCGACCCGCAGGGGCGAATCACGCGCTGGCCTTTTTTCGGCGGCACCTTAGCGGGCGTGCGGGAGAAACTGCCCTACCTGAAAGAACTCGGCGTGAACGTGCTGTATCTGAATCCGATTTTTTTGGGCGCGAGCAATCATAAATATGATACGGCGGACTATTATAAGATCGACCCCGGTTTTGGCGGGGAGGAAGCCTTCGCGCAGCTGCTGGCGGCCGCGGAGCGCGAAGGCGTGGCGGTCATCCTCGACGGCGTTTTCAATCACACGGGCCGGGACAGCGTCTATTTTGACGGGTACGGTAATTATGGCTCCCAGGGAGCGGCGGCGGCGGATTCGCCTTATCACGACTGGTTTCGCTGGAAAGAGGACGGCGGCTATGAGTGCTGGTGGGGGATCGACGACCTGCCCAATGTAGATGAAATGCGCCCGGAATTTCAGGATTTCGTCTGGCGCGGTCAGGATAGCGTGGTGCGCCACTGGATGCGGACCGGGGTCCGCGGTTTTCGCCTCGATGTGGCGGATGAGCTGCCGGATGATTTTATCAAAGGGATCCGTCAGGCGGTAAAAGAGACTGACCCGGAGGGCGTGGTCGTCGGCGAGGTATGGGAAGACGCTTCCAACAAGGTGAGTTACGGCGCGCGGCGCGCGTATTTTGCCGGGGACGAGCTGGACGCGACGATGAATTACCCGTTCCGCGAGCTGTTTCTTGGGTACGTTCTGGGCGCCGTCACGGCGGAACTGCTGCACCGGCGGATCCTCAGCCTGTATGAAAATTATCCGCGGGAGAATTTCTACGCGGCGATGAATTTGTTCGGCAGCCACGACCGGGAGCGGCTGCTGACTATTTTGGGAGGCGCGGATACGGACGCGCTGGCCGCCGAGGAAAAAGAATTTTTCCGGCTGGACGGCCAGCGGCGGGAACTCGCCCTGCGCCGGCTGCGTCTGCTCGTGCCCGTGCAGATGACTTTTCCCGGCGTGCCCTGCGTTTACTACGGGGACGAGGCGGGAATGGAGGGGCTGGACGACCCCTATAACCGCGGCCCGTTTCCCTGGGGGCGGGAAGAAGCGGGACTTGGCGAGTTTTACCGGCGCCTGATCAGCTGGCGGCGGGAATATGACGTGCTGGTGGAGGGCGATTTCTGCCCGCGTGTTTGGCCGAACGGCGTTTACGGCTATTCGCGCGGCGATGAGAGCGGCCGGATCTATGTGGCGCTCAACCCGGACGCGCAAAACTTTAAGTCCGTAGATCTGTGGGAAGACGAGCGGGAGGGCTGCTATCCGGAGCTGATGAGCGGAGAGCTGCAGCCGCTGACCGCTTCCCCCGGTCAGGCTCCGGTTATGATTTGCCCGCTGGAGCCGCTGACGGCAAAAGTATATTACCGGCCGGCGGCGGGACCGCTGCCGGAACCCGCGGCCGGCCCCCGGCAGGCCGGCGTGCTCTGTCATATCACCTCGCTCCCTTCCCCGTGGGGCGTGGGCGATCTGGGGGCCGGGGCCAGGGAATTCGTTGATTTTCTTGCCGCCGGCGGGCAGAGCATCTGGCAAATTTTACCAATAAATCCGCCGGGGCGGGGAGATTCGCCGTATATGCCGCTATCCGCTTTCGCCGGCCACGAATTGCTCCTGGATTTGGAGCAGTTGGCTGACCAGGGACTATTGGGCCCGGAATACGCAGAGGTGAAAAAAGGGCTGGGGGAACTCGATCAGTCTTCGCGGGCGGAATTTGCGCGGGCGGCTTTGCGCAAACAGCATTTTTACCGGGAGGCTTTTGCGCGATTTGACCGGACGGCGCCTGATTTTACGGCTTTTTGCCGGGCGGAGGACGCTTGGCTGGCGGACTACTGCCTGTTTTGCGCTTTGCGGGACCATATGGAGGAAACGGACTGGCGGCTGTGGCCGGCGCCCTTGCGGGAGCGGGACGCGGAGGCGCTGGAGGCGGCGCGCGCCCAGCTGGCCGAAGAGACGAAGTATTACGCTTTTTTGCAGTATGAGTTCGCGCGGCAGTGGGAGTCGCTGAGGCGGTACGCCCGGAAACGCGGCGTGGCTGTGTGGGGCGACATGCCGATGTATGTGGCGGCGGAGAGCTGTGACGTCTGGCGGCGGCGGGAACTTTTCCGCTTGGATGAGGAAGCCGGGGTGCCGGCGGATGATTACGCCTCAGACGGCCAGAACTGGGAGATGCCGGTTTATGACTGGGACGCGGCGGCCGCGGAGGATTATGCCTGGTGGATCGCCCGGTTGCGGCACAGTCTGCGCCAGGCGGATAAACTGCGGCTCGACCATTTTCGCGGCTTTGAGGCCTATTGGAGCAAGAAAAAAGGCGCGGCGAAAGGCTATTGGCATAAAGGGCCGGGCCGCCGGTTTTTTGAAGCCGTGCGGCGGGAACTGGGCGCCATGCCGTTTTTCGCGGAGGATCTCGGCTATATCACGCCGGAAGTGCGCGCCCTGAAAGCTCTTTTCGGGTTGCCCGGCGTCAAGGTGCTGCAGTTTTCGGCTTGGGAAACTTTGCAGAAAGATATGGCGGCGGCGGACGCCTATAATGTTTTCTATACGGGAACGCATGATAACCAAACCCTTGTCAGCTGGTGCGCGGCGGAAGCGGCGGCGCTGGGCGAGCTAGGCGGGGATGAGGAAGAACGGCTGCGGTTCTGTTTTCGCGTCGTCGCGCGCCTGTATGCCGGAGGCGCTCGCTGGGTGATCTTGCCCCTGCAGGATGTTCTCGGGCTGGACGACGCCTGCCGCATGAACACGCCGGGCGGGGCGGAAGGCCATTGGAACTGGCGGGCGGAAGCGCAGCAACTGTCGGAAGAGGCGGCGCTCTGGCTGCGGGAGTTGGCCGCGCGGCACGGCCGTCTCTCGGTTGAGGAAGGGATAATGACATGAGCTGGGAAAAATACAGCCGCCTATTGTTTTATGACGCGGCGACCGGGCTGGCGCTGGATCCGAGTTTAGCCGCCTGGCCGGAGGAGATCCTCCGGCCGGACCGGCCGGAAACCAGGCGCGCCTGGGAAGAAATGATGGATTTGGAAAAAGGCGCCATAGCCAATCCTTCCGAAGGGCGGATGGTGGGGCATTACTGGCTCCGCACTCCGGAACTGGCGCCGACCGCGGAATTGACCGCGGAGATCCGCGAGACCACAGGCCGCGTCGCCCGCTTTGCCGCGGCGGTGCATACCGGCGCCGTGCGCGGCGAACGCGGCGGCCTGTTTCGCCAGGCGGTCGTCGTCGGCGTCGGCGGGTCGAGCCTCGGCCCTTGTTTTGTGTCCCAGGCCCTGACTGCGGCGGCGGATAAAATGCGCCTGTATTTTATCGACAATACGGATCCGGACGGTATGGACCGGGTGTGGGAGTCCCTCCGGCCGTCTCTGGCCGAGACTTTGGTCGTCGTGATCTCTAAAAGCGGCGGCACGGTCGAAACCCGCAACGGCATGGAGGAGGCGCGGGCGCGTTATGAGGCGGAGGGCCTTGATTTTGCCCGGCACGCCGTGCGCGTCACCCAGCGCGGCAGCAAACTCGACGCGGCGGCGGCCGATTGGCTGGAATTTTTTCCCATGTGGGATTGGGTGGGCGGCCGCACTTCGGTGCTTTCGGCGGTGGGACTGTTGCCCTTGGCGCTGCAGGGCGTCGATACGGACGGACTGCTGCGCGGAGCCGCCGCGGTGGATGCGCTGACCCGCCGCCCGGCGCCGGCGGAAAACCCCGCCCTGCTGATGGCCCTGATCTGGCAGGCCTTGACCGGCGGACAAGGCGGCGCCCAAATGGTGATTTTACCATATAAAGACAGGCTGGAACTGCTCGCCAAATATATGCAGCAGCTGGTGATGGAATCCCTCGGCAAGGCGGAAGACCGCGACGGCCGTCTCGTGCGGCAGGGGCTCGCCGTTTTCGGCAATAAAGGATCTTCGGATCAACATTCTTACGTGCAGCAGCTGCTGGCCGGCCCGGATAATTTTTTTGCCGTTTTGATCGAAGTGCTGCGCGACCGGGAAGGAGATTCGCCCGTCGTCGGGGAAAACAGCACGAGCGGCGATTATCTGCAGGCGTTTTTGCTCGGCACGCGCCGCGCCCTGCGCGATCAGGGCCGCAACAGCATCACCATTTCCGTGCCGGCGGTGGACGCCCCGACAGTCGGCGGTCTTATCGCCCTGTGGGAACGCGCGGTCGGCTATTACGCCTCGCTGATCCGCGTCAACGCCTACGATCAGCCGGCCGTGGAAATGGGGAAGAAAAGCGCCGCCGAGATCATCGGTCTGAAAAACGAGGTCTTAGCCGCTTTGGCCCGGCGGCCGGAGCGGAGTTTTACGGCGGCGGCCCTCGCCGAAGATATCGGCTGCCCGGAGGAAACGGAGACCGTATTTCAGCTGCTGCGGCATCTGGCCGCCAACGGCCGGATAAAAGGGGAGGGGAGCGGTACGCTCGGAACATTCAAAGGAGGTTGCGATGAGTAAGAAAAAAAACGGTAATTTATGGGGATATGTCCTGGTCGCCGGAGTGACGGCGATTTCCACGGCGGGCCTGTGCTTAAAGCCGAGCCGCGATTTCCTGCTCGCCATGGTGAAAAAAGCGGCGCTTTTATATGTAAGATCCCGCCGCAGCGTCACCAGCAAATTGTCGGGCGATTGGCGCGGCGAGACGGTGGACGTTTACTACGGCTTCAATAACGGGATCCTCTATGTGACGGATCAGAAGGGATTTGAGAACAAAGACTGGAAAACGGGAACTTATGACCTGTACCGCGATACGGACGATCCGGCCGGCGCCTACACGATAGTCATGCGTTATGACGCCCAGACGACGGAATACGGCTTGGAGCGCCTCGATGATGAAACCGCCGTTTTCACCCGCGGCGGCGAAAGATTTTTGTTTAAAAGCGTCCGGTATTAGGAGGCGGCTAATGACTTTTGATTTCGATTCCGTTTTGGATCGCCGCGGCAGCATGAGCCTGAAATACGACAGCGCGGTCAAGCGCGGCAAACCGGAAAACATTCTGCCTCTCTGGGTAGCCGATATGGATTTTTCCACCGCGGACTGCGTCAAGGCGGCTCTGACTCGGGCCGTCCAACTCGGCGCCCTCGGTTATTCCGAGCCGGACGAGTCTTTTCACGCCGCCCTGCGCGCCTGGTTCGCGCGCCGGCATGATTACGCCGTCGAAACGGAATGGCTGGTGCAGACGCCGGGGGTGGTGAGCGCGCTCTATACCGCGGTCAAGGCCCTGACGGCCCCCGGCGACGCCGTACTCATCCAGTCTCCCGTGTATCGTCCTTTTAGCGCCGCCATTCTCGACACGGGGCGGCGGGTGGTGGCCAGCGAACTCATCCTCAGCGGCGGCCGTTACCGGATCGACTTTGACGATCTGACCGCGAAGATCCGGCGGGAAAAAGTAAAACTGTTCATCCTCTGCAGCCCCCACAACCCCGTGGGCCGCGTCTGGCAGCGCGCCGAGCTGGAACGGCTCGCGGAGATATGTCTGCGGCACGGCGTGGTGGTGGTGGCGGACGAGATCCATCAGGATTTCATCCTTGCCCAGCGGCGGCACACCGTGTTTGCCAAGCTGGGGCGGGAAACGGAGAATATCACCGTCACCTGTACCTCGCCCAGCAAGACCTTCAATCTGGCTGGGCTGCAATTATCGAATGTTTTTATCGCCAATAGGGCTCTGCGCAAAGCTTTCCGCGCCGAAGCCGCGCTCAGCGGCGGCAGTCAGTCCTCTCTCATGGGGCTGGTCGCCTGCCGGGCGGCGTACTCGAAAGAAGGCGAGGCTTGGCTGGAGGCCCTTCTCGCTTATTTGCGCGGCAATATGGCGCTTATCCGCGAATGGGCGGCCGCCTGGCCGAAGATCCGTTTCATCGAGCCGGAAGGAACTTACCTCGCTTGGCTTGATTGCCGGGGACTGGGGCTCAGTCCCGACGCCCTGACGGAGACCATCGAGCGCAAAGCCGGACTCTGGCTGGAAGACGGGCGCATATTTGGCGGCGGCGGCGAAGGGTTTCAGCGGCTGAACACCGCCTGCCCCCGCTCTGTGCTGGCCGAAGCGCTGAAACGGTGGCGAAGCGCTTTTTAAGACGGAAAGGAAAACTCATATGCAAAAGCAAATCACGGCTGATTTGCCGGAATTAGTGAGCGCGATGGCGGAAAGCTACCGCGCTCACGGTGATATCATCAATATTGAGGCAGTTAGCCAAATAAATAAAGACACCATCATCGAGATGATCAACACCTTCCAGATCCTCATGTTTCCGGGCTTTTTCGGCAAAAAACGCTTCAAAAGGGACGCGGCGGAATATTATATCGGCGAGTTGCTGGAAGATATTTCCTATAACCTGAAAAAACAGATCACCCGCGCCCGCCAGAGCGGCGTTCCGGAAGAAACCGCGCGCCGGGAAGCGGAGACGGTGACCAACGAATTTCTCCTGCGCCTGCCTGCGATCCGCGCGCTGCTGGCCACGGACGTGGACGCTTCTTTTGACGGCGATCCCGCCGCCTCCAGCAAGGAGGAGATCATTCTTTCCTACCCCAGCATTTACACTATCATGGTCAACCGCCTGGCCCACGAGCTGTATTTACTGAAAACGCCGCTCATCCCGCGCATGATGACGGAACACGCCCACAGCCTGACCGGCATCGACATGCACCCCGGCGCGACCCTCGGCCATCATTTTTTCATCGACCACGGCACGGGCATCGTGGTCGGCGAGACCACAGTCATCGGCAACAATGTAAAAATATACCAGGGAGTAACCCTCGGCGCCCTCTCCACCCGCGGCGGCCAGGCCCTGCGCCACGTCAAACGCCACCCGACGATCGAAGACAATGTGACGATCTACTCCGGCGCCTCCATTTTCGGCGGGGAAACCGTTATCGGCGAAGGCTCGGTGATAGGCTCCAACGCCTTTATCACGCGCAGCGTCCCGCCCTGCACCAAGGTGAGCATCGTCAACCCGGAACATCGTTTCATCAGCGAAGCGGACTGCGGCGCTGATTTTTGACTGCGGTTATTTTTCTTGACAGCGGTTTGCGGCGGTGGTAAACTGTATGTAGTGGAATCCGCCGCCTTTTCCGGGGCGGCTCGGTCCTAAGTGTGGACCAATACACCGCCTTCATGGGGCGGTGTTTGGTTTTTTTAGTGACATATATGGAGTGCTTGCGCAAGAATTTTTTCCTATACCTGGAAAATATAATCATGGTATCATGTTATGTTACTCACCAAGACCATAGGCGCGCCTGCGGCGCAAGGCGCTCTGCGATCTCGACTATGCCGCTAAAGCGGCAGTCTCGTGCTTGGCTTCCGGGCCGTCCAGGAAGCCATCTTCTGAGCGTCATCCCGGGATGAAATTGGCGTCATTCTGGGCTAAAAAATTAGCGTCATTCTGGGCTTGTCCCAGAATCCATTTTCCCTTGGGGACAAAACCCAACCTTCCTACCGCAGCACCCGCGAAAAAACCAGCGCCGCGATCAAAGCCGCGACGAACAAAAAAGCGACGACCTTCCCGAACTTCCCCCGGGGCTTTCCTTCCGCCACTGCCGCTTTATTCAAGGCGTCAACCAAGCCTCGCGCCGCCGCGCCCCGCCAGCCGCCTTTTGGTTTTGAAAACTTTATCGGTCTGACCTTGGCGCGGAGTTTAGGCAGAGCGTCCACTTCGTTTTCGCGTTTAAAAAATTCCTCGTCATAGATGAGCCGTTCCCCGCAGCCGGCGCAGTATTCCGCGCCGGCCGCGTTTTCTGTATAACAGTTCTCACATCGCATGGTAAGTCCTCTCGCGCGGGAATCGCGTACACAGTTCTATGTTGTTACGCTGGTTTTTCGATGATTTATTGTGCCGGTTTCAGTACATCTCTTTGACGTACTTGATCATTTGGATAATATTTTTCATAAAGATACCGATAGTATTCAAATTGCGTCACGGCATCTTTTATAATTATGCCGGGACAGAAAGCTGGGTATGCGTTGACCTCAAACAGCCGAAACCGGAATCCGTTTTTCGCAATTCTTTCAATGCCAATGTCAAGTCCCACAAAAGAAGTGGTTTGGTCAAAAAAGCTTTGATAATATTCTGGGAAGGTATCGCCAATCTCACTCAGACCCGCTTGGATCTCTTTCGCCGTCTCTCCCCATTCTAATTTTAAGAATATGTCTATGGGAAGGGTATATCCGCCTGAGTGCATATTGGAAACGATTCCCGCCGGATTTCCGATGCGCGGTGCGTAATCCACAATGAAGTTCCCGCCTTTTCCGCGTCGCGCGTGAATACGTATATCGAAAGGCGCGCCGGATTTTGTGCGGGATTGAATATAGGGTTGCACTATATATCGTTTTTTTTGGAACAATGCGTTGCTGCACGCAATCCATTCATTTTTGGACAACACTGTCAGCTCGTTTTCAGATATAATATGATACTTGTTGTTCTTCTTGGAAATTTTCATTACGCCAATCCCTCCGGAACCTTTCTCAGGTTTCATGACAATCTGGCGATTAAACTCCCGCAGATATTTTTCCAACAATTCCGGTCCGTCAAGCAAGAAATGTGGGATGAGTAGTTCGTTGAATCGCTTGTTTTCAAGTAGTAGTTGAAATGTTTGCATTTTTGACGGTTTAACAAAGGGTTGCACCAAAATCGTACCTGCTTTTGTGAAAGCCTCGCGCGTTGATTCTCTGCCAATCGCCTGAGAATTGTCCAAAAGATGTGGAAAGAGAGTGGTATTTCGCATCGAAATACCATATTCTATAAACAATGCGTCAATTGTCTTGGATTTAAAATTTATGTCATTGCCCGAAAAAAGAAATAAACGAATGCCAAAATGATTTGCCATATACATCATTGCACTTAGAAGACTATTTATGTTCCTCTGATACTGTCGCAGGACTAATCTTCCGACCGTAATCATCCTATATTCCTCTCCATCGCAAAATTGTCATAAAGATGATGGTAATATTCGAGAAGCGCTTGGATTATACGAAATGCCTGTATATGAGGGAACACCATACCGCAATGCGAATTGATCTCAAAGATATGAAAAGATCCCCCCTTTAATGTCTTTTGTATTCCTACATCTATGCCGATATTTGCTGTAGTGACCGGAATGAGACTTTGCCAATATTCTGGAAAACCAATCGCTATTTCTTCCAGTTTCGCATAAATTCCACGCCAAGATTTGCCAAATTCATTTCGCAAAAAACCTTCTGCGGGCATGAGATATCCTCCTCCGGCCAAATTTGAGACGATTCCTTCCGGATGCCCTATTCGGACGAAAGAAGTATGTGTGAAAGCGCCGCCTGCACCTCGTTGTACGTGGATGCGCACATCGCACGCTTCTCCCGTTAATCTCTCAGAATTTATAACCGGCTGCGCTAAATACCGCGCGTAACGATTTCCGGGCAAAGGGGCGATATTTTGATGAAAATAAGAAGGGAAATCTTCTGATGAGAAGGTCGTTTTTTTTCTCTTTGCGTGGAGTTTGTATTGTCCTCGCGTTATTTCAATCATAAAAGCACCTCTGCCGCCACTTCCGTTTCGTGGTTTCATAAACAGTCTGCCGTCGTATTGCCCCAATAGAGATTCCAAATCTTCAATTGTTTTCACTGGTGCGGTCGGTATCAGCAATTCTTTGAATCTGTCACCTTCTCTCAAAAGTTGATATGTCTTCATCTTTGAATAGCCCGCAAAAGGTTGCACCAAAATTGTATATCTTTTCAATTTTTGAGCAATTTCCCTACATAGCTTATTATTAGCAAAGTCGGCAGAATCATCAACAATAGCGGGGATGCGAACTTTTCTGCGGACTTGCCGGCTGCGTTCAAGAAAAAGAGCGTCAATCGTCATATTTTCAATATCAACATCTTCTGGCGAAAAGAAAAACAGATCTATGTCAAAATGATTCGCCATATGACAAATGGCTGTGTACGTATCATAAAATTTATGACCTTCGTGCATTTTGCGCACGTTCCAAAGCTTGCCGACTGTAATCATCTATATACTACTCCCTGCGATAAAGCAATCATAAAGGTAATGATAGTATTCAAAAGTCGCGATAATAGTGCCGATCCCTGTTCTTTCCCCGAGATTACCGGACGCACCCGGAAAAGCGTTTATCTCAAATAAGCAAAGTTGAAAACTCATATCTTCACGCTTTTCTATACCCACATCCAAGCCAAGATCAAAAAACGGCTCATCTAAAAATTTCTGGAAATAAGTTGGGAATTCCGTGCCAAGACGCTCCAGCTCCGTATAAACCTTCTGCCAGACTTGACCGTATTCCCATTCTAAAAATGTTTTTATCGGAAAAGAATAGCCGCCGGTATGGATGTTCGAGGTTACGTTGCCTTTGCTACCGATTCGCGGATACATGTCAAAATAATGTTCATTACCATTGCGTCGCTGCACCCTTATCCGTATGTCAAAGGGTTCCCCTCTTAGAGTGCGGCTGTTGGCGACGGTTTGCGCTATGTGATTTTTGAGAGGGAATTGCCGAAAGAAATCTCGAAGCCCTAATTCATCCATGTCTGATAAATATTTGTTGGAAGATATGGTATATCCTATTTGCGATTTTGCGATTTTCACAATCCCTTTCCCCTGAATGCCGTAATAGCTTTTAACAATAATTTCATTTGTGCCGAATACTTCAAACACGCGGATAATATCAGAACAACACTTTACTATCTGCGTAGGAATCATTAAATATGAAAATTTATTTTCAGAGGTGATTTTCCGGTATTGCCCCAATTTGTTCAACCCTAATCTGTGACGAGGTATGTGCGTATGTTTTTCCAATTTTCTGTAGTATTCAATGATTTTAGGTTCCAAAGGAGGAATATGATTGTCAATTAACGGCGGAATTTCTGTAAGCTTCCTAATTGTTTTCCCACCTTCAAAGAAAAGACCATTGATGGATTCGTTTTGAAAATCTGTATCTTCCGGAGTAAAGAAAAACAATTCTATATTGTGAGATTGTGCCATATAAAGCAGAGAATAGTATACACCTTTTTTGTTTTGCGGCATACTTTCAAATAACATTCCAACAGTTATCATGTACATGAACCTTTCGACTTTTCCCTTTTCCGGATCTCTGCGAGGTTAATTAATTAAATAACGGAGGGAAGAAAGCGGTGTTGACCGCTTTCTTCTTTCAGGTTCCAATAAAGTAGGTTGATAGGATAAATAAAAATCGTTCGTCTTACTTGGCGCCGCCGAAAGCGTATACCGTGGTCTCTTGGGTAATACCACCAAAGTCAACGCCTGTGGGATCGTTCCCCGGCGTGAGAACTATGGCGGATCTGGTCTGGGCGGCAAGAGCCGAGCCGGTCAGGGCGTCCACCAGCGTGTTGCCGTCCGCCGTGTAAATATTCGTGTAATCGAAGGTCAAAGCATCGCGAACAGCCTGATTCGTCTCGTAGCGCGTCGCGCCGTAGAGCCTTGTGGCCCCGGCTATATCACTCACGAGAGAAGGACCGCCCAGGATATAGGTCTGGCCCACAGGCGCGCCGCTCAAACTGCCGTCCGGGTTGGCGATCTGGATAGCGTAGCCGTTGGCAGCCGCATAGGCGGCTGCGCTCACCGCGTCGGCAGTAGCGTTATAGCCGACGACGAACGTACCTTGTCTGCCCGTCAGCCTGGAATTGACCAGAGCCGCTGTTTCAAGGCGGTTGGCGCCTGTCAGCGTTTCGATAGTGACATTAGGCAGCGCTCTTTTCAGCGCGTCGACTACCGCCGGATCCAAAGCGCCGACGACATAGATCTTCTTCGCGCCCAAACGCTGGATCTCCGCGATCACAGCGGGGTCGATACTGCCCATGCTGAGAAGGATCGGCGCGTTTTCCTGTCCGGCCAGCGGAGCCACGGCTAGGGCGTCGATTAGGTTATTTTGTCCGCCGGGAGCGATGATCACCGTGTCCGCGCTCGTCCAGCCTCTACGGGAGATGGCCAGCGAGGTTTCCACACGGTTTTGGCCGCTGATATAGGAGAGAGAGGCTTTGCTGACAATGATGCCGGGACCTGCCGCCTCAGGCTCAAGATCTTCAGGAATCTGCACGGCTGCGCCGCCGCCACTGCCGCCGTTAGGCGTGGATGTGACCGGGCTGTAACCGATCATAAACGTGGAAAGATGATCAGTAGTGAAAAGCACCTCGTGCGAGAGGGCGTCATACATTGCTGACATTTTGTGGATATTGCCAAACTCATCCAGGTAGTAAACTGCCACGCCGTTCGCCTTTTGACCGGGTTTCAGATCGTACGGCAGTCTGATAGAGAGCAGCCCGTTAAATGACGTCGTGATATTAGCCCCATTGGCTGTGATGGATATATCAAAGACCGGAGCGTCGCCTACCGCGGCTTGCTGGAGCAGATTCAAATCCGTCGCCGGATCAACCTGCTGAATACCCAGAGATATATCACCGTTGCCGCCCACCGCCGCTATTTGCTCCGCGAGTTCAGCGGTGAGGGTAAGCGAGCCTTGAGGCAGTTTGATCTCTACGGTCACGTCCGCATCCGCGAATTCGGCCAACGCCGTAGCTGGCAGCGTGGCGGTCACAACCGATTGGGCTTCCGAGACATCAATGCTCACTACTGCTTGGCTCGAATTCGCGCTGTTCGCTTCGGCAATCAATTCAGCTACCGTATTCGGAGGCAGTTCTACTGTAGCCTCGCCGTTCGTGACATGGTATTCCACCTCCACGTCGCCGACAGGAACGGTATAGTTGCCGTCATCTTCGCCATCACCGTCTGCATCAGCATCCGCATCGGCATCGGCGTCCGCATCGGCATCAGCATCCGCATCAGCATCCGCATCGGCGTCCGCATCGGCATCAGCATCCGCATCGGCGTCAGCATCGGCATCGGCATCAGCGTCAGCATCGGCGTCCGCGTCAGCATCAGCGTCGGCGTCAGCATCCGCGTCCGCATCCGCATCGGCGTCGGCATCAGCATCAGCATCTGCATCTGCATCCGCGTCAGCATCGGCGTCAGCATCCGCATCAGCATCGGCATCAGCGTCTGCATCGGCGTCGGCGTCGGCGTCCGCGTCTGCGTCCGCATCAGCGTCAGCATCCGCATCGGCGTCAGCGTCCGCATCGGCATCAGCATCTGCATCAGCGTCAGCATCCGCGTCAGCATCGGCATCAGCGTCAGCATCAGCATCAGCGTCGGCGTCGGCGTCAGCATCCGCGTCTGCGTCAGCATCGGCGTCGGCGTCTGCATCGGCGTCCGCATCGGCGTCAGCATCGGCATCGGCATCCGCGTCAGCATCGGCATCGGCATCCGCGTCAGCATCGGCGTCAGCGTCCGCATCAGCATCGGCATCCGCGTCAGCATCGGCATCAGCGTCTGCATCTGCGTCCGCATCAGCATCTGCGTCGGCATCAGCATCGGCATCAGCGTCGGCGTCTGCATCAGCATCAGCATCAGCGTCCGCATCTGCGTCGGCATCAGCGTCGGCATCCGCATCGGCATCCGCATCGGCGTCAGCATCAGCATCTGCGTCGGCATCAGCATCCGCGTCGGCATCAGCGTCAGCATCGGCGTCAGCGTCCGCATCAGCATCGGCATCGGCGTCAGCATCGGCCTCAGGGGATGCCTCTGCGTCCGCATCAGCATCGGCGTCGGCATCAGCATCGGCATCAGCGTCGGCGTCCGCATCAGCATCTGCGTCAGCGTCCGCATCAGCGTCTGCATCGGCGTCAGCATCTGCATCGGCTTCAGCATCGGCATCTGCATCAGCTTCTGCATCAGCATCAGCGTCCGCATCTGCATCAGCGTCAGCGTCCGCATCCGCATCGGCATCCGCTTCCGCTTCAGCATCAGCATCTGCTTCGGCATCAGCTTCCGCGTCGGCATCAGCGTCAGCATCGGCGTCAGCGTCCGCATCAGCATCGGCATCGGCGAGAGCGGCAGAGCGTCGGGGAGGGACAGAGTGTACGGCTTCG
>JAISAH010000138.1 GCA_031266805.1 Gracilibacteraceae bacterium
AATCCCCTAGGAAGAGCGCGGTGCCCAGACAAACACCACTACCGTTAGATCGTGGGCCACGATCCTGCATAGTTTCGACATACAGAGATCTTGCTTGCCGCCAGTTGCCAGCAAGTCTCGCATTCCACGCTGCCAGGACTTTTGCATTCCGCAAAATACCCTGCCAATACGTTTTCGATCCACTTGCCAAAAAACCGTGACCCTCCGACCCAACTTATCGTTTCATGGTCGCCCTACAAAACTATCATAACAAACGGCCTTCCTCGATCAGAACGTAGTGAGGCGAATGAAGTTCCTCCGCTCTCTTCTCAAAAAAATCCCCGAAGCGAAATTGCAGCAGCAGACCGATATTGAGCAACATCGCCGCTATTATCACAAACATCAGCAGGCCGACAGCCTGCCCCTTGCTTCCCCGCAGATTGGCGCGAGTAATGATGAAGATGTTTTTCATACTACCACCCCATCCCGGTCAGAAAGGAACGCAGCTTATCCTTGCGGGATTCATTGCCGGGGTTATACGCTCCCGGATCGCATTCACCGCAAATCACGCCGTCCTTCAAGTAAAGGATTCTGTTGCCGCGCAGGGCGGATTTCAAATCGTGCGTCACCATGATGACGCTTTGCCCGTTTTGATTCACGCTCGTAAGCAGATCGAGCACGGCGTCGCCGGAAGAAGAGTTGAGCGCTCCCGTGGGTTCATCGGCGAACAGAACAGCCGGCGTGTTGATCAGGGCGCGGACAATCGCGCCGCGCTGCGCTTCGCCGCCCGAAAGCTGCGCCGGAAATTTGCGCCGGTCGCGCGCAGGAAGTCCGACCTGCTCGAACAAGTCGTTCGCCTTCGCCGCGACTTCACGGCGGTTCCTGTTCACGAGAAGCCCGCTTGCCATCACGTTGTCCATGAGGCTCATATTGTCGCAGAGATAGATCTGCTGGAAAACAAAACCGCAGTGTTTGCGCCTGAACAGCGCCAGTTTGTCGCTGCTCAGTCCCGATATTTTCTTGTCGCAAAACGTGATCTCGCCGAGCGTCGGCGCGTCCATGCCGGACAGCGCGTACAGCAAAGTGGATTTTCCGGAGCCCGACGCCCCCATGACGACGGTAAAATCCCCCTCGCGGATTTCCAGGTCCAGATTGCGGAGCACATGCTGCTGCAATCCCCCCGTGGAGAAGGTTTTGCAGAGTTTCCGCGTGGCGATGATGTTTCCGGTCATTGAATATCCCTCCGTTGAATACACTTGAATACACTTGAATACGTTGCCAATTAATACGCTACTATTAAGTATGCTCCTGTTGAATATGCTTCAAAAAAACAGAGCCGCAAATTTGATTTACAACTCTGTTTTATCATACGGGTTCTTAACAGGTCTTTACCTGTTCCTTAACAGATCCTTAAATAGTTACCTCAAATAATTCAGCCGTCGAACGGCAGATGAATTTTTACGACAAAGCCCGGAACGGCGTTCTCGCAGATGAGTCCGCCGCCCATGCGCTCCATAAACGCGCGGGAGATGAACAGTCCCAGACCGTAACCGTTTTTGCCCTCGGCGCCCTTGCCCCGAAAGTATTTGGCGCAGAGGCGCGTCAGTTCATCCGGTGCGACCCCCGGACCGTGGTCCCGCACGGTGAGCGTCAGCCCGCCGTCCTCCTCCTCCGCCGACACATCGATGTCGGTATCCGCGTATTTGTACGAGTTGGCGAAGATATTGTCCATTACCTGCGAAAGTCGCGCGGGGTCTGCTCTGAGCATACAACCGGGCAACTCACAGGGACCCACTCTATGCCCGTAATCGGATTTTCTTATGATTTCAGAAAGTTCACTGCTTTGCATTGAGACAGGCTCGACATGGAGAGAGTCCAATTCCTCCAGCGTGGTATGGAGCAGTTCGGAAACCAACGTCTCGATTTGCGCGGCTTTTTGCTGAATGGTTTGCAGCTTGTGCCGCTCCGGCACAGGCGCGGTCATCTCCATCAATTCCGCGACCGCTTTGATGGAAGCCACCGGGGTCTGAATATCATGACTCAATGAAGCGACGAGTTCCCGTTTTGACTGTTCCGCCGCCCGCTCGCTCTCCTTCGCCCGGCGCAGTTCATCCCGCATGAGGTCAAAACTTTCGGTGAACGCGCCGAAGGCGTTGCCGGAGTCCATCATAAGCGGTACGTCAAGTTCGCCGGACGCCACGCTCTGCGCGAATCCTCGCATGGTTTCGAACGGGCGCAGTATCTTCCGGTACAGGATCACGAGAAATAAAGCCGCGGCGGATATGGTGAGAAATAATATCGCGATCATACCGGTCTGAAGCTGTACCCGGTAGCCCCGCCAGATTTGCTGCGTATCCGCGAATGCGCTTTTGTCTATCACCTGCCCGCTTTGTATCATGTCGTTGATACGGGCGACGTCGACCGTATCCTCCGGCACAGGAAATAAAAATAAAACGGCGCATATCCCGAGCGCCAATATAAGTGCGAGCAAAGCCGCATAGGTTTTGATTTTCATGACGGATTCTCCTCGAAGACATACCCCGTGCCCCAGACCGTTTTGATATACTTCGGCTCGTTCGGGTCGCGCTCCAATTTTTCGCGCAGGCGTCGGATGTGGACGTTCAAAGTATTGTCGCCGGTAACAGCGTCCCCCCACACTTCGCGGAACAGCTCTTCCTTGCCGACAACGCGCCCCC
>JAISAH010000001.1 GCA_031266805.1 Gracilibacteraceae bacterium
CATCCCCGTTCCCTGTCTTTTGGATTCCGGAACAAGTCCGGAATGACGGGAGTTGGGGCGTAAACGCGGGGTCTGGATTGCTTCGCTTCGCTCGCAATGACGGGGCTCTGAACTGTAACCCTTCTTCCTCTCTCAATTCTCAATTCTCAATTCTCAATTCTCAACTCTCCCCCACCCCCTTGCCGGGCGGCGTTTTTTCCGTTATACTTATATCAGGCCGGCGCCACGCTCCGCGTCAGCGCCACCGCCGGAATCAGGGAGGGCTCATGCCAGACAAAAAAGAACGCGCCGCCGTTATCATGGCCGCGCTGGCCGCCGCGTATCCCGACGCGCATTGCGAACTGAACTTCGCCGACCCGTTCCAATTGCTTATCGCCACCATTCTCAGCGCCCAAAGCACGGACGTCCTCGTCAACAGAGCCACTCCGGCCCTGTTCGCTCTGGCCGGCGATCCGGCGGAGATGGCCGCCCTAGCGCCGGAAACGCTGGAAAACGCCATCCGTTCTATCGGAATATACCATAATAAGGCAAAAAATATCATCGCGGCCTGCGCCATGCTCGTCAATGATTTTGCCGGGCAGGTACCGCAGACGATGGAAGAACTCCGGCGTTTGCCCGGCGTCGGGCGCAAAACGGCCAATGTCGTGCTGGGCGCCGCTTTTCAGCAGGCGGCCCTGCCGGTGGACACCCATGTCCTGCGCGTAGCCGGGCGGCTGGATCTGACAGACGCGGATACGCCGGATCAGGCGGAACAGGATCTCATGGCTCTCTGGCCGCCGGAAACCTGGTTCGACGCCCATCACCGCCTCATCTGGCACGGGCGGCGCTGCTGCAAGGCCCGTAAGCCGCAATGCCCGGAATGCGTCTGCCGGCCGTATTGCCGGCACGGGAGCGTTGTGCTTCCCTAAGGGATTGTTTGGAAATAAACAGTCCCTAAGCCCTCGATACATACGCCCCCGTGCGCGTGTCGATGATGAGCGAGTCTCCTTCGTTGACAAAAAGCGGCACCTGAACGACGGCGCCCGTTTCCACCGTCGCGCCTTTTGACGCGCCCGTCGCCGTATCGCCCTTAATGCCCGGTTCGGTTTCTGTCACGCGCAGCTCGACGGTGTTGGGCAGATCCACGCCGATGACCTCGCCGTTATGCAGCAGGACGCCGAGGTTCATGTTTTCCTTCAGCCAAACGACCGGCTCCCCGATTTGCGCCTCAGTCAGGTTTATCTGCTCAAAACTCTCGTTGTCCATCGCGACAAAATGATCGTCGTCCTTATACAGGTATTGCATTTCGCGCCGGTCCAGCCTCGCGCGCTCCACTTTCTCCCCTGCGTTGAACTTACGCTCCACCACGGCTCCCGTCCGCACGTTTTTGATCTTCGTCCGCACAAAGGCCGCGCCCTTGCCCGGTTTCACATGCTGAAACTCCACGATCTGAAACACGTCGCCGTCCAACTCGATAGTGACGCCGGTTCTGAAATCATTTGAAGAAATCATGACTTACCTCCTCGTGTTTTCATGATGGATTATATCACAAATAAAAACGCGGCGCCAGTGCCAGAAAACAGGGGTATACGTCATTGCCTCTTATCCGCCCAGTCCCGGACGACCTCGCTGAAATGTTTGCGGAAAAGCGCTGTCCACGTTGAATCGTCAAGCTCGTTTGGCACGCACGAATGCAGGCAATCGAACCATTGATACCACATCCAGTCGAACATATCTTCGGTGTGAGCCATCCATAAAAGCAAGGCTTTGGCGTCCCACTTGGAAAGATTTTCTTTCTCCAATAAAATCCGCATTTCCGCCTCGGCGGCCTCGCGCTCCGCGTCGGATACTGTTTGATGCCAATAGCCTCATCCCGCTTCAAGTGTTCATAGCAGGAAAGGCACACCTTATGGGGCGGGGTTATAGGTTCTCTTTCGCAAACGGGACAAATGGGATCGGTAAACATTTTTAACCTCCCGCGATATCGGTTCGTTTTGTGAGTTCATTTATTTTTCGCACAGCTTTTTCACCGGAAGCGATCAGGTACCCATGATGATTTTCACAAATTATCCACTCGAATTTTTTCGAGGCGATGTAATACTCAAAATGAGAGGTTTCGCCTAAAATTTGAGGGATCACCTTGCTTTTTGCCTCATAAACCCACATTTTATCAAATGTATCTTCAGCAAAAAACCAAACCTTGTCGTCGTCAATTACCTCTGTTAGCAAAAGGTATATTTCCGGCAGCGATGAAATACTTATTCGCGGTTCTCTAAAATATTGCCAGGCCCAATGTAAATTGGCATAACGGAAATCAGGGATTTTCAGAAAGGTATCGACTGCTTTCTGAATGATGCCTTGCCAAGCTGTTTTCCCGACTTCTTGAAATTCGCTTTTATCTATACCCAATAATTTTATTGCATTTTCTATTTCATCTCGAACCATATGGTTAGTAATGTTAAAATCACCCATTTTACACCATTTTCCGATGATATTCAGCCGATGACGGCGACGCCGGCCGGTTCGCCTTCTTGCAGCCAGGCGGTCAGTTTTCGCACGATCGCCCCGTAAGCGAGATTGTCCGTCTGTTCGCGCAGCCAGGCCACAAGCTCATTGCCGCCCGCTTCCTCGTAAAAATAGCGTTCCAGTTCCTCCAGCGCTTCCTCCATCTGATTCATGCGATAATGCCGGCTGCCGTCCAGCATGAGCGTCAGCGTCTCGCGCTCCGGCGCCCGCTTACGCTCCAGAGCGTGGCGGCGGCGGAACATATCCTGCAGATCATGCAGCAGTTCCTCCAGTTCGGCGGCAAATCTCGCGTGCGCCGCTTGCAAATGAGGCGAAGACCCCGCGCCGGACATCTTTTCCAGCAAAGCCGCCTGCTCGCCCAGCGCCGCGGCGCAGACGCCGTGGCAGCTGCTTTTCAGCCCGTGTACCGTCACGGAATAATTCCGCCAGTCGTCCGGCAGCATGGTTTCCATCCGTCTGAGCGTCTCCGGCGTGTGGCGGGCAAAAGAATGGAGTATGTTTTGAAACGGGATCTCCCCGTAGCGGCGGCAGCCTTCCTGCCAGTCTATGCCGGGGACCCTTTCTTCCGCCGGCGTTTCCCCAGCCGCGGTCCCTTCCGTCTCCCGGAAAGGCAAAATCGCCGCCGAACGCGACGTGCAACGCCTCATCTCCAGATCGAGCCGCCGCAGATCGATGGGTTTGGCGACCAGACCGCTAAACCCGTTTTCCATGAAATACTGAGCGTAATCATCCTCGCTGTCGGCGGTCATGGCGATGATGGGAAGGAGGGCGGCGTATTCCGTCCCGAGCGCGCGAATAAACCGCGCGGCCTCGACCCCGTCCATTTCCGGCATGCGGTGATCCATGAGAACAGCGTCATAGCGCGGCGATTCCGCCCGCACCCGCTCCAGAGCTTCCCGGGCGCGCGAAACAGCGTCCACGCTGACGCCGCAGGGGGTGAGCAACTCCCTGGCCACGTCCAGATTGGCGGCCGTATCATCCACCACCAGCACTTTTTTGCCGCGCAGATTGGCAAAAACCGGCACCGCGGCCTGCGGCCCGTCATAAGCGCACCGAGCCATGATCCGCCCGGCTGTTTCGCCCAGCGGCGCGGAGTGGGCGACGCCCTGCAAAATTTCCACCGTGAAGGCACTGCCTTTTCCATACTCGCTCTCCACGCTGATCGCGCCGTTCATCATCTGGGCCAGCTGTTTCGTGATGGCCAGGCCGAGGCCGGTGCCTTCAATATTGCGGTTCGCCAGCGTGTCCACCTGAGTGTATTCCGTAAACAGCCGGCCTAAATCCTCCGGGCGGATGCCAATCCCCGTGTCGCTCATCACAAAACGCAAGCGGCCCGCCCCCTCACCCGCCGGCGTCCAAGACACCGCCAGAGCGGCGCTGCCGGAAGGCGTATATTTGATCGCGTTGGAGAGCAGATTGTTCAATATCTGCCGCACGCGGATCTCGTCGCCCAGAAGACGCGCCGGCAGCGTTCGATCCAGATCCAGAGTGAACCGGAACTCCTTCCGCCCGACGCGCACGAGGTTCATCTGCACGGTCTCGTTGATCAGGGCGGCGGCGTCATAATCCACCGGCACGAGCGTTAAGCCCCCCGCTTCGATTTTGGATATATCCAGTGTATCGTTGATGAGCGCGAGCAGTCCGGTCCCAGCCTGATGCACGCCCTCCAGATCCGCGCGCAAGTTTTCCGTCATTTCCCCGCGCAGGCCGGCTTCGGAAAAACCGATGATGGCATTGAGGGGCGTGCGGATCTCGTGGCTCATAACGGCCAGAAAATCGGTTTTGGCTTTGCTGGCTTCCTCGGCCTCCGTCTTGGCTCTGACGACAGAGGTTATTTCCGTGATATCAATGAATTTGCCTTCCCTGGCCCCGAAATCGTCAGCCACCACGTGAAAATAACGCGTTTCTCCCTCCAGGATGATTTCTTTGGTTTCATCATGAAGCCCGTCTACAGACAGCACTTCCCCGATCATCCTCTGCATAGCCGTATCGTTGAACAGAGCGTAAACAGGGCGACCGGTCGCGGTTTCCGGATCATTGATATTGGCAAATTTTGCCAATGATTTGCTGATATACGTCACCCGATTCTGGGCGTCAACAAAAACGATCAGATTGGACGTCGTTTTCATCAGTTTCGTGAACGTGTTGAAAGCGCGGTTGGCTTTACCGGCTTTTTCCGTGGCCATATTGGTCAGCGCTAAGATCCCCGCCGCCGGGAACAGGGAAAGGATCCAGTGTACGGTCGCCGCCGCCGTGTCCGTTCGCGGGTCGCCGGCGAACAATCCTCCGAGCAGCATGACGAGGACGACGGCGTTGGCCGCCAGATAAAACTGGATCAGGCGCTGGAAATTCTGATACAGAGAGGCCAGACCGCAGACGCCGAGAAACGTGAGAAAATAATACTGCAGGTCACGCAGATACAGCGACCCGGCCGTAAAACAGATAAAAATAAGCAAGGGGACATGCAAGGCCTGCAAATCATCGTCCCCGCGCAGAATATACATGAGCAGGATCACCAAAGCGACCGTCAGCCAGCATAAGATGTTGACGCGCATCGCCAGAGCGTAATCCCGCGTGGTCGCCGCCGCGCCGATAAAACGCGCCAGCCCGTAAAGCAGGCAGCTGCCTATAGTCATAACGCGAGTAAAACCAAAATATTGGTCGTCCGTTGTTTTGAACAAGGCGCTCCTCCTCCGGTCCAGGTTCACACGGGGTTCACGCGTTCCGGCAAAATCACTCCGCCGTCATCTCCCGCAGAACGCGCTCCGCTTCCCGCAGCTGAGAGTCAAAAGGTTCCGCTTCCGGCATAATGGTGGCGGTTTCGCCTGCGGCCAGCGCCGCTGCCACATCCGGCTCGATCCCCAGACCGTGGATATCGTGGCGGCCGGGGGTCAGGTATTTATTCGTAGTCAGCACCAGACTGCTGCTCTGCACGTCATACACCGTTTGCATGACGCCTTTGCCATAGGTCTTGACGCCGACGAGTTTACCGCTCCCATAGTCCTTCACCGCTCCCGCCACTATTTCCGCGGCGGAAGCCGAGTATTCGTTGACCAGCACGACCAGCGGCTTTTGGATATAAGGCGAATCGGAGGTCTCCGCCGTCTCTTTGCCGTTGCGGTCGACCACAT
The DNA here is from genome assembly GCA_031266805.1 of Gracilibacteraceae bacterium. Lineage (GTDB taxonomy): Bacteria > Bacillota > Desulfitobacteriia > Desulfitobacteriales > Syntrophobotulaceae > JAIRRL01. Next base: position 5,637 of record JAISAH010000001.1, read on the forward strand.
AGAAAATTTCTTCGCCCGGCACGAGGAATCCGGCCGTTTTCAAAGCCGCCCGCACCTCGCCCCCGGAATTATAGCGCAGATCTAGGATCACGCCGCTCTTATGCTCCACATCGAGTTCGCGCAGCATCTGTTCAAACTCATTGCCGGTCTGCTCCGTAAAACTGGAAACGGCAATGAGGGCGATATCCGGCTGTCCGGGCAGTTCACTCCCTTCGACCGACGGCACGACGATGTACTCGCGCCGCAAGGTCGCGCTGAACGTCCGGCCCTCGTCGCCGCGCGAAACATCGATCGTCACCTCTGTTCCCGGTTCCCCTCTGATGAGCGAGACCGCCTTGTCCTGATCCATATCGAGCAGGCTTTGCCCGTCCGCGCGGATGATGATATCGCCCGTGAGGAGTCCGGCCCGTTCAGCCGGGCTGTCGCCGAAAACCTTTACCACCACCAGTTTGCTCGGGTCGGCGGAACTGATGAGAATACCGACGCCGCCGATGCGCCCGCTGATTTCCTGACGGAACTCCTCGCTTTGCTCCGCGTTTTGGTATGAGCTGTAGGGATCGAGTGTTTTGACCATACCGCCGATGGCGCCGTCGACCAGATCGCTGACCGGCACTTTTTCCACATAATTATTTTGAATATATGTGAAAACACGGAATAATTGGCCTATATTGTTATAATTTGTATAGACGACTATATTGAAACAAACGGCTAAAGCCAGCAGTATCAGCAGATCAACCACCAATACATAGCGCCACGGTCTGACCGGGCGCGCGCGTTTCTCAGCCTGCTCCGGCCCGGTTTGTTCCGCCCTGTCTTCCGGCCGGTTGTTGGCGTCTGTATTACCGTCTTCCAAAATGAATCCTCAACTTTCCTCTTTATGGGCACCTCTGGAGGTGTATCTTAAATCCCCGCTGTCTTAGCGGAAATAGGGCATCGGATCAACAGGCGAGCCGTCGATCCTGATTTCAAAATGCAAATGGGGGCCGGTGCTGTACCCGGTCGAACCGACATAGCCTATGACCTGTCCGGCCACCACGGTCTGATTGACCTGCGCGTTGATGGACGACATGTGACCGTACAGCGTGGAAACGCCGTTGCCGTGGTCGATGATGACCGCGTTGCCATAAGCGCCGTACCAGCTGGAGAGGATGACCGTGCCGGAGCCGGCCGCCAGTATCTTGCTGCGGTTGGCCGCGCCGATGTCCGCGCCGGTATGCTGTTTGACCACGCCCGTTATCGGATGCTTGCGAATGGCGAACGGGCTGGTTATATAAGTGTAACCGGGCGTGGGCCAGGTCGTGATATCGCCGACGACTCCGCTCATATTCTGTCGCTGTAATTCGCGGATCTTTGCCTCGAGTTCTTTGGAATCTTTTTCCAGGCGATCCATCTGCTCCATCAGCTCATCCTGATCATGCTGATTTTCCTTGAGCGCCTCCTGCTGCTGCGACCGGGAAGCGTCCAGATAACTCTTGGCCGCCGCCGCTTCCTGTTTCAGTTTTTCCGCCTCCGCCATTTTCGCTTCCAGCGTCAGTTTTTGCGTCTCGAGTTCAGCTTTTTGGGTGCGGACGCTGTCTAGGAGATCCTGGTCGTTGCCAATCACGCGGTCCATATACTCAAGCCGCGTGAGAAAATCAGAAATACTCGCTGATTGGAACACCACGGCCAGATAGCTGACGCCGCCGTCTTCATAAGCGGCGCGCGAACGGTCGCGCAGCGCTTCCTGCCGCGTCTCCAACTCCGCCTGTTTTTGGGTCACGGCGGTCCTGATGTCTTCTACCGCGCGCGTGGCGGTCAAATAAGCCGATTCCTTGGCCGACAAATCACTGGTCGCCTGCGTGATCCGCGAATTCAAATCCCGCAGCTTTGTTTCCATTTCCTGCTCTTTGACGGTCAGGTTTTTCAGCTGCCCTTCGATCTGAGTCTGCTGGCGGTAAATTTCCTGCGCCTCGCGAATGGTCTCATTCAACTCGTCGCTGGCCCCGGCCGCCCCCGGCAAAACCAGACCCAACAGCAGAGCGCCGGTGAGCAGCAACGTTTTACGGCTGACTTTTTTCAAGCGCGCGTCCCTCCCTGTGTTTTTCATATGTTCAACCGCGGTTTTTGTTATATTTTTACCCGGGCGGCGCTTAAGGCCCCCTACGCCTGTTATTATACACCAGGCGGCGACGCGCGTCAATCATAAGAGCCATGCCGCGGGGTGGTTGCTATTTATATTTCCGCGTGGTATAATCTCGTTTTAAACACTTCAAAAACAAAAAACGGGAGCGACCCCGCTTACCCAGGGGATCCGCTCCCGTTCACGTCTTTTAAAATTGTTGTATGGGGACAGCTACCTTAAAAGTTTTTTGATTTTTTTATTCAGCTCCTTTGGAAGATAATGTTTCTTGTCCAATCCCAAGTCGTATACACCGTTAAGCGCCGTGCATACCTGGCTTCCCTTGTATGTCGCCGCATAATACATGTCCCCGACGTTCATGACGTTCATGTTCCTCAGCGTCTCCAAAATGTTCTCGGTCGTGAAGTGGGCGCCGCAGCGGTCCAACTCGCATTCCAACAGCCGGTAGATCAACAGTGCGGTATAGCAGATCATGAAGTGCGCGACGATGCGATTTTTGTTTCGGTGATACACAGGTCTTGCGCGGAAGTTGGTTTTAAGGACCCGGAAACAATCCTCGATCTTATAGCGTTTCGAATTGATTTCCAGAATATCTTTCGCGTCGTCCTCCAAGTTCGTGGCTACCGCATAATAGCCGTCGTATTTCTCTTCTTCATCAATAACGGATTGGTCAATCATGTAATGATCGACGGCTTTCTCGCCGTTCTTGCCCACCGATTTGCGTTTTATGAACCTCGTGACGTCGTGCGGTCCCTTTTTCACGTCTTCCACATTCCTGTACTCCAAAATAATGCGGGCCCTTTCAATCTGAGCGTTCCTGATATGCCGCTGATATTCCATCATTTTCCGGGAGAACGTCACAATGATGCGTTGCTTAAGCACCGCCTTGGATTTCACCGTCTTGGTTTTCCCGTTCTTAAAGACTTTTTCCTCATAAAGTCCGACATCAACGAGGTTGTCCGCATCCAATATTTTGTAAAGGGCATCGTTGTACAAGGATAAGTTTTTTTCATCAAAGCGGTCAAATTCCTTCATGTGCTTGACAGTGATCGGAGAATTCGAGGACAGGAGCTTGTAGTCGTAATCGTTAAACACCGCCTGCTTCAATTGATTCGACAGTTTTTTGACGGATTGAGTGACGATGAAGGCCCTGCCGCCCATGGAATTGTACTTGCGGATACCGTAGGAGCCGAGCCCCGCATCCGCGCAATAAATGAAACGCTTGCCTCCGAACATCTTCGTGATCTTCTGTTCCGAGGGGACGGCGCATTTTTGTTCGTTGTCGGATCCCGAATTGATGCACATTGAAATGGGAATGCCGTTTCCGTCCGTGAAAAGGCCCATTTGAACCAAGGGGTTCGGCATGTGCTGCTTGGAAGGGCCGTACTTGCGGAAGCCTTTCAGTATCTCGCCGGTGACCGTATCGACAAAGTCGGCGTCCTCCCCCTCGATTTCGAAATAATAGTTTGTGCAATCGAAATAGCAGACCGATGTGTTCCTTTTGACGACGTTCCCGCTGTTGGCGAAAAGGTGCTCGAGATAGCCGTCATAATTTTCTTCTAAAATATCCATGAAGCGCAGGATGTGTTGGTAGGCGAAGGACGGCTTCTCGTAATAAGTATCGAGTTTGTCAAATGTACCGAGTTTCGATTCGGGATCAAGTATCCTTGCGAATGTAAGGAAACGGTTGATGTCGTCAAGAGGGAAGGCGGCCCTCCGCTCTTCCCCGATCCTGGCTAAGTAATCCGCCAATTTGAGATCCTGATATATCTTCTGCAAAACAAAATAACCGGTGTTCAATAAGTTTGACCCCGATGCCGCGTCGCCACTGGAAGACAGTTTTTCGTCAAAATCGATCTCGAAACTCATCTTGATTTTGCCGCTTTGGTACTCTTCGTTGTATTTCTCGACTTGTCTCTTGGCATAGGAAAGCGGATCGGGATCAATTGCCAAAAGTTCCGAATGCTTGCCGATCCGTTTCACGTTTTTGGTTGAAGTCTTTTTCCCGTTGCGAAAGCCCATTTGGATAAAATAAGTGGGGTCTTTGGATTTCCTGTCGTAATAAAGTTTCAAATTTCGCACCTCCCGAAGTGTGTCACGCATCTCACAAGGTGTAAACGTCCGAAAGAATTTCGATCGCTTCCGTGAGCTTGGAGACGGCTTCATCCGCCGCTTCCGCCAAGGGACCGCCGCTCAGGTTCTCCGGTATGGAATCCCGATAGGATTCCTCGGCGTCACAGACATTTTCGAGCCGGTCGATCATCTCCCGCACGATTGCCTTGCGTCGCCAGCGCTTGTCCGTTTCCGTTCGGCTGCCGGTGGAGAGAGTCGGCTCTTTGAGGCGCAGGCGTTTTCTCATGTACGCCGAAAGTTCGGCCGTCATGGATGTACCGCTTTTCTCGCAGAGTGCCTTGAATGCCGTCGCCAACTCCGGTTCCGCATATATTTTCACCTGTTGCTTTTGCATTTGGGCCCATCCTTCCCCTCGTCTCGATCCAACCTCAAATTTATAGTACCATGGCGCGAAACCTCGTGCAAATGCTCGTTCTCGGTATGTGTGCCGTTTTCCTTCCAGAGAGTTTTGAGTGCATCCTCCGGTTTCGCATATGTTTTCATTTGGTGCATGTTGCGCATTCCTTTCCCGATGCAATTCAGGATACCAATGCTCCGGAGTGTTCAAAATCCTCGGTTTTCGGTGTACAGACGGCCGTTTGTTTTGCAACGAACGCGAACCTGCCGTCGCCCGCCCGGTGATATCTTAAATTATAACACAGGCCGGCCGTGAATACAACACCATACAACAAATATTTTTGGAAATTTGACAACAAAAAAATCAGGGAAAGCCTTTGTTTGCGGCATTCCCCGATCCTAGGGCCCTTTTATTATTTACCTGGAAGTGTCGAGAACCCGGGCGTTTTGACGCTTCTTTTGACTCCCTTGCCGCCGCTTGACTTGTTGCTACCTACCTATAAATTTGTCGCACACCCACCGAAAATTTTATGTAAGATGTGCGGAAAATCTTTCATGTCCCTACTGC
>JAISAH010000027.1 GCA_031266805.1 Gracilibacteraceae bacterium
GGGGGTTCCATGCCTCCCCTTCTAGGGGAGGTGGCCTCAGAGGGAGGGGCGCGCCCTCCCTCTGAGGACGGAGGGGTCTCCCGGGCGGCGCCCCCCGCAGGGGGCGGAGGGGTTAGAGCTCGCGGACATAATCTTGTTTACAATTATACCGAAATTGCTTATAATATCGGTATGGTTGTAAAGGTGGTGAACGCTATGGACACATTAAGAACCGTCGCCAAGCTGCTAAATGAGAATAACGGGGTACTGCGCACAATGAACGCTGTACAGGCTGGAATTTCCCGCACGACTCTTGGTTTGCTTGTTATGTTAAAGCCGGCAAGTTAGAAAGAATCGCGCAAGGCCAATATATCTGCCCGACCGATATGCCCGATGAATTGTCCGAGGCATTTCGTATTCGTATCACAAACTTCTAAGACAATACTTGGCGGTGTTAACATGAGCGCGGGTGCGATGAGCTTGAAAGCGCAAATCAGCTTTCTTTTGGTTTGTCGAGCGCTTTCAGGCCCTTTACACTGCTGTTTTCAAGCAACTGCGTAAGCTGCTGGCGAGCGAGACGGTTAAGTTCGGCGATTCGCGCTTCTTGCGCCATTCGGCGGCGGTCCGCCCGAACAGGGCGACGTTCAACATATCGGCTTCGTCGGCGTAGACGAATGACTGCCGCCGCGCTGTCAGTTCCGGCGGTATCAGATTGTCGCGAATGGCGTCGGTGTGCATCTTATAGTTCACTTTCGCCAATACTCGCTTCACGTTCCAGTCAAGCGAAATCCTACTGTTCTCATCGGATTTCAGGCGCTGATAATCTTTTATGATGTACAGCTTGAATTCCGGCGAAATCCAAGACGCAAACTCGAACGCAATATCAACGTGCGCGAAGGTGCCGCCGCCGCGCCCCGAACGCGAAATCATCCCTATAGCGTTGGTAGTTTCAATCCACTTCTGCGGCGAAAGTACGAACGCGTTTGCACCAGCCTCGCGCTTAAACTGGTCGAATTCGACCAGTTTAAAATGGGGGTTATTGATTTGCTCCCAAATGCCGAGGAACTCAATTGTAAAGCGTGTTCTCAACCAGTTTTTCACAACGTCCGCAGGAAATTCGGAGTTCTTGAATTTCGCAATGTCTGTCAGACTGATGAAGTCGTCGGGCGTACCGACTGATAACACACTGATTTCTAAGCCTTTTGCACTTTATCTATCCCCTTCGTATGCTTTTCCGTCCCCTCGTGCTAAGGAACTGTTTGAAAATAAAGCAGCCATTTGATTCACACTAAAATCTCAAAAAACAATATTGACATCCGGGGTATGTACGGGTTACAATGTGAGTGCAAGAAGATCAACGAGATAATGTGCCTTCACACAGGAACCCCCGGAGCTGCTACTCCGGGGGTTCCTGTTTCCGGTTCTAAGGCTGGCGCTCTTTGGTCGTCTTGCCATCCAGCCATTTGCAGAGATAGTGGTTGGCTACGCCTGCTCCGATGGCAAGAAGAAAAGCAACGAGATAGCTAAACATACCCCACTTCAAATGATGGCGGCAGACGGGAAAAACGCCGTACGTCCGGCCTTTTAGAGGGTTCCCGCAGGGGGCGGAGGGGTTAGGGCGGAGGGGATCGGGTCTCAGATGTTTTTGCAGATTTCGTATGAATCCGCTACGGCTTCAAGAATATCCTCCACTTTTAACGCGTCGCCGACGCAGAAAACCTGGGGGAATATTTGTTTAAGCGATTGGAAAAGCGCGTCGTCGGAGCGGTAACCCAAAGCGAGGACGACGCTCCCGGCGGGGATCTCACTGATTTTTCCCTTCTGCTCAAAACATAGGGACGATTCTTTGATTTCGACGACCTTGGCGTCCGTGTATTGCTCGACCCGCTGAGAGACAAGCATCTCAGACACCATCTGCAAATTGGGGAGTGGCGCTCCTTTGGGTATCAGTTTTTCGGCCATCTCCACGATCGCGGTTTTTTCCCCGCCGGCCGACAGCGCCAAGGCGATTTCACAGCCACTCATACCGCCGCCGACGATGGCCACCGGGCCTTTTGTTTCCGCTCCGGCCAAAACTTGTTTTAACGTCAAGACGTGCGGCCTGTTTATACCGGCGATGATGGGAATAAACTCGCGGGCGCCCGTGGCGCAGATAATCACGTCGTCTTGGCGCAAAAACGGGCTGTCCGCGCCGACTTCCGTGTTAAACTGAATATTGACGTCCGCTTTTGCCAACTGATACCGCCACCAATCAAGCAAATGAAGCCCGGCTTTTTTGAAATACAATTTCGCCGCGTAACGGAAAAGCCCGCCGATATCGTCTGATTTTTCATAGACGGTCACGGTATGCCCTTTTTCCGCCAACAGTCTCGCGCATTCCAGCCCCGCCGGGCCCGCGCCTACGATGGCGATTTGTTTTGCGACGGCGGCTTTGCCGAGAGAAGGTCTGTCGATTTCACGCCCCGCCCGGTAATTGACGACGCAGGAGGACCGGCGCGGGCGCGTCAGACTCATACAGCCCTCATGGCAATACAGGCACGGTATGATCTCCTCTGTTTTTCCGGTCTGGATCTTGTTGCATATGGCGGGATCCACGATCAGCGGCCGGCCAAAAGCAACGATGTCCAGTTTCCTGCTTTCAAAGGCGTCCAGCGCCAAATGCGGATCTCCCAGGATACCGGCGCAAATCACCGGAATGTCCACGGTTTTTTTAACTTGCTCCGCGAAGGGCAGATATACCCCCGGATAATGATACAAAGGCGGGTGGGCCCAATACCACGAATCGTAGCTTCCCGCGTCCACGTTCAGCGCGTTATAGCCATATTCCTGCAGCAATTTGGCTATTTCCAGCCCTTCCGCAATGTCGCGGCCTTTTTCCGTGAAAGTCTCGCCCGGCAAGCCTCCGACCCGCAGGTCCTTAATGAAACTTTTTAAGCTGAACCGCATACTGACCGGAAAATCATCGCCGCAGGTCTTAAGGATCTCTTCCCGTATTTCCCGGGCAAAGCGCAGGCGATTTTCCAAACTGCCGCCATATTGGTCCGTCCTCTGGTTGAACAGTTCCATCGCGAAACAATCCAGCAGATACCCTTCATGCAAAGCGTGGATCTCAACGCCGTGCGCGCCCCCGTCTTTACAGTTTTTCGCCGCCGTGCCGAAATCCCTGACGATCGTCCGTATTTCCCCCGCCGTCAGTTCGCGATGTATAATTGCCGGGTCCCACCTGTTGGAAACCGGCGACGGCGCCACAAACCCGTCCGGAAAAGCGGCGGTGGGAAAAACGGAACGCCCGATCCCCGCTGAAAGCTGTACGAAGAGCTTTGTGTCATACTCGCTCAACTGCTTGGTGAATTCTGACAATTTTTCGATGAAGACCCGCGGATCTTTATTAGGGGCGAGACCGCTCTTTTTCAGCGGTTCGATCACATAGTCGACCTTGGCGGCGCAGGTAAAAATCAACCCGACTCCGCCTTTAGCTCTTTCCATGTAGTAGGCTATGCTTTTATCCGTAAAGGCCCCGTCCGCAAAATCATGGCTCAAAACCATCGGCGCCATGGCAAAGTGATTTTTGATCGTTACCGCGCCGATATTGATTGGGGAAAACAGTACAGAATATTTATTTTTAATTGGCATAATATTTACTCCTATTTCGTTTGCGCCGCGAATTTACCGTTTATTTGAAATAACTCGCGCCGCGCGTTAAAACTGGCGTTCTATACTCAGTATATCATCTGAAAACGCGGAATTCAAGGCTCCACACTGACATTATGTACAATCATTGCTTAAAAAAACGTGTCCGCGCCGCCGCGTATCCCAGACAGGCTCCCGCCATGAGCATGATCGCCCCGCAGGCGGCGGGTGTGAGTCCGGGGTCGGTCTTCAGGCGCAGGACCGTGTACATATCCACGCGCTCAAACAGCAGAGTTTTTCCTTCCGCTTCTATCTTCTCGCCCGGCGCCGCCAATCCCATATACACTTCGCCGCCACCGTCTTCGCGTACCAAATATACCAGCCGCGGATCGTCCGGACGCAAACGTCCTGTATCCGCGGCGGTCTCTTCGTCAAAGGCTGGGATATAATGGTAGAGCTCTAGGGCCGCGCCGGTCAGCGGTATCCTTTCCCCCAGCCTGCGGGCCTGCGGTTCTCCTCCTTCTTCCCATATCCAAAAGAGGTAACCGAAACTCTGCTGGTATATTTTGACACCGCTCAAAGACAAGGGGTGATTCACGCTTATCTCCGCCTGTCTGGTCTCGCCGGCTGTTCGCGCGGTCAGCCGGGCATAGTATTGAGACGGTGAACCGTCGTCATAAAATGTGATATCAAAACTGTCCAGGCGCAGCCAGAGGGGCTCTCCTCCCGGCAATTCCAGCGCCGCCGCCGCGTCTCCTTCCTCTCCCGGCTGCAAAGGCATGGTCGCCGTCAGGCCGGATCTCGCGTTGACGCCCGCGCCGATGAGTATCAGCAGCACTCCGGCGTGTATGAGAAACAATGCGCAAGAACGCGGGTCCGGCGACCGCAGGCGGCGCAGATTATGCAGGCCGCAGAATGTCATCTGCGCGAACAGGAGGATGAACAGGAGGAGGAAAAGAGGAGAACGAAAAAAAAGGCCGGGCCAGAGGAAAGTCCCCATAGCGGCCATAGCGGCGATCATCGCCAAAATGGCCAGCCCGACCCGCATGGAAGCTAAAAACCGCCAGACGGGTCTAAGCATAACTGTGCAGACCGGGCAAAAGGAAATTGACGCCGAAAAAGGTGAACAGCACAACGATAAACCCGATACAGACCGCGAGACAGGCTGTTCGCTCCGTCCAGGCCCGGCGGCGGCTGAGGTGAAGGTATAGGGCGTAGATGATCCAAGTCACCAGAGCCCAGGTTTCCTTGGGATCCCAGGTCCAGTAACTGCCCCAGGCCTGCTCTGCCCACACGGCGCCCAGCCCGATGGAAACGGAGAGAGCGGCAAAACCCAGGAAAACTATATGATAGAGACGCCGGGCAAAAGCGGCGTCCTCTTTTTCCGCGCTGCGGCGGAGACGGATAGCGGCCAGAGCCGCGGCGAAGAGAAAAGAGCCATAGGCTAGCACCGCCGCCAGCACATGGGCGATCAGCCAAAGACTGCGCAAAGCCGGCGGCAGCGGCTGGACCGCCGTGATCTGAGGGCGGAGGAAAAGAAAGACGACGAGAAAAAGCAAGGCGACCAGAGAAAAGAGGACGCCGCCTACAGCCGGATCTTGCCCCCTTCCCAGCAGCAGCAAAAAAAGAAAGACCGCCGCCAGCGCGAAAAGCAAAATAAATTCATAGCTGTTGGCGAGCGGCAGCGCGCCGGCGCGGGCGGCGCGGGCGGCGACAGCCGCGATATTCAGGATAAAGCCGCCGCGGGCGAGCAGGAGAGCGCCGGCGGAACGGCGCAGTAAAAAAGCCGCCGCCGCGCCCGCGTATAAGAGAAAGGCGCCATAAAACGCGCCCAGATTCGCAAAGACCAGCGCCAAACCTTCAACCTCCGTTAATGAAGCATTCCCTAAGAAATTATCAGACTATTCATACAACGGTTTGGGGATCCAGACCGGATCCCGCAGGACTTCGTTTGTCCATTTTAATTCGTGGCATTGAGCGCAGAGCAAGGTTTGCTTCTGATGCATCCGGTGACAAACGCTGCAATCAAGCTCGCCGTTATGGGAATCATGCGGATTGGCGACATTGAACGGCGGGGCGCTCACGTCGGCGAAACGCTCCCGCGTTATCTGTTTGACCTCCTCAAAGTCGTGGCAGTCCAGACAGAATTGGTCGCCAAAATCCCGCCTGTCCAAGGGTTCCAGGTAATTGCCCGTGACGTATTTCACGGCCTCCTCTATTTGCAGCGGCAGAGACGCCTCGTGGCAGTCATGGCAGACCAGCCGGTCGGCGGACTCCGCGTGCCGTTTAGCCAGCAGATCGTAATCCTCGCCGGTTTTTTCATCCGTCTGGCTGAAGGAAAACGAGTCATAGTATTTCTGCATATTATGACACAGCGTGCAAAACGCGGGAGCGTCACTCGCCTTCATGACGCCAAAACCGCCGCCGACCGCTAAAACAGCGAGTATGGCCAGCACGGCCGCCACTTTGCCGGGAGTGAGCAATCTCTTTTTATTCGCCATGCCGCCGCTGCTTTCCTGCTTATCCAAACCGCTTACTTATCCCCCGCCGCTTCTATGTAACCGGCGGCACAGCCGGCGCCTTGTCAGGGCGCCGCCGTCCCGCGCGGTCGTCGTCTCTTGAGTCTTATGAGTTAGCCAGGTCTTCCCCAGCCAGGAAGCCAAAGGTCATCGCGCTGCCGTGGCTGTTGCCGTTCATCACGACGGGATAATCCACGGCGTAACGGCCGCCGCTGGCATTGCCGGAAGCGTAAAGGCCGGGAATGGGATTCAGGTCGTCGTCCAGCACTTCCAGTTTTTCATTGATCTCCAAACCGTTGGGCATCGTCAGGATGGAGGGGCCGAATTTGACGGCGTAAAAAGGAGCCGTGCGGATCGGCGTCAGCAGTTCTTTCCGTTTATGGAAATCATCGTCGACCCCCGCGTCAAAAGAGGCGTTGTATTTCTCGACTTCGGCTAGGAAAACCGCTTCGTCCACCCCCATCAAAGCGGCGAGTTCTTCCAGCGTGTCGGCTCTGAAAGCCATTTCATCGCGGAATCCGGCTTCCAGCGTGCCGAGCGGCGACCAGGGGTCGTCGGGAGAACCGAAATCGAAGGGTTCGCCTACCAGATGTGACATATTATCCCAAAACTGACCGCCGCCGTACTGGATGGAATCCACGACCTGCCCCTGCCAATCGGCGTCGAATACGCTGTAAGCGTACCTGTTGTCGCCGGGCTGGTTCAAAATACGGACGGATTTGGCCTGGATCCAGGTGTCCTCATTCATAAAGCGTCTGCCCGCGGCGTTGACATACATGAAACCAAAGCAGAGCGTGCAGTAGCGGATCAGATGGATCATGCTCGGCGAACAGGCCGGGCCGAGATACATATGGCCGCCGGCCCACATGCCCATTTTCTGTCCGTCGCCCGTGTTAGCGCCGGCCGGGATATAGCTGTTGTGATCGCATTTCAGAGCCGTCGGATCGGCGTAACAGCGCATCATTTCCTCATCGCCGCTGAAATCGCCGCTGGCCATCAGCACGCCTTTTCGGGCCGTGAATTTTTTATAGCCGTCCGCCGTCTTGGCGATAACACCCGTCACCCGGCCTTCTTCCAGCACGAGCTGTTCAGCCGGCGCGTCGAAATGGAATATTGCGCCCAGTTCCTCCGCTTTTTTCCACATAAAATACACCGGCGCGTTGATATTATTGGTATTTTCTGGATATTCGCCGAAGATGACGTGCGTGCCGATGTGTTCATAGTAATAGGGGCCGACGTAATGAGTGGTGATGGGGGTGATGGTCAGCGGGCCTTCGCCGAAGTCTTTGCTGAAATCTTCGAGCCAGTTGATGACCCGGCTGGAGTTCTCCAGATACCGGTACACTATTTTTTGCTTACATCGGTTTCCTTCAAACCGCAGCCACTCTGCGGCGATCTGATCCAGCGGTACGTTCGTCAAATTGTTGCGCGTCATGGCGTTGGTCTGATAACCGCCGTAGTGGCCGCCGCGCGAGGACGGAAAACTCTTTTTTTCCACCACGGCGACGGAAGCGCCTAATTCCGAAGCGCGGCAGGCGCAGGCGCAGCCGGAGATGCCGGCGCCGATCACCACAATGTCCATCTCGATGGTCTCGGTGATCTCACTGTCCGCTATCGGCGCGGGCGGCGTTTCCCAGCTCCATTTAGTCTCGCCGGCGGCGGCGGGCGTTCCTCCGGCCGCCAGGGCGCCGCCGCCGCTGGAGTTAGCCTGCGGAGCGCACCCGGCCAATAATCCCAGCGAAGCTACACCGGCCGCGCCGGCGCCGACAGCGGCGGTTTTCAGGAAATCCCTTCTGGAAACATTTTTCTTTTCTGAATCCATTTTCCTTCTCCTTTCGATTGCCAGTTCTCCTCCCATCATTCCAGCTTGATGCCGGAATGACGGAGTTGGGGCGTAAACGCGGGTCTGAATTGCTTTGCCTTGGGCGGGGACGGTCGTCTCTTGCTGGCGCGCGGCGAAAATCGGTTGACTTTTGCCGCCTGAGCATGTATCATTATTTTTACTTACCTAAATTATAACGAAATGGAATATCTTTGCCAAGCAATTATCTTGTGCCGTAAGCGCAATCACCGGTTGCGGTTACAGTTCAGGCCCCATCGTCATTGCGAGGAGCGTAGCGACGAAGCAATCCAGACCCGCGTTTACACCGTGGCTCCTGTCATTCCGGACTTGTTCCGGAATCCAAACACTGTTGAGACAGGGAACGGAGATGGATTCCGGCATGAAGCCGGAATGACGGAGGCGTCTCTGAACAGTAACCGGTTGCGCCCGACCGCTCAAAGGAGTGCGAAATATGGATATTCAGCAATTACGTTATTTTGCGGTCATCAGTCAGACACTGAACTACACGAGAGCTTCTGAGCGACTATATATTTCGCGGCAGGCGCTGTCCCGCACTATCCATGATATGGAAAAAGAACTGGGCGAATCTCTGTTTTTTATCGACAAAAATAAACTGTGCCCTACGCCGCTCGCACGTATGCTCTATGAAAACGTCGCCGGCGTCCTTAAGGCGTTCGGCACGCTGGAATCCGCGCTGGCGGTCTGGCGGCGCAAACAGGAGCAGGAACGCGAGCAGGAGCGGGAGAGTCTCGCCGTGGTCTTCGGCATCGGCGCCCTGCATCCCCTGCCGCCGCAGGCTCTTTTCGGCCGTCAGGCGGAAAATGACGACGCGATCTGGTCTTTTGAGGAACGGACGGACGCGGGCGTGCGGGAAAAAATCGCCGGCGGTGAAGCTTTGCTCGGGATCTTGCGCACCGCGCCGGATTTTGTCGCTGAATTCGACGCCCTGCCGCTCTGGCAGGAAGGGGTTTATCTGCTGGTGAGTGAGAAAAACCCGCTGGCGGCCAAACATTGGCTTGATGTGAACGATCTGCGGGAGCAGCCGTTTGTGACCCTCGGCGCCGATATGGATCTGCACGCTCTTTTGGAAAAGGAATGCGCCTTGCGGGGCTTTACGCCCAGTTATCTGCTGGCGACGCTGGATTTTCATCTGGCGCTCGGGATGGCCGCCCGCAACGAAGCTCTTTGTTTCGGCTCCAGCCCGCCCGGCGCCGGCCACGCTTCGGGTGTGCGCCTGAAACCCCTGAAGATCAGCAACGGCGCCTGGGGATGCTACGCGATCAAAAACCACGCGGCGGCCGTTTCTCCCTCGATGCAGCTTTTCCTCGACCGCTGCCGCTCCATCTACCGGGAAAATATCGGCGCGGACGGCGTCCGGACTGAGATCGCCTGACTGGAAAAATCTGGAGAAAAATCTTGCGAAGAACAGAAATACGAACGATATTGCGTGATCCGGCCGCTTTGGCCGGACAAACCCTGCGGGTGGACGGCTGGGTCAAATCGGCGCGGGATTCCGGGCGGATCGGGTTCATCGACTTAAGTGACGGCTCTTGTTTCGCTTCCCTGCAAGTGCTGCTCGAAGCGGAATCGCTCGCCGAATACGCGGAAGCGGTCAAACTCGGCGCCGGCTCGTCGGTGTCCGTGACCGGCCGGCTGCGGCCCAGCCCGGCCGGCGGCCAATCCCATGAACTTCTGGCGGAGGCGGTCCATATTTACGCGACCAGTCCCGCCGATTACCCGCTGCAAAAAAAGCGGCACGGCCTGGATTTTTTGCGCGGCCTGCCCCATCTGCGCGCGCGGGCCAACGTGTTCGCCGCCGTCTTCCGCATCCGGTCGCTTCTGGCCCTGGCGACGCACCGTTTCATGTGGGAAAACGGTTTTGTCTGCGTGCATACGCCGGTCATCACCACCAGCGACTGTGAGGGGGCGGGAGAAATGTTCCGCGTCACGGCGCTGGATATGGAGCGCCTGCCGCGGGACGGCGCCGGAGCCGTGGATTTCAGCGCGGATTTTTTCGGCCGCGAAGCGAGCCTGACCGTGAGCGGCCAACTGGAAGCGGAAGCTCTGGCGCACGCTTTCGGCAAAGTCTATACCTTCGGCCCGACTTTTCGGGCGGAAAACTCGAACACGGCGCGGCACGCGGCTGAATTCTGGATGATAGAGCCGGAGATCGCTTTCGCCGGCCTGAGCGAAGATATGGATCTGGCCGAGGATTTGGTCAAATACCTGGCGCGGGACCTTTTAACGCGGGCGGAGGCGGAGCTCGCCTTTCTCGACCGCTTCGTGGAAAAAGGCCTGACCGCCCGGCTGGAGAAACTGGCGGGGGCGGAATTCGCCCGGACGACTTACACGGAAGCCGTCGCTTTGCTCACGCGTCATAACGGCGCTTTCCGTTACGAAGCCCGCTGGGGAGCGGATCTGCAAACGGAACACGAACGTTATTTGACGGAGCAAATATGGGGCGGCCCGGTTTTTGTCACGGATTATCCCCGGGAAATCAAGGCTTTTTACATGCGGGCCAACGACGACGGACGAACCGTGGCGGCGATGGATCTGCTTCTGCCGGGCATCGGCGAACTGGCGGGCGGCAGCCAGAGAGAGGAAAGGCCGGAAGTGCTGCGGGCGCGGCTGGCGGAACTCGGGCTGCCGGAGGCAAATTACGCTTGGTATCTGGATTTGCGCCGTTTCGGCGGGGCGCCGCACGCCGGTTTTGGCTTGGGGTTTGAACGGGCGGTCATGCACATGACCGGCATGACAAATATCAGGGACGTGCTGCCTTTCCCGCGCACAGCCGGCGCCGCCGCTTCGCGGCGCGAGGTCTGAAAACCGTGCGGCGCCCGCGGGTAGAGTCCTTGCTGGCCCAGGCGACGAGCCACCCCCTTTGTCTGGTGCTGGCCGGCGCCGGTTACGGCAAAACCCGGGCCGTTTATTCTTTCCTGCAAACCTGTGACGCTGTCGTCTCCTGGACCCAGCTCACCGGGGATGATAACCAGCCGGCGCGGTTTTGGGAAAACTACACGCAGGCCCTCTCCCGCCACAACGCGGACACGGCCCGCCAGCTGGCGGTGGCGGGCTTTCCCCATACGCCGGAGCGTTTCGCCCGCTATGCCGCCTTGATGGACGACAGCAACGCCCCTATGCATAATTACATTTATGTTTTTGATGATTTTCATCTCCTATACAATGAGGAAGTGCTGAACTTTATCGATAAGATCATCAACACCCCTTTGCCTAATGTCACGGAACTCATCATTTCCCGCACGGAACCGCCGATCAATACCGTGAGCATGCTGTCCAAAGGTCACGCCGCCGTCTTGACTGAAGACACGCTGCGTTTTACGGAAGATGAAATAAGCGCCTGTCTGCGCCAGTCCGCGGCGGACACGGCAGCGCCTCCGCCGCCGCAAAGCGCCGCTCTGATCCGCAATGAAACGGCGGGCTGGGCTCTCGCGGTGGACAGCGTGTGTCAGGCTCTGAAAAAGGATGTTTCTCTGCCGGACGCTATCAACGCCATGCGCTTTAATTCACAGGCTTTGATCGACCGGGAGCTGGCCCCGGCTTCCCCCGCTTTCCGCCGTTTTTTAGTCTCTCTGTCTCTCTTGCCCCATCTGCCGCTGGAATTTCTGGAAAAACGGGCGGATAAAGAACATTTACGCGCGCTGGAGCAATACAGCGCCTTTATCCGGTTCGACGGCTACCTGAACTCTTACCGCCTGCATCCGTTACTGATCACTTATCTGCGCGAGCAGGCGGAGGAAACGTCCGCCGCGGAAAAACAGGCCGTTTACCGGCTGGCCGCCGAATGGAGCGAGTCGCGCAAGGCCTGGCTGGACGCTATCGGTTACTACGAAAAAGCCGGCGATTATGATAATCTGGCTGTGACCGTCACCAATTTGCCGCTGGTACTGCCGAGAGCCACGGCCGAATTTCTGCTTCCGCTCGTCAACGGGCTGCCCCCGGCGGCTTTTCGCTCTACGCTCCGTCTGTTCACCATCCGTGTTCGCTGTCTGACGTCGCTGGAGCGTTATGATGAAGCACGGACCGAACTCGCGGATATCATCGCCCGGTATGGGGCGGCGCCGACCGCCGACCCGGAAATCAACCGCCTGCTTTGTCACTCTTATGTTAATCTGGCTCTGATCAAACTGTTCACCTGCGCTTTCACTCATGACTACAGTTTTCCGGCCGACTGCGTCCAAGCGGATGAATATTACATCAAAGGCGGATTTGACGCCCCGGACGCCCCGGTGAACAATTTTACGCTGCCCATGTTCGTCTCCAGAGCGGGTGAAACAAAAGCCGGCGCCCCGGAATCTTATATCGCCGCGCTTGACGCCGCCGTCCCTCATCTTTCCCGCCCCCTGCCCGGCTGCGGCGTCGGTTTGAGCGATCTGGCTAGAGCGGAAGCGGCCTATATGCGCGTCGATTTGAACAATTGCGTTAAGTTTGCTTTGCAGGCCATGTTCCAGGCCATCGATAACAAACAATATGAAATCGAGAACCGGGCCGTCTTTTTTTTGCTCTGCGCCGCTCTGGCCTCCGGAAAATATGACGCCGTCCAAGCCAATTTGCGCCGGCTACAAAAACAGCTGGCCAATGAGGATTATACGGACGGCCCCATGCATTATGACATAGTGATCGGCTGGTATTACGTGATGCTGGGTCAGACGGGGCTGGTGGCCGACTGGCTGAAACTGAGCCCCGACAGCCGCAGATTCGCGACCCTCACGCAGATAGAGTTTGAAAATCTGACTCGCTATATGGGCTATCTGGCGGACAGGAGACACGAGGAACTGCTCGTCTGTCTGCAGGCTTACCGGGATATCGGCCATGAGTGGTTTTGTCTGCCGGCGCGCATTGAGTTTCTGGTGCTGGAATCCGTTACCCGTTTTCGGCTCAAACAGCGGAAAGAGGCGCTGGATCTGCTGCGCGAGGCTTACGCCGTCTCCGCCCCGAACTCGCTGGATATTTTTTTCGTCACCAAGGGCGCCGACACGCGCGCGCTGACGGCCGCGGCTATGAAAGACCCTCGCAATTCCATTCCGCTTGGCTGGCTGGAAAAAATCAACCGTAAATCGTCCGCTTTTTCTAAAAAAATCCAATTTATCGCCAAAGAATATAGGAAAGAGCATCAATTAGGCGAGCAAGTGCGTCTGAGCCAGCGCGAGGCCGAATTGCTGCGCGCCTTGGCCGACGGGCGTTCCCGCCTGCAGATCGCTACCGAGCTGAATCTGCCGCTCGCCATGGTAAAATCTTCCATAAACTTGCTGGAAGAAAAAGTCGGAGCGGAAAACCAGCGCGACGCCGTCCGCATAGCCCTGGAACAAAAACTCATTTAGAAGAACCCTTCCGCAGGGGCGGAGGTTACGATAAACAGAACAGGCGCGCCACTCTGCTAGCGCAGAGATGCACGCCTGTTCTATGCGTAAAAATTTCGATTGCCGGCTGCCGTTTTTTTGGAGGTATTAGACTTCAAATGCATTCCAGACACGGAGCAGCGCTGCGGTACTGGGACAGTGCATTAAGGTAATCCGTGGACATGCAATCGTTCTCGGCGGTTTCCTTAGCAGGGTAAAATCCGGCCTGCTCCAGCGTGACGCTGTCAAAATACGACAGGTACTGCCTATACTCTTCGAGACCACGGAAAGAAAACGCCCTCACGACCCCAAGGATGACAAAACCTGCAACAACAGCAAAAATAGCTAACATTTTGAAACGCCTCCTTTGTATTATCGCCTCATCGGCATCTCTATCATAATACATAACAAAGGCGTTGTAAAATACTGTATTCTTATAGGGCAATTGTTAATACTGATTATGAGCTCATAATGTTTCTATTTTTTCTCTAACTGCGTCTTCCTCTACCTTGCCGGCCAAACGTCCCTGAAACTCGCCCTGATTAAAGAAAAGTAGCGATGGCACCCCCTTTAGCGGGAATCTCTTGTACAGTACAGGGTCGTCCTCCACGTCCACATAGTAAAACCCGCAGCGCCCTGCGTACTCCGGGCTGAGATCCTCAAGCATAGGCGTCACTTCTTTGCAGACATGGCAGTTCTTCCGCGAAAACATCACCAAACACTTTCCTCCCTCGTCGAATATTTTCGCATCGAAGGTGCTGCCGTCAAGCTGATCCAAACCCATCGTGATTTCCCTCCATTTGTCATAAATGTACATAGTGACCTCACCTATTATCGCAATTAACTTCAGAATAGTCAATTTGTTATTTAAATTTACAATAATACGCTGCGGAAATATTTAAAAACCTGATGCGTTAAAAAGGCTCTGCCGCTTGCTATCCATGCCTGTCCAGACCCTATTTTTACAAATAAGTAAAATGAATACCGGTATAAAAGTTATCGATGATGCCTATCTATCGAGTGTTGATTATTTAGATAAACTGTTAGACAATTTGTCCAATTGCTCATTATACTTTTTAATAATCATCGAAACAAATAAAAACGAAAGGGTGAAGCGAATGTTACAGAGAAAACCGGCAACTGAAAAGCTCCTGCTCCTCGGCGTTGACGGCATGGATCCGAGTCTGACCAGCAAGTATGTGGCTCAGGGCAAGATGCCAAATATCAAGAAGATGATGGAAAGGGGCGCCTCAGGCAAGGATCTGGTACTTCTCGGCGGGCACCCCACAGTGACGCCGCCCATGTGGACGACACTCGCCACGGGCTGCTACTCCAACGTTCACGGCATCACCGGCTTCTGGAGGAGTTCCGAGACCAAGACCCGCGACTACATTGAGTACAACCTCGACTCACGGCTCTGCGAGGCGGAGTCCCTCTGGAACGTCACGGCCGAGGCAGGACTGAGGACCTTGGTCTGGCACTGGCCCGGCAGCGCCTGGCCCCCGACTTCCGACAATCCCAACCTCATGGTCGTAGACGGCACCTCCCCCGGCAGCGTGGGCATGGCCGTTGCTACCGTGGACGGCGAGTTTTTCGTCGGAGCCAACGTCGACATCAAGGAACTGGAGTTTGCCGCTCGCGCGGCCACGGACGCCGTCGCGCCCTGTGTCGTGGAAAACTTGGACACCGGACCCAAGGAAAGCGGCCCCATGGGTGGCAGCATCGCCGAAACCAGCTTCGAAAGCGGCATGCACGTCATCGTCATGAGCGAAGGGCAGCAGACCACCAGCATGACCGAAGCCCCCAGCGACGTGGTGCGCTCGCCGATCAAGGAGCCCAGCGGTTGGGAGAACGCCCCCAAAGGCGCTAAGGAGTTCACCATCATGTACTCCAAAGGCCTGTTGCGCCGGCCCTGCCTGATCCTGCAAAACGACAAGGGCGTCTGCGACAAAGTGGCGATCTACAAGACAAAGAAGGACGCCGAGGCTATCGTGGTCCTGGAGATTGGCGTCATGGCCCGTCAGGTCATCGATGAGGCGGTGAAGCCGGACGGCAAGCGCTACCGGGTCAACCGCAACATCAAGCTCTTGTCTCTCAAGCCTGACGGCAGCCAACTGACCATGTGGGTTTCCAGCGCCATGGATACCGAGAACGACAGCGTCTGGCATCCGAAACGCCTTTTCAAAGAAGTCACGGAAAACATCGGCTATCCGACTCCCACCACCATGCTCGGCAACCAGGACAAGCTCATGATCACGGACGTCATGCTTGACAACTGGTACACGACCGCTGACTGGCAGTCAGCCTCAATTCTCCACCTTATTGAGACCGAAAAGCTGGACGTGGTGTTCTCCCACTTCCACGCCATCGACCTCCAGACCCACATGTTTATCAAGCATCTGGCGGAGAAGGAATTCAATCGGTTGCCCCACGAGGCCTACGAAAAGTTCATGGAGGACGTCTATGTGCAGACCGACTACTATCTGGGCAAATTCGTCCACCTTTTGGACGAGGGTTGGACGCTGTCCGTCTTCTCTGACCACGCCCAGGTGGCGCCGAAAAACGATATCCAGTGGCTGGGCGAGATCTGCGGCGTCAATATCCGGATCATGGAAGAACTCGGCTTCACCATCATGAAGAAGGACGAGAACGGCAACGAACTGCCGGAGATTGATTGGACAAAGACCAAGGCCATCGCCCAGCGTGAGGGCTTCATCTACATCAATCTCAAAGGCCGCGACTCCACAGGCATCGTCGACCCGGCGGATAAGTACGAGCTGGAAGAGGAGATCATGACCGCCCTCTACGGTTATAAGGACAAGAAGACCGGACATCGGGTCGTGTCCGTGGCACTGCGGAACCGGGACGCCGTACTCCTGGGTCAGGGCGGCCCTCATGCCGGCGACATCTGCTACTGGCTGGCCGAGGGCTACAACTACGACCACGCCGACTCTCTCTCCACCACCCGGGGCGAGGCCGACACCTCCGTGTCGCCGATTTTTCTTGTGGCCGGCAAGGGCGTCAAGCAGGGCTTCGTCACCGACCGGATCATCCGCCAGATCGACACCGCGCCTACCTGGGCCGTGCTGGCCGGCGTCCGGATGCCCGCCCAGTGCGAAGGCGCCCCGGCCTACCAGATCTTTGCACAGGAATACTGAGAACGAACAGGCAGACAGGGGCCGCATCGGCGCCCCTGTTTCCCCTGCCCCCGCTACGCTGATCCCTTGTTAAAGAGACCAACAAATGTAACGGAGGAATTAATATGTCAGAACCAGAACAAACCCGCCCGCAGTCAGCGAAAGCAAAAGACCGTTCCTTCTTCATCACCATCGGCATCACGCTGTTCATCATGATCTTTTTTGGCTACCTGCCGCCGATCGGAGTGATGACTCCCCTCGGCATGAAGATTTTCGGCGTGTTCATCGGCTGTCTCTTCGCTTGGGCTCGGGGCGAGCTCGTCTGGTCCAGCCTTATCAGTTTCATCGTCATGGCCTTCCATGGCGCCGGCACAGTCGTCTCGAACTACGCCGGCGCCTTCGGCAACCAAACCTCTTTCCTGTTGATCGCCTGCTTGGTGTTTTGCTACGGCCTTGAGCGCACCGGCGTGTTCAGGGAGATAGCTCTCTGGATCATCTCGGTGAGGTTTGCCCAAAAAAGCCCCTGGCACCTGATGCTGATGTTCTTCATCGCGGCCGCCGTCCTTGGCATGCTGTCCACGAATGTTATCGCGACCGCGATCATACTCTGGGCCCTGTTTTACGATGTCGCCAAGGAGATCGGCGCCAAACCGAAGTCCGCCTACGTCGCCGTCGTCCTGTGCGGAATCATGGTCGTCGGCGGCAGCGGTTCCATGATCATGCCGTACAACGCTTTTGCCATCATGGGCCAGGGCGTAGCAAGAACTGTTGACCCAGAGTTTACCCTCAACTTCCCGGTCTATCTGCTGATAGGTCTCTTCATCAATATTGTGTTCATCCCCCTCGTCTACATTATCATCCGCTACGTCGTCCGCCCCAAGGTTGAAGTGACGATAAGCAAACGCGAGCCCTATAAGATGCGGTTTGACCATTTCCAGAAGTGGGCCTTGTTCTATCTGGGCGCGTTGATCATACTGATGATAGTGCCTAGCCTTCTGCCCGCCGGCAACATCATTCGGATCATCGTCAATGACAAGCTCGGCATCAACGGCGTGTTCCTCGGCGGCACGATCCTGATGATGTTCACGCGGCACAATGGCAAGAACCTTCTGGATATAGCCGACGGCTTGAGCCATGGCGTGCCGTGGGGCCTGTTCATGTTGGTCAGCTCGGCGCTTTCTATGTCGGCAAACATGATGGCGGACAACACCGGTATCCTCCCCACCATCATCGCGGCGCTCACGCCGATATTTGCCAACATGTCGGTCATCATGCTGATAACCTGCTTTACCCTGCTGGGTCTCTTGGTCACGAACTTCATCAACGACATCGTCACCATCACCATCCTCCTGCCCATCGGCTACTCCTTCCTCACAGCCATCGGCGGCAACCCGATGATTCTGGTGGCCCTCTTTGTTCCGGCCACGGTACAGGGCTGCTTCATGCCCTCGGGATCGATCCTCGGCGCCATGATGCACGGCAATCTGGAATGGATGTCGCCCGGTCTGGTGTACAAATTTGTAGCCATTCTGGAGTTCATCTTGGCTCTGGCCTTCATCATCGTCGCCCCGATCTTGGTGACAACCGGCGTTTTTGGTTGATTGATCTGCTCAAACATCAATACGAAAGGACGTAAAAAATGCTGAAAAGAAAACCTGCTACCGAAAAGCTCCTGCTCCTAGGTGTCGACGGCATGGATCCGAGCCTGACCAGCAAGTATGTGGCTCAAGGCAAGATGCCCAATGTAAAAAAGATGATGGAAAGGGGCGCCTCCGGCGAAGATCTGGTGTTGCTCGGCGGCCACCCCACCGTCACGCCGCCCATGTGGACGACACTCGCCACAGGCTGCTATTCAAACGTCCACGGCATTACCGGCTTCTGGCGCAGTTCCGAGTCCAAGACCCGGGACTATGTAGAGTACAACCTTGACTCCAGGCTGTGCGAGGCGGAGCCCCTCTGGAACGTTACCGCCGAAGCCGGTCTCAAAACTTTGGTCTGGCACTGGCCCGGCAGCGCCTGGCCCCCGACTTCCGACA
Organism: Gracilibacteraceae bacterium; assembly: GCA_031266805.1. Classification (GTDB taxonomy): domain Bacteria; phylum Bacillota; class Desulfitobacteriia; order Desulfitobacteriales; family Syntrophobotulaceae; genus JAIRRL01. The sequence continues at coordinate 18,502 of JAISAH010000027.1, forward strand.
GCCCCAACCTCATGGTGGTGGACGGCACCTCCCCCGGCAGCGTCGGCATGGCGGTCGCGACTGTGGACGCGGAGTTCTTCGTTGGCGCGAACGTGGAGATCAAAGAGTTGGAGTTTACGGCCCGGGCAGCCTCGGATGCCGTAGCCCCCTGCGTTGTTGAGAACCTTGAGCTCGACAAGCCCAAAGATGTCATGATGGAAAGCAGCATTGCCGAAATGGATCTGGAGTCCGGCATGCACGTCATGGTATTGACCGAGAGCCAGCGCACAACCACCATGACCGAAAACCCCAGCGATGTGGTGCGCTCCCCGATTAAGGAACCTAGCGGCTGGGAGAATGCTCCAACCGGTTCCAAGGAGTTCACCATCATGTTTTCAAAGGGCCTGATTCGCCGGCCCTGTCTGGTCCTGAAAAACGAAAAGGGCGTATACGATCGGGTAGCTCTCTACAAATCCAAAAAGGACGCGGAACCCATTGTGACCATGGAGACCGGCGTCATGGCCCGTCAGGTCATCGACGAAGCGGTGAAGCCGGACGGCAAGCGCTACCGGGTCAACCGCAATATCAAGCTCCTCACCATTGAGCCCGATGGCAGCAGGCTGTCCATGTGGGTCTCCGCAGCCATGGACACGGAGAACGACAGCGTCTGGCACCCGAAAAGGCTCTTCAAGGAAGTCGCCGAAAACATCGGCTACCCAACCCCTACCACCATGCTCGGCAATCAGGATAAGCTCCAAATCACCGACTGCATGTTAGATAACTGGTATGTGACCGCCGACTGGCAGTCGGCCTCGATCCTCCACCTCATTGAGACCGAAAAGCTGGACGTGGTGTTCTCCCACTTCCACGCCATTGATCTCCAGACCCATATGTTCATCAAACATCTGGCGGATAAGGACTTCAACCGGCTGCCCCATGAAGCCTACGAGAAGTTCATCGAAGACGTCTATGTGCAGACCGACTACTACCTGGGCAAATTCGTCCACCTCTTGGACGAGGGCTGGACGCTGTCCGTCTTCTCCGACCACGCCCAAGTGGCGCCGAAGCACGACATCCAGTGGCTCGGCGAGATTTCCGGTGTCAACGTCCGGCTCATGCAGGAACTCGGCTTCACAGTGCTGAAGACCGATGCCCAAGGCAACGAGCTGCCTGAGATCGACTGGACGAAGACCAAAGCCATCGCCCAGCGTGAGGGCTTCATCTATATCAACCTCAAAGGCCGCGACTCCACCGGCATCGTCGACCCGGCGGACAAGTATGAACTGGAAGAGGAGATCATGACCGCCCTCTACGGTTACAAGGACAAAAAGACCGGACATCGGGTCGTGTCCGTGGCACTGAGGAACCGGGACGCTGTACTCCTCGGCCAAGGCGGCCCCCACGCCGGCGACATCTGCTACTGGCTGGCGGAAGGCTACAACTATGATCACGCAGACTGTCTCTCGACCACCCGGGGTGAAGCCGACACCTCCGTGTCGCCGATTTTTCTCATGGCCGGTAAGGGCGTCAAGCAGAACTGCGTCACCAAACGGATCATCCGCCAGATCGACACCGCGCCCACTTGGGCTGTGCTGGCCGGCGTCAGGATGCCCGCCCAGTGCGAGGGCGCCCCGGCCTACCAGATCCTTGAGCAAGAATATTGATTTTCTTTTATTTAAATCACGATCTAAAAGGCTCTAATGGCCCAGAGAATACGGAAGCGCCAAGGGCGCTTCCGTATTCTAAATCATTTCAATAGAGGTGAAAGGAATGGACTTTTCCCACAACTCCAAAGCGCGCATGGTCCACCTGAAAAAGCGCTCCAAGCGCTGCGTCTGTAAATACTGCGGTAGCAAGCTGTCCCTGAGACGGATCATTTTCAACGACTTGGTCGAGGCTCGGCTGGAGATCATGTGTGATGACTGTGACCGCATAGAGTACGGCGTTGAACCGGAAATCTACGCCAACGCCAAGTACTACGTGGACGAGATCGGCTTCAACGCCTACCCTGATATGGACTTCAACGAGCGGACCAAGCAAAGAACCATCGCCAAGGTCTGCGAGATAATGACTTGGGAGAACAAGAACCTTGGGCTGATCGACGACAACGGCTTTTGCGTCCCCTACAGCGTCAACCGGAACATTCTCGGCGAATGTATCATACTCGGCGATCAGGATCTGAAAGACGATGACGACGACATGGACATCAGCCTGTACGAACCGGTGGACATGGTCGAGATATTAAACACGTAAGGCGGGGATTGGCATGGAACAAGCTATCATTTCTCTGGAGGATCTTTCGTACAAAGTCGGCAGTCGGTACCTGCTGAAGGACATCACATGGGAAGTGCTGCCCGGCGAGCATTGGGTGGTCTTCGGGATGAACGGCAGCGGCAAGACGACGCTGCTGACCATCCTAGCCGGCTTCAGGCCCAAAACCCACGGCAGCATCCGCGTCTTTGGCGAAGCCTACGAAGACGAGAACGTCTTGGACATCCGCAAAAGAATCGGGCTGGTCAGTTCCTCCTTCTTTGATAAATACTACTCCAAAGAATCAGCCTTGGACATTGTCCTGTCCGGAAAATTTGGCGCCTTCGGCACTCGCTGGGACATCGGCGACGCCGACGTCATTCAGGCCAAACGACTGCTCAAGGAGTTGCACCTGACTGATAAGATCGACCAGTCCTTTGACATGATGTCCCGAGGCGAGCGCCAAAACGTCCTGATTGCCCGCGCCCTGTTCCCGAACCCGGAGATCCTCGTTTTGGACGAGCCTTGCACAGGACTTGACATCTACGCGCGCGAACACTTGCTGAACACGGTCCGCGATCTGGCGGAAAATCCCGATCTGGCCATCATCTACGTCACGCACTATACAGACGAAATCATTGAGGTCTTCGACCGCTGCCTGCTGCTGCGCAACGGGTACAGCTTCCTCCAGGGATGCACGAACGAAATATTCAGCGCTGAGACACTCAGCGATTTTCTCCGCTATCCCGTCCGGGTCACCAAGCAGGACGGCAAGATCTATGTATCCATGGACATCAAATCGAATGTGCGCAATCTAATGCAAGGGGGCGGGAAGGCATGACCATTCGTTTGGAGCAGATAGCCTCGGTGTTCGACGGCAGCGTCGTCAACAAGGATCTGCAGATAGCCGAAGACTTTTCAAAAATGGCCGAGATGGGGTACATCGACAAAGAGTTCACCATGTTTGGCGCCGCCTTCTTGGACACGGGAAGCAGCATGCGGTACATCATCAGCAGCAAGAAGGACGAGATTTACCGCTTCATTGAGTCCTGTCCCTACAGCAATACAGGCGTCTCGCCGGTGCGGTTCCATACTGAGATCTGCCCGGTACCCTCCGGCTATGAGGCCGACATCGCCCAGCAGGTGAAGATCCGCTTGGCCAAAGAACTGCAGGCAAGCTACAAAAAGGATCTGTTCCTCGGATTACAGCCTCTCGTCTCAATCGATGGCAACGACTCGGTCTATGCCATTTTGCTGGAATGGTTGGAAAAAGCGGAAGACCTTTTCGACAAGGACATTCTTTTTGCCTTTGAAGGCCTGTTGGATCTGGCGTACAAGAAAAAGCTGCTGACCAAGCGGAGCCTTGGCGAGTGTAGCCAGCGGCTCCGAAAAATACACAAGCAGATGGAAGACGACATGATCATGAGCGACACCTTTGAAAAAAACTTCTATGGCGTCGCGACCCTTGACGCCGCCGGCGATTTGAAATATACTGTCAATGCCCAGTACGCGAGCATCGTGGACCATATATTGAACGTCCAAGAGCAAGGAGGCGTCGCCGGCCCCATTTTCTGGTTACAGTTCACACCCTAACCTAAAGTCATCCGCTTTCCCGAAGATCTCTGATATGCTCTGGTAAAGGTTTTTTCCTTCCGAGCGCAACCCGGCAATGACGGACAAAGCGTTGCAA
>JAISAH010000054.1 GCA_031266805.1 Gracilibacteraceae bacterium
GAAAACCCTTGATACATCAGGCATACAAAAAACCGCCGGAAGCTCCGGCGGCGGGATTTTCAGCAAAAAGGAGGGGGCGAAAAGGCGGATAAAATCAAGGTCTTCGCGATTATGTAACAGTTTAGGTAAAATGACACATCAGCCTAAAAACATTATATCACCTTTCGGTCTCACGGCGGTCACAAAACGCAATATTTTGTATCGCGAGAAAATTTTTTTATTGCGATTATTTTCACTATATACAGTTAACAATTTATGCTTTAGTTGCAATTTTTTGGATTCCGGGACAAGCCCGGAATGACGCGAGGGAGGGTTTGCCTATGGCCAACAGTGACGAGGGTGCGACAAATTTGTGTTTTGTGTCATTCCGGCATGAAGCCGGAATGACGGGACGATACAGTGTACAGCATCACCCCGTAGGGGACGGGCTTGCCCGTCCCGCCTCTCCGGCCATTTGTCGCACACCCGTGACGGGGGAAATTTTTGCATTTTATTGTTTTCGGTGGTAAAATGTAGCGGTAAACTCCAAAGAGAGGTCTGACCGTTTGTTTGTCTTTGTTTACGCCGCGCTGGCGGCGCTGACGCTCGCCGCGGCTGTCTTCGGCGGGTGGGACGCTTCCGCCGCCGCCCGCGCCGCTCTCGCGGCCTGGATCGTCACCATGATCGCCGGTTACGCTTTGATACCTTTCCTGCGGCGCCGGCGCCTGGGCCAGAGCATCCGTGCGGACGGGCCGGAAGCCCATCTGCGCAAAGCGGGCACCCCGACGGCGGGCGGGCTCGTTTTTCTCATCGGCGTCACAGCCGCCATTGCCTTCTCCGGCCCGGGCGACAGGGTCACGCGGGCGCTGCTCTTTATTTTTCTGGCCTGCGGCCTGCTGGGTCTGACGGACGACGTACTCAAGATCCGCCGTCGGCAAAACCTGGGTTTGCGCGCCTGGCAAAAATTGGCGGCGGAGATCGTGCTGGCGGCTGTATTCGCCGCGCTGGCCATGTACGCCGGGCGCGGCACCGCGGTACTCGCGCCCTTTATTGGCCTGATCGATCTGCAGGGGTTTTATCCCTTCTTCGTCATTTTAACGGTGGTCGCCGCTACTAACGCCGTCAACCTGACCGACGGTCTGGACGGGCTGGCGGCCGGCAGCATGGTTTTTTCCGCCTGCGGCGGCGCCGGTCTCTGTCTGCTGCTCGGCGGCGGCGCTTTCGTTTCGCTGCCCCGGCCGGACGGCGCGGCGCCGCTCTTGTTCGCGGCGGCTCTGGCCGGCGGCTGTCTCGGTTTTCTCTGGTTCAACCGTTTTCCGGCCAAGGTGTTCATGGGGGACTGCGGTTCGCTCGCCCTAGGCGGCGCTCTGGCCGGCCTGATGGTCATGGCCGGCGCCGAACTCTTTCTCCTGCCGCTGGGCTTGGTTTACGTCGCGGAAACATTGTCCGTCATCCTGCAAGTCGTTTCCTTCAAAACCCGGGGCAAACGCGTCTTTCGCATGGCGCCGCTGCACCACCATTTTGAGCTGGGCGGCTGGCCGGAAAAAAAGGTCGTGCGTCTGTTCTGGGCCGCCGCCGCCGGCGGAGCGGCCCTCACTTGGCTGCTGCTGCTGCTGACCGGTCATTGGCTCGCCGGGCTGAACGGAGGATGAAAATGGAGATGAAGGATAAAAACGTGCTGGTGGTGGGGGCGGGGCTCTCCGGTCTGGCGGCCGCCAGAGCGCTGCAAAAAAAAGGCGCGCGGGTTTTCCTCACCGACCGCCAGCCGGCCGAGCGCCTGCCCGGTCTGGCGGATCTCGCCCTGCCGCCGGAATCCCTGCACTTGGGCGGCGATCCGGATATCGCTCGCATTCAGCCGCGGATCATCGTTCTTTCTCCCGGCGTACCGCCCAGCCTGCCTTTTCTCCGGGCCGCTCGAGCGGCGGGAATACCGCTTTTGAGCGAAGTGGAACTGGCGCTCGCCGATTGCCCGGCTTGTCTGATAGGCGTCACCGGCAGCAACGGTAAAACGACCACGACCGCCTTATGCGGAGCGCTGGCCGCCCGCAGCGGCCATAAAACCGCGGTGGCGGGAAATATCGGTCTTCCGCTCTGCGAGGTCACGGAAGACCTGAGCGAAGACTCTTTTCTGGTGGCGGAACTTTCCAGTTTTCAGCTGGAAACATCGCAAACCCTGCATCCCCGCGTCGCCGTCCTCCTGAACATAACCCCCGATCATCTCGACCGGCACGGCACGCTGGAAAATTACGCCGCGGCCAAGGGGCGGATCTTTGCCCGCCAGACGGCGGCCGATCTGGCCGTGCTGAACGGCGGCGACCCCCTGACGCGCGCCTTCGCGGCAAGGGCGGCGGCCCGAGTGGTCTTTTTCGCCGCGGCGCCCATCCCGGAGGGCTACTGCCTGAGCGGCGGCGATATCGTCCGGCAACGCGAGGGCCGCGAAGAAAAGATCATCGCCTGTTCCGAACTGCAGCTCCGCGGGATCCACAATATGGAAAACGCTATGGCGGCGGCGGCGGTAGCCGATGAAATCGGCGTCAGCCGCGCGGCTCTGCGGGAAACGCTTCGCGCTTTTCAGCCCGTGGCTCATCGCCAGGAGATAGTGGGGGAATTTGACGGCGTCACCTTCATAAACGATTCCAAAGGAACAAACCCGGACTCCGCCCTGAAGGCCCTCGGCGCCTACGACACCCCGATCATCCTCATAGCGGGCGGCCGCAACAAGGGACTGGACATGACGGAATTCATGCGGGCCGCCGCCCGGCGGGTCAAATACCTGATCCTGACGGGCGAAGCCGCCCCGGAACTCGAAGCGCTGGCCAGAGAGGCCGGCGCCCGCGCCGTCGAGCGTGTTCCGGATCTGGCGGCGGCGGTGGCGGCCGCCGTCAGCAAGGCCGCAGCCGGGGACACGGTGCTTCTGTCCCCGGCCTGCACCAGCTGGGATATGTTCAAGAATTACGAAGAAAGAGGCGAGTGTTTCAAATCTCTAGTGCGCGGGCATTACGCGGAATAGACGGAGGTCTGGCTGTGATAAAAATAACAAGATTATGGAGCGACGTTGACGACCAAGATAATATCACCCTGTTCAACAGACCGCGTGTTTCAATAAAAGTAGATGAATATATTTGGGACTTGATTGAACGGAATATAGAACCGCCAGCCATATGGGCGCGCCGCAAAATTATGGTTGCAAGTCAGACTGATTGTAGTATAATACCAAGATAATATCACCCTGTTCAACAGACCGCGTATTTCAATAAAAGTAGATGAATATATTTATTTGGGACTTGATTGAACGGAATATAGAACCGCCAGCCATATGGGCGCGCCGCAAAATTATGGTTGCAAGTCAGACTGATTGTAGTATAATGTGAATAGATGGTGTCCCCCTTACCGCGCTGACACGAGAGGAGAGAAGAAGTCGTTTGAAAATTTTGAAAAATCTGGCCGTGTATCTGTTCATTATTCTGCTGGCGGTCATGGTGCTGCGTTGGATAAACCCGCCGGCCCCGCAGACGCCGGCGATGGATTATAACACTTTCAAGCAGTCTGTCGGTTCAGGCAAGGTGCAGGAAGTGGAAATAGCCACTACCTCCTCCACCATGACTTATAAGGTCGTGATGAAGGACGGGGCGAAGTACGATGTGGTCGGTCCGGGGTATGATCAGCAGCTTTTAGACGATATGGCCTCCCAGGCGGGGCTCAAGGTAACTTATCAGCCGCCGGTGACGATCCCGTGGTGGGTCTCCGTGGCCCCCTCCTTGATTATGGTGGCGCTCCTGTTCGGGGTCATGTATTTTGTCATGCAGCAGAGTCAGGGCGGAGGCGGCGGCCGGGTCATGCAGTTTGGCCGCAGCCGGGCGCGGCTTGTCACCGACGATAAAAAAGTGACTTTTGCCGATGTGGCGGGCGCGGACGAAGTGAAAGAAGAATTGGCGGAAATTGTGGAGTTCTTGAAAACGCCGCGCAAGTTCAGTGAACTCGGGGCGAAAATACCTACGGGCGTCCTCTTGTTCGGCCCGCCCGGCACCGGCAAGACCCTTCTGGCCAGAGCGGTGTCCGGTGAAGCCGGCGTGCCTTTTTTCAGCATCAGCGGCTCTGATTTTGTGGAAATGTTTGTCGGGGTCGGCGCTTCCCGCGTGCGCGACTTATTCGAGCAAGCCAAAAAAAGTTCTCCCTGTATCGTTTTCATCGATGAAATCGACGCGGTCGGCCGTCACCGCGGCGCCGGTCTCGGCGGCGGGCACGACGAGCGGGAACAGACTTTGAATCAATTGCTGGTAGAAATGGACGGTTTTAACGGCAACGAAGGCATCATAATCATCGCAGCCACAAACCGCCCGGATATTCTGGACCCGGCCCTCTTGCGGCCCGGCCGTTTTGACCGCCAGATAGTCGTCGGTTCGCCCGACGTAAAAGGACGCGAGGAAATACTCGGCGTACACAGCAAAGGGAAACCGCTGGCCGACGACGTGAAGCTGAGCATTTTGGCTCGCAGCACCCCCGGTTTCACGGGCGCCGATCTGGCCAACCTCGTCAATGAAGCGGCTTTGCTTTCCGCCCGCTGGGGCAGCAAGCGCATCAGCATGAAAGCGCTGGAAGAATCCATCGAGCGCGTTATCGCCGGCCCGGAGAAAAAAAGCCGGGTCATCAGCGATTATGAAAAAAAGCTGGTTTCCTTCCATGAAGCCGGGCACGCGCTGGTGGCGGAGTACCTGACGCACAGCGATCCGGTGCATAAAGTTTCCATCATTCCCCGCGGCATGGCCGGCGGTTACACTTTACTCCTGCCGAAAGAGGACCGCCAGTATCGGACGCGCTCCCAGCTGCTGGATAATGTCACCGGTTTGCTCGGCGGCCGCGTGGCGGAAGCTCTGGCCCTCAAAGAGGTGAGCACCGGCGCTTCCAACGATTTGGAGCGGGCGACGGACACTATCCGCCGCATGGTGACGGAATGGGGCATGTCCGATGAGATAGGCCCTGTGACGATCGGCCACAAAAAAGAAGAAGTGTTTCTCGGGCGCGACATCGCGCGGGACCGCAATTACAGTGAATCGGTCGCGCAGACGGTCGATCAAGAGGTTCGCCGTTTGCTTGACGATTGCTATTGCCGGGCTGAACGGATTATCGTGGAAAAAATGGTTATTTTGGAAGCGATCGCCAATGCCCTGATGGAGAAAGAAACGCTGCAAGCCAAGGAATTTCGCGATATCGTGGATTCGTTCGACGCCGCCAAGGCGGAAGAACACGCGGCTCTGGAAGCAAAAGAACAAGCGCTGCACGAGGAATTAGCCGCTAAAGAAGCGGCGGCCCGCGCAACCGGAGAAGCGGCCCGCGCGGCTAAAGAAGCCAGAGAAAGGCAAGAGCAGCGCGAGCGGGATCCGGCATTGCAAAACGTTACGGCCGGAGAAGGCGCCGGCGATTGACATGGACGGAGCGGCGCGGAAAAGCTGGCCCCTCACCGCGGCGGTGTTTTTGGTCGTCCTTTTAACGGTCACGCTCCTGCGATCCAACCTGACCGCCACAGCGGAACCCTCTTACCCTACCGGTTTGCCGGGACTGCTGCAGCTGGAAATTGAAAATGAGCGGCTGGCGGCGGAAAACGAGCGCCTGTGGCAGGAATTGAATCAGTTGCAGAACAGTCAGAACGGTTCGGCTCTGGCGTCGGAGCAGATGGACACGGCGCGCCTGAACGCGGGCCAGGTCGAATTGACGGGATCGGGGATCCGCGTTATATTGGACGACGCCTTGGAGCGGGAAAACAGCGGTTACGGCAATTATGTGATCCATGAGGAATATTTGCGCCAGCTCGTCAATGTTTTATGGAGCGGAGGCGCCGAGGCTATCGCCATCAACGATCAGCGCGTGACAGGCCAAACGGAGATCTTTTGCAGCGGCGCTTTTATCCAGATAAACGGGACGAGACAAAGTCCGCCCTATAAGATAGTGGCGCTCGGCAATCAGTCCGATTTGCGGGCCGCGCTGCAGTTTTATTTCTGGGATAACCTGGGGCACTACCAGCAGCAATACGGGATCACCCGAGAACTGGAAATACCGGTCCAACCTTTGACCGTGCCCGCCGCCAAAACTCACGCCATCCGTTTTGCCGCGCAGGCCCGGGAGGGAGAGAGATGAACAGACGGTTGGCCGGGGTGGCGACAATTGCCATGCTGATTCTCGGCGTTCTTCTTTCCCTGCAGCTGGAAACGCAGAAAAGCGTCGATTTGGCGGAACAGATCCAGACGGAGCGCCTGAACCAGATTTCCGGCGTGCTTGAGTCATTGCAGGCGGAAAACGCGCGCCTGCTCGAGGAAAATACGCACGTCGCCTCGGAACTGGACCGTCTGCGCGAAGCCGGAGACACGAATCCCCTGCTGGCCGCGCAGTTGGAACAGCTGAAAATTCAGGACGGCACCGTTCCGGTACGCGGGCTGGGCGTGAAAATGCTCGTCACCGACAGCGGCCCGGATCTGATGGTTTTGTTTCCCGTCAACACGGATGATTTGTGCAATATCATCAACACCTTGCGTTTCGCCGGCGCGGAAGCTATCAGCATCAACGGCCAGCGGATCGTGGCCTCCAGTTCCGTCGTCCTGAGCGGCAACGCGACTATTTTAATAAATTCCGTGCCGATCGGGCGTGTCGGCGCCACGACCTATGAGATCCTCGCCATAGGCGATCCCGATGTGATGTACGATTACCTCAACCGCTTGGAAGTCCTGACTTTGAAGCAGGCGGGGATGCGGGTCGATTTGACAAAAGAAGAAGTCGCGCTGCCGTCTTATAAAGGCAGCTACTATTTTGATTACGCGAGCCGCACAAGCGCGTGAGCGTTACCCGCGGGGAAAGGAATGACGCTGTATATGAAAACGGATATTCAAATCGCTCAGGAAGCGAAACTGAAGCGGATCGGCGAAGTGGCGGCCATGATCGGGCTGGAGGAAACCGATCTGGAGTATTACGGGCCCTATAAGGCGAAAATAGGGCTGGACGTGTGTCAAAGGGTCAAGGAGCGCCCGAACGGCAAGCTGATCCTTGTCACGGCCATCAACCCGACTCCGGCGGGCGAGGGTAAAACCACCACGACAGTCGGTCTGGGGCAGGCGCTGACCCAAATGGGGCGCAGCGCGATGATCGCCCTGCGCGAGCCGTCCCTCGGCCCCTGTTTCGGGATAAAGGGCGGAGCGGCCGGCGGTGGTTATGCGCAGGCTGTGCCGATGGAAGATATCAATTTGCATTTTACCGGCGATTTTCACGCCGTCACCTCAGCGCATAATTTATTGGCCGCCATGCTGGACAATTCGCTGCAGCAAGGGAATCCGCTGGGCATAGACCCGCGCCGCGCCGTGTTTCGCCGCGTTCTGGACATGAACGACCGGGCCCTGCGCCATGTAGTGCTGGGCCTTGGGGGCCGGGCGGACGGCATCCCCCGCGAAAGCGGTTTTGACATCACGGTGGCCTCGGAAGTCATGGCCATCCTGTGTCTGGCGGAAGATCTGATGGATCTGAAAGACCGTTGCGGCAGGATCGTCGTCGCCTACACTTATGACGGACGCCCTGTCACGGCGAGCGATCTTTCGGCGGCGGGGGCGATGGCCCTGCTCCTAAAAGACGCCGTCAAGCCCAATCTCGTGCAGACGCTGGAAAACACGCCCGTATTCATCCACGGCGGGCCTTTTGCCAATATCGCTCACGGCTGCAACAGCGTTATCGCCACAAAACTCGGCTTAAAACTGACGGATATTCTCGTGACGGAAGCCGGGTTCGGCGCCGATCTCGGCGCGGAAAAATTCTTTGACCTCAAATGCCGTCTGGCCGGACTGCGGCCGGATCTGACCGTGCTGGTCGCTACGGCGCGCGCGCTTAAATATAACGGCGGCGCGGCCTCAAGCGATCTGGCCGTAGAAGATCTGTCGGCTCTGGCCCGGGGAATAGTCAATCTGGAAAAACACCTGGAAAATATAGGTAAATTCGGCGTGCCGGTGATCGTGGCCTTAAACCGCTTTCCCAGTGACACGGAACGGGAGCTGGCTTTTATCCGGGAGCGCTGTGCGGCGCTTGGCGCGGAAACCGCGCTGTCTGAAGTGTTCACCCGCGGCGGCGCCGGCGGCGCCGAGTTGGCGGAAGCCGTCCTGCGCGCGCTGGAAAGTACGCCGGCGGATTTTCATCCGCTGTACGACGCCGCGGCGCCGATCCGCGAAAAGATCGAGACTGTCTGCCGCGAGATTTACGGCGCGGACGGAGTCACGCTGTCCAAGGAAGCGGAGGCGTCTCTCCGCCAATATGAAGCCGAGGGTCACGCCGGTCTGCCGGTCTGCATGGCCAAGACCCAATATTCCCTTTCTGACGATCCGGGGCTGTTAGGCCGCCCGGAACATTTTACCGTTCATGTGCGCGAATTGCGTCTGGCCGCCGGCGCGGGCTTCATCGTGGCCATCACGGGCGCTATCATGACCATGCCCGGTTTGCCCAAAAAACCGGCGGCCGCCGGAATGGACATCGCTCCGGACGGTCGCATCACAGGCTTGTTTTAACACGGGAGTTTGTATGCGCATCGCTTTATTTACAGAAATGTACCTGAATGACATCAACGGGGTCGTCACGCATGTTCGCGCCCTGGCGCAGGGTCTGCGCTCCATGGGGCACGAGGTGCTGGTGGTGACGGCGGACGCCGGGGCCAGCCGCCATTATCTGGCGGACGGGGTCTTGCATTGTCCCGCTTTGCGGGTGCGGCGAATCTACGGCTATGGGGCCGCTTTGCCCATAAGTTCTCAGCGTCTCGCGCTCATCCGCTCTTTTAAACCGGATATCATCCATATCCACACGGAAATGGGCGTGGGGCTCTCCGGTCTCGCGGCGGCCAAACTGCTGCGCAAACCGCTTGTTTACACCTTGCACACCATGTACGACAATTATATATATTATGTTTCGCCGCGGCTTTTCATCCGCACGGCCACCTATTTTTCCCATAAATACCTCAAGTTGCTGGCCAAAAACGCCAACGCCCTGATCGGCCCCTCGCGTAAATGCGAGGAGTTTTTCCACAATCTCGGCGTGAAAAAATCCGTGGCTGTCATTCGCAACCCGGTCGAGCTGGAAATATTCACGCCGCTGTCCGCCCCGCCGGAGGAAGACCGCGCTTTTCGCGCCGCGCACGCCCTGCCCCCTTCCGCCATGCTCGTCTGTTTTGTCGGGAGGATCGGTTCGGAAAAAAACGTGGATACGCTGATCCGCTTCTGGCAGGAAGCCGTGCCGCCGGAAGACGGCGTCTGTCTGCTCGTCATCGGCGACGGACCGGCCTTGCCGGGACTTAAAGACCTGGCCCGGAAAAGCGGCGTTACGGACCGAGTGGTTTTTGTCGGCAGAGTGGAACACGAAAAACTGCCGTTTTACTACCGTCTCTGCAAGGCCTATGTCACGGCTTCGCTCACCGATACCGACTCCATTTCCCTCTTAGAAGGCTCGGCGACGGGCCTGCCGGCCCTGCAGCTTTATGACGAGTTGAATAAGGAACGCGTGCGGGAAGGCGTGAATGGGTTCGTTTTTACAACGGCGGCGGAAATGGGTGAAAAGTTGCGCGCCGTGCGCGATATGACGCCCGAGGCCTATGCCCGGCTGCGGGAGGCGGTTTTATGCTCGGTGGACGAAGTCAAAGCGGACAATGTGGCGGGCAGCGTGCTCAGGGTTTACCGGCAATGCATAGCGGACAGCGAGCAAAAACGCAGGAAGGATTGACATGGACTGATGCCGGCAATAAAATGGCTGAATATTCATAATATTCCTGCGGCGGCGGCGGCACTGAGATCGGTCGGGGTCGATCCGCGCGGGATCCCGCTCATGGCGGGCAAAGCTTTCAGCCGGGCGGTGCTGGTGTCCTCTGTTTCCGCGCCGGCGGCCTTAATTTTAAAGCAGGAGATGCTTTCTTTAAGCGGGGACGCGGCGATCCACCGGGACGTGATCACAGGGCGCCGGCAGGAGAGCGACGTGCTGCTCCTGGGTTCTCATAAGCAGCTTCTGGCTCTGGAGCAAAAACTGCGGGGACAGCCTTTCGGACTGCGGGCGATCGGCGCGGCGGTGGGCGATTTGCTGCGGAAGCTGGCGGAGCGGCGGGAGCGGGCCCTGCTCTGCGGCGGCGGCCGGCGTCTGCGGCTGGAGCGCGGGCGGCCGGCGCTGATGGGCATCTTGAACGTGACGCCCGATTCTTTTTCCGACGGCGGATCTTACGCGGACGCGGACGCCGCCGCGGCCAGGGGCCTGGAGATGGAGGAAGAAGGCGCGGGTATTATCGACGTGGGCGGCGAGTCCACGCGGCCGGGGTATCGCCCGGTCGGCGCCGCCGAGGAATGGGAGCGGCTGGAACCGGTGCTGGCGGCGCTGTGCGGCCGCGGCGCCCTGATTTCCGTGGACACGCAGAAAGCGGCTGTAGCGGTGAAAGCCTTGGCCGCCGGCGCTCATATCCTGAATGATATCTGGGGTTTGCGCGGCGATCCGGAAATGGCGGCCGCGGCGGCGGACGGCGGCGCGGCGGTGGTGCTGACGCACAACCGGGCGGCCCCGGCGGCGGGCGATGTTATCGCCGATATTATGCGCGGCTGGGATGAAAGCGCGGAAATCGCCCTGAAAGCCGGGCTGCCGCCGGAAGCTCTCATCGCCGACCCGGGCATAGGTTTTGGCAAGACGGCGGCGCAAAGCCTGGAAACGCTGCGCCGGCTGGAAGAACTGGTCGCTTACGGCCTCCCGCTTTTATTGGCCGCTTCGCGCAAATCGGTCATCGGCTACGCCGCGGGCCTCGGCGCGGAACACCGGCTGGAGGCGACGCTGGCGGTCAGCGTGCTGGCCGCGGGCGCCGGGGCGGATATTTTGCGCGTACACGATGTGGCGGCTCACCGCCGGGCGCTGGACATGGCCGCCGCCATGCGGCCGGAATGGGGATCCAGTGAAGGAGAAACAGATGACCAATGACTGTCTGCATATCAAAGGCTTGACTTTCCACGCTTTTCACGGCGTTAACCCGGCGGAAGCGGAATTGGGGCAGAAATTCATTATTGACGCGGATATATATTTGCCGGCGGCGACGCGCGCTCCGGCGGATGATCTGACTATGACGGTCAATTATACCCATGTGGCGCGCGCGATCAAATGGCGGGTGATGGAAAACAAGTACAACCTGATCGAGACGCTGGCCGAACAGATCGCCGCTGATTTGCTCGGCGGGTTTGACTGCGCGGCGGTGCGCGTGACCGTACACAAACCGAGCGCCCCGCTGAAAGAGATTTTCGCGGACGTGTCCGTGGAAGTTTACCGGGTGCGCGAAGACGGCGCCGCGAATGGCGCCGTCTGAGACCGTCGGTTATTTGAGCCTCGGGTCCAACGTCGAGCCGCGGGAGGATTATTTGCGGCGCGCGCTGGCGGAACTGGACCGGAGCGCCGGGCTGCGCCTGCTCCGGGTGTCGTCGTTTTATGTCACCGCGCCCTGGGGCGGCGTGCCGCAAGCTGATTTTTATAATCTGGCCGCCGCCGTCGCCACCACTCTGGCGCCAAGAGAATTGCTCGCCATATGCCAGAAGGCGGAAGACCGGCTGGGCCGCCGCCGCGACGGACCGCGCTGGGGACCGCGGGAAATAGATATTGACATTTTGCTGCTAGGCGATATAATTTGGCATGACGAAAGTCTGACGATACCGCACCCTTTTCTGACGGAACGGGCTTTTGTCCTGACGCCCCTGCGGGAGATCACCCCGGATCTGCGTCTGCCCGGCGGCGAACTGCTGGCCGGTTGGGAGGGGACGGGGCGGGCGCGCAAGCTAGAGAAGCGTTGATCTACTGTTACGGCTGCCTATTAACCATAGCGGAATTCAACCCCCATGCCGCCGTTCGGGAACTCCCATTTGTCCAAAATGGTTTTCCCGCACAGCACGCGGCAAGTTCCGCACTCCAGACAGCCGGCATAGTCAAAGCGCAATACGCCGCTGTCGTCGATTTTATACAATCCGGCCGGGCAAGCTAAGAAAAGTTTATGATATTCCGCCAGATCAGGACCGTCTTTGAGAACGATATGCGCGTTTCCTTCGTCTACATGAAATTTATTGACTCCCAGTTTTTCGTCTACGTTCACAGTACTCATAGAGAACGCACCCCCTTCAGCGCGTCTAATATCAGGTTCAGCGCCCCGACCGTCTTCATGCTGCTCCCGGCTTTCTTATACAGCGGCTGTGACTGCTGTCCGCTGACGATAAAGAGCTGCGCCATCAAATCGCTCGCCATCTCCGGATAACCGGCGAAAATGCGGGGCGTGTTTTCCATAAAATGCGGGAATTTCTTGTACAGGTTCATTTCCGCCATGATAAAACTCTCGTCCAAGGCGGTTTTATACCGGCTGAGACTTTCGGCGCTGAAATCTCCCTCCCGCTTGGCGGCCATGATCGCCCGGGCCGCGCATTCTCCCGATCCGATGGCCAGATCCATGCCGCGCACCATATAGCCCAGATTGAGACAGAAGCCGGCGGCGTCGCCCGTCACCAGAACGCCGGCGCCAAAAAGCTGCGGCAGCATGGTCAGGCCGCCCTCCGGCACCAGATGCGCGGAATACTCAATCATTTTGCCGCCTGTCACCAGCGGGGCGACAGAGGGGTGGTTTTTGAAGTTCTCCAGCAGCTGCGGCAAGGTCGCGGCCCCGGTGATCAGGTCGCTCAGCGTGCAGACCACGCCCAGGGAAACGCTCGTTTTGTTCGTATACAGAAAACCGCCGCCGACTTTGCCGCCGGACGGCTGCCCCGCGAAGAGCCAAGCCGTGCCTTCACCGCCGTGACATTGGAATCTGTCTTCGATAACGGCGGCGGGCAATTCGATAATTTCCTTGACGCCCACCGCCACCTGGTTAGGCGGCAATTCCTCGCGAAAACCCATTTTTTGCGCTAGGAGAGAATTTACTCCGTCCGCCAATACAGTGACATCCGCGGCCATTTCATCACCGCCGGCGATAATGCCGCGGACCTGACCGTTTTCCAGCAGGATGTCGTCAACTTTTATGCCGGTTACCATCTGAGCGCCCGCTTCCTCCGCTTTGCCCGCGAGCCACTGGTCGAAATCGGCGCGCAGCACGGAGTAGGAGTCCTGACCCTGCACGGCCAGTCCCGGCGAAGCGTAGTCCACCGTGACGCCGCTGTCCTCGGTCAGGAGACTGATTTTTTCTCTGGTAATTCTGCGTTCTACGGGCGCTTCGCCGGCAAAATCCGGTATTATTTTTTCCAGGCTGTGACTGTAGATCCGCCCGCCTGTCATGTTTTTGGCGCCGGCAAAATTACCCCGCTCAATCAGCAGAACCTCAGCGCCCTCTTTTGCCAGTAAATAGGCGGTAGTAAGACCGGCCAGACCGCCGCCGACTATAATGGCGTCAAAATCACTCAATGTTATATTCCCTTTCTGCTTAATTTTTCGAGTCGTATTCCCCGCCCACCTGAGCGGGTAATGGTTCATTTAATTTATATTTTACTACAGAAACTTAAAAATTTCAACAAGTTTATTCGTAAGTGTAGTTTGGCTTATAGCTTTTATCCCGCATGGCCTTGTTGGCTTCGACCTTATCCTTTGTACTCACGCAATAGATGCCTTGGATCTCTTCGGCGAGCAAAGAAGCGGCATAACTGGATTCTGTGGCGATATTTATAGCTTTTTTCGCCATCTGAATGGCGATGGGCGGAAAATCCGCCATTTTCTGAGCCGTAGCCAGAGTTTCTTCCTTAACTTTTTCCGCCGGTACGAGTTTTTCCACCAAACCTATCCGCGCCGCTTCCCGCGCGTCAATCCGCTCGCACGTCAGCATCAGGCGTTTTGTCTGCCCGGGCCCAATCAACTTTGTCAGGTTGGTCGTGCCACCCAAATCCGTACTTTGTCCAACCATGACTTCACCAAGGAAGAAGAAAGCGTCGTCGCCGCAAATGCGAAAATCGCAAGCCGCCGCCAATTCAATCGCGGAACCCAGGCAAGCGCCGTGAATTCCGGCGACGACCGGGAGGTTGAACGTGCGCCAGAACTGAAATGTTTTTTGGAATACGGATAAATTATAGAGCGCGCGACCGGGTTCGGTCTGCTGCCCGACTTTGGCGATAAAATCCAAGTCGGTGCCGGCAGAGAAATGTTTCCCATTGGCTATGATGGCGACCGCGCGGATGGTTTTGTCCTGAAGCAGATCTTTTTGCAGCTCAAACATCGCCTCATAGAAAGGCTGTGCTATGACATTCCTTTTTTCCGGCCGGTTCAAAGTAACGATAGCCACAAAACTCTCTTTATCCAAACTAAAATAATCTGTGTAATTACTCATATGACCTCCTTGGTCGCCAGTTCTTCGATCTCCGCGTCTGACAGGCCGATGCCCCGGAGGATCTCATGATTGTCTTCTCCGAGCCGCGAAAACCGCAAAACAGCTTCACCCGGCGTTTCCGACAATTGGAAAGGCAGGCCGGGCAGCAAAGCGGTTTTGCCGCTGCCGGCTATATTTTCGACGCGCAACACCGATTTCCGTTCCCGAATGTGAGGATTTTGCGCCACCTCATCCAGCGAAACGATCGGTGTCAGGCAAATATCCAGATCCGCCGCGGTCTCGACCCACTCCGCTTGCGTTCGCGTCCGAAATAATTGCTCCACCTCCTCAATCAGTTTATTCTGCGCTTTGACGTCGTTTTGCCGCGAGATCCATTCGAGATGTCCGACCCGCTCGCAGAAAACCGCCCAAAATTTCGGTTCGATAGCGCCGAGAGACATGAATTTTTGATCCGCCGTTTCATATATATAGTAATAAGCACGTCCGCCGTTCAAAGTTTCATTCATGCGCTCCAGGGGCCGCTCCTGTCCCCAGTAGTCGGACCAGGCGTAAGCCAGCATAGTGGAGACCATCGCGTCCACCATGCTGACGTCGCAGTACTGGCCTTCTCCGGTAATCTCCCTAGCCCTGAGTGCCATGAGTATGGCGATCACCGCGTGCAGCGTTCCTCCGGCGATGTCAGCGATCTGCGTGCCCATAAGCGAAGGCCCGTCATGATTGCCGGATATGCTGTACACGCCGCTGACGCTGAGATAGTTATTGTCATGACCGGCCGCCATTTTCAGTGGCCCCGTGCCGCCATAACCCGTTATAGCGCAATAGACGAGACCTTTATTCTCCCGGCGCAGGCTTTCATATCCCAGCCCGAGTTTATCCATGGCGCCGGGGCGAAACTGCTCCATAACCACATCGACGCCGGCCGCGAGTTTTTTCAGTATCTCCTTGCCTTCCGGCGCTTTTAAATCCAGTGTCAACGATTTTTTATTGCGGTTGACATTGAAAAAATTGGCTCTGCTGCCCTGATAAAGCGGCACTCCCGGTATGATCCTCCCGCGTTCTCCGGAGGGCGGTTCTATTTTTATCACTTGGGCGCCAAAATCCGCCAGCATTTGAGCGCCCAGCGGCCCCGGCAAATACCGGCTTAAATCAAGCACTTTGACGCCTGCCAATGGTTTCATTTCACGTTTCACCCCTTTCGTACTCGTCCGTCAGCATGGCGCTGATTCGCTCCTTGTGAATATTTGCACTATCATTCAGGATAGCGTTTATCGCGTTGAGTTTCCATTTCCACAAATGTTCTTTGTCAATATAGAAAAATTTGGGCATCAATTTTCTTGCTATTTTCTCATAATCCATGGCGAGGATCTTTTCAGGCGCCAAAGACTCCCCCAGCTCCATAAGCCCCGGGAAATCGTCGTCATCCGTCCATTTGCCTCTGTTCATGGGGCACACGTCCTGGCAAACGTCGCAGCCATAGATCCATCCTCCCAATTGACGGTTGATTTCACAATCGCCGGAAGGAGGGTCATTTGAGGCGGTGAGTCTGCTGACGCAAGTCCCCATATTCATTGTATACGGCGAACTCAGTGATTTGGTCGGGCAGGCGGCTATGCATCTGTCACAACCCGCCGGACATTCCGGCAGACTGTGATCGCCCTTCAGCTCCATCTCTTTATCGGTGATCCAGGCGGTGACTCTTGACCAAGAGCCTTTTTGCGTATAAAAAAAATTATTGCGGCGTATGATCCCAAGTCCCGCTTGGCGCGCCGCCCACCGCATGGCGGTCAGTCCGGGATGTTCGCTTGTTTCGGTCCGGATCCCCAATTCGTGCAAATATTTTTCCAGCGCGAAGATCTTTTTCCGTTCCGGGGAATCCGGGTTAAACCGGGAATCCGTCAGGTAAGATTTGCCGTAGCGCCCTTGCGCGCTCTCCGGGATCCTGTAATGTCCGTAGTTAAGAACTACGACCACGATGGATCTTGCCCAGGGATAAATCCGCTTAATATCCGCAAAACGCGTGAAGTTAGCGTAATACGATTCGCCGCGCGGAATTTTCCGGATTCGCTCCCATAAACGCTCCTCATAGCCAAGCATGGCTTCCGGCCGGATGATCCCGCATTTATCTATCCCGAGCGCTTCTGCTTTTTGCTGGATATCTTTCTCGATTGACATTGGGCTGCCTCCTTAACCTTAAACCTAAAATCCTGACCGCAAGAGCATCCCGCAGGAACGACCGAATCCTCCGCCCGCCCTGCGGGACCTCCATTTCTTATCATTATGCCGTATTTTGTCGAAAGGTTCAAGGCTTTTGGATGCTATTATGGATGCTATTACTTGACGGCCCCGCCGGCAATCAGCGCGTCAATAGCCGCTTCGTCATAACCGATTTCGCGTAAAACACTCCGCGTATTCGCTCCTAACTGCGGCGCCAAGGAGAAACCCGGTTCAAAACTGGCGAATTTCACTGGATTATTAGGTAAATTAGTATTCTTGCCGTCCTCCAACGTTACTTTTCGCAAAAAATCATTGGCCCACGCCTGTTCGTCATTGTGAACTTCTGCCGGATTGACCAGTCTTTGGAATACAAAATCGCCTTTTATCAGTCTGTCTTCCAGCTCGGCGGTGGATAATTGACCATAACCTTCTTTTTGCATAATTTCCGTGACTCTTCTGGGATTTTTTTTGAAACCGGTGACGCTAGTGAAGTTCTCATCCTCAAGATACTTATCCAAACTGAGCATGGAAAGAGTTTTGGCGTAGCCTTTGTTCCAATCAGGGATCGAAACCATGAACCAATCCCCGTCCTTGCTCTGGTACAGAGGGGAATTGGGCGCCACGAGGTCTTCAACTGATTTAGGAAATTTCAAACCATATTCCGGATAACTCGTCACCAGACCGTTGCTGTTGAACCAGAGAGCGGAACCGTAAAGGGAAACGCGGATAAAATCCCCCTTGCCCGTCTTGTCCCTGCTGATCAGCGCCGTCAGCAGCGCGGCGGTCAGCAGGGCGCCGCAAGCCGCGTCGCCAAAACCGCCCTGAGCCTTGAACGGCGTGTTCCCTTCCATCGTCCATTCCACCGGCGTCCCGGCGCGGCACCAGAAGGCGGCCAGATCAAAACCGGGGCGGTCTCTGTCCGGCCCCAGATCGCCGAACCCGCCAAAATGCGCGTATATCAAACGCGGGTATTTGTCTTTCAACGTTTCATAGTCGAACCCTAATTTTGTCAAAGCGCGGGGACGCGTGTTCGTCAGAAAAATGTCAGCTTGCTCCAACAGTTTGTGCAGAATTTGTGTTCCCTCCGGTGATTTCAAATTTAAAGCGATGGATTCCTTGTTGATATTAGGAGTTTGAAACGCCGGGTTATGATCTTTACGGACAGGCACCCCTAACGCGGCGCCCATTGTCCGCCAGGGTTCGCCTTCCGGCGGTTCGACTTTGACCACATAAGCGCCCCAATCCGCAAAAACTCTCGCCGCGATCGGCGCCGCCAGATGCGTCGCCAGTTCGACTATCCGGATTCCTTCTAACGGTTTACCCATATCTTTCTCTCCTTCGTATAAATAATAAGTTATGCGTCGATGTGTGAACAGATTTGATTTTATTTATGCTGTACAACGGCGCCGCCGGTGATGTTTTTGTTTATTTCTTCCATGGTATACCCCAACCGGGTCATGATCTCCACACTGTGTTCCCCCAGATAAGGGGCCCGCCTGCCTGGTTCGTCCGCCATGCTCGCAAACCGCACGGGCGGACGTGATAAAACAACTTTATCTCCGGAACCCATGGTTTGTTCATAGAGATAGCCATTGGCCCACGCCTGCTCATCCTTGTAAAGATCGGCCGGATTGGCCAATTTGGAATGATTGACGTCCAAAGCCACCAGACCTTTCAATAAGTCCGCGGTCGCCATTTTGCCGAATGCTTCGTCCAGTATGGGCATCAACTCCGGAGAATGTTCCTGGCTGGCTCCCATGCTCTGGAAACGAGGATCTTCGACATATTTTTCCAAACCCAGCAACTTGAGGATCCCCTGGTATTTTGCGGCATAATCCGGAACGGATAATAACAGCCAGTCATTGTCCTTGGTCTTAAACAGCGGGTTAAAAACCCGGCAGGGAATGCGGGGAGCGGGGTAAACCTTGCCGTACTGAGGCTGCCCCTGCACCACGCCGGTGCTGTTATACCAGAGCGCCGCGCCTAGCAGCGATACTCTGATCATTTCGCCTTTGCCTGTTTTTTCCCGATTGTAAAGAGCGGCCAGAATGCCGGACACAAGCATCGAACTCGTGGCGCCGTCGCCGAACCCCGGCGTGGGCTTATTCGGCGTGCTTTCCGCCAGAGACCATTCGGTCAGCATACCGCCGCGGGCCCAGAAGGACGTAACATCAAAACCGGGGCGGTCTTTATCAGGGCCGGAATCGCCAAAACCCGAAAAATGCCCATAAATTAAACGCGGAAATTTCTCTTTAAGGCTTTCATAATCTAT
Source organism: Gracilibacteraceae bacterium (assembly GCA_031266805.1). GTDB lineage: Bacteria > Bacillota > Desulfitobacteriia > Desulfitobacteriales > Syntrophobotulaceae > JAIRRL01. The sequence continues at coordinate 18,783 of JAISAH010000054.1, forward strand.
ACCCAGTTTGGCCAATGGCTTGGGTCTGGTGTTGGTCAGAAAAACATCGGCGGTTTCCAGCAATTTATACATGATTTCTTTGGCGGCCGGATCTTTCAAGTCCAGGCAGAGACTCTGCTTGCTGCTGTTTTCATTTTCAAAGATCGGGTTGTTGTCCTCAGAATGCGGAAGCTGCCAGATGGCAGGAATATCTTTCCGGTAAGCTTCCCCCTTAGGCGGTTCTACTTTGATCACTTCGGCGCCCCATTCAGACATCAGGCGCGCGGCTTTTGGCACAGCCACATAGGTGCCGAGTTCCACGACGCGAATGCCTGACAATAATTTCGCCATCTTTACCTCCTAAAAATTGTAAAACCCCGGCGCGTCAACGCCGCCAGCCGGCTCAATCCTCGTTGATCACGACGCCGCGATTGCTCCTATAGGCGCCGTCCAGCGGGAAAACATAATCAGCTAGAAGCTGCTCCTCCACCTGGAAATCAATGGACGGATCCTTGATAATCGCGGTCAAGGCTTCCCGTTGCCCGGCCTCCAGATGCCCGGCGTATTCACCCAGCTGCCGCAGCGCGTTCATATTGATATCGCGCACCAAATAGCTGAACAACTGATCCACCACCATGTCCTCAATGCCTTCCAGCCGCGCTTTTTCAAACACGAGCTGTCCGTAGACCACGGCGCCGAAGATTTCCGCCACGCTCAAGGCGAAGTCCGGGTTCTTCTCCTGCTCTTTCGTCATCGGCGATTTGTCGTTGAAAGCCCGAAGCGCTTCCGCCTGAGCGAGAAAAACCTTGACGTTCGGCAGGGCGCAGCCGGCGAAAGATTTGCGGTAATCAGCGAATTTAATGGTTTTGGCTTTGCCAAAGCCTTGGTCGAACATGCTGGCGCTGTCGTCTTTGACCATCCGGCCTTCGGGCGCGGGGGCGAAATCCTCGTTGTTGTTAAAATAATTGCCGATGAATTTTACGGCCTGCGACATATTGACATGCGCCGTGCCTTCCAGTTTGACGGAGTTGCCTATCTGGCGGATGGCCGTCTCGGCAAAAGTGTCGGTCTCATAGGCTTTGGCCGCCATGACGTTATGCATCAGGATGACGGCGCGCTCGCATTCCGCTCCGGCCCGCGCTTTCTGGATCGGGTTAAAGCAGAGATAGCGCCGGTCTTTTACCTTATCGGCCTGACGGAAATAGTCCACGGCGCGATAAGCGTACAGCCGGGCCATCAGGATGCGGCCCCAGGATTCCAGCAGGGCGCGGCGGATGTGAGGCATGTCGGTGACCCGTTTGCCGTACAGGTAGCGGTTATGGGAATGGGCTACCGCCTCATACAGCATATGAGTGGCCATGCCCACATTCTTCATGCTCGTCTGGGTCTTGCCGATGTTCACGGTGGACAGTCCCATCGCGAAAGCCGGTTCGCCGGTTTCCAGAATATCGGCGTCCGTAAGCGGATACTCAATCATCTCAAATTGACCGAGCTGCCCCTGGAACATGCCGACCACCTCGATGTCGCCGCAATATTTGCAGTGCCGGTCCCGGCAATCGACCACCCACATGGCGAACTCGTTCGTCTCCGCGTTGCGGCCGAAGCAGGATATTTTCGGCGCGCGCGACGAGTTGCCGATATAGTATTTGGCGCCGTTGGCGATATATTTGCCGGCGCCCGCCGGCGCGATCCGCGCTTCATTGCTGTAAAGGTCGGCCCCGTGGTCTCTTTCCGACATGCCAAAAGCGAAGACATGCCCTTCCTGCAGCTGCCGGGCCAGTTCCTTTTTCTGATGCTCGTTTTTGCTGATCCAGATCGGAACCACGCCGAGGACCGACACTTGGAAATTGTACTGATACAGGCCGTAAAAACCGATCAGTTCGCTGGCCGAGGTGATGCGATAGTGATCCCAGCGCGAATCCGCGGGGCCGTAGCCGGCCGGCGTCAGCAAAGTGGCGAAAAGGCCGGATTCTTTGATGAATTGATACCAGTCCGTCGGCAGACGTTTGGATTTAGCGTCAATGCGCATGGAATAATTGCCTTTGTGTTCGAAAAAATCCCGCGTCAGATTGAATAAGTCCTGCGTTTTTTGATCGGACATAATTTGTTCCATGTTTTGCGGGTTTAACAGTAAATTTTTTTTCATCGATCTCCCTATCCTTTCTGAGCTTCTTTGATCAAAGCTCTGCCGGCGGTATGGACCATGATTTCTTCCGTGCCGGCCATAATACGGTAAACTCTCTGATCTCTCCACAGGCGTGAAACGCGGCAGTCATTCGTGTAGCCGATGCCGCCCATGATCTGCATGGCGTCGTCTATGACCTGAAACGCGGCTTGGCCGGTGTAACGTTTGACCAGCGACGAATCGATCATGATAGATATGCCGTTTTGTTTTTTCCAAGCGGCCTTGTACAGCATGTTCTGCATGTTTTCGATTTTGATCTTCATGTCAACGATCTTTTCCTGTATGAGTTGGAACGTGCCGATCGTCTTGCCGAACTGCTCACGCACACCGGCGTATTTTACCGCTTCGTTGTAAGCGCAGCGAGCCATGCCCACATTGGCGGTGCAGCCGATTAGCCGTTCCGCCTCGAAATTTTTCATTAATTGATAGAAACCTTTTCCGGCTTCGCCGACCAGATCGCTCTCCTGAACCTCGCAGTCCTTTAAATAGACCTCGAATGTCTGGACCATCAAATTTCCTATTTTATCTAATTTCTCCATCTGGATTCCCGGCTGTTTCAAACTCAGGAGATACATGCTGAAATCTTTGTATGGGTTAGGATTCTTATGCTCGCGCACTATGCAGAGCATATTGGGCGAACGGTTGCCCCAACTGTTAAAGGTTTTATGGCCGTTGATGATCACCTTTCCGTCCTTGCGCTCGACTTTCGCGGCCATGGCGGAATTGTCCGAACCGGCTTGCGGTTCCGTGAAGCCGAACGTAAACGGCTTTATTCCCTGAAGCCCCAGTTTAAGGCAGGCCTGTTTCTGTTTTTCATTGCCGAACGCCAGAATGTCGTCGACCGCCAAATACTGGTTGACCCAGCACATGGAGGGCCAGCCCAGAGCAAAAGCCTCTTCATGCACCATAACGTTCGTCAGGTCGTCGCATGCCGTGCCGCCGTATTCCTCCGGGATGCCTAATTTGGCAAAACCGGCGTCCACCATGACTTTAGCCGCTTTTTCCGGGAATTGATGATTTTTCTCGCATTCTTTAAAATAGTCCTCGAAATTTCCGCGTTTATACACCTCCCGCAAGCTCTCGAGCAATAATTCCTGCTCCTCCGTTTTTTGAAAACTGATCATGACTGAATCCGTCCTTTCAATATACTGGACACCTCTAAATACTCAGAATCAATGCCAATATTTAGAGGTGTCTTAAACGAAACTGCCATTCAATTTGTTGAATGGCAGTCGTCCTTCCCAATATTACAATGTGACCACGATGTCGTTCGCCGCCTGCACCGCGTCGGAAATTTTTCCGACCGCGCTGCTGTCGCCAATGTTATATACAGCCGGGTGCTTGTCCTTCAGTTCTTCAAACAGGGTGTTTTCGGATTGATAACCTACCGCGACGACTATGGCGTCACAGGGGATCTCTTTGGTTTCTTCCCCGGCGTCCGTCTTTGTGCGCAGGATCACTGTATCTTTGTTGACGGATATTACTTCGGATGAGGCGTATTGTTTCACGCCCAAACGTTTAAGATCCAGCTTCAGCGGCCAGTCCGTGCCGGGTTCAAATCCTCGGCCTATTTTTTTCAATATTTCCACTATGCTTACATTTCTGTCACTTGTATCCATGAGGGAGTAGATTTTTTCCGTCGTTTCGGCCCGATGCTGCATGAGGAAGTAGATCAGCTCTTCCGAGGCCGCCCCTTTGCGCGCCAGGAATTGCGCCACCTCGCAGCCTACGGAGCCGCCGCCGATCACGACGACGTTTTTGCCGGGCATGACCTCTTCCAGCAGCACCTGCGACGCCCTGTATACGGGGATCTGCCCTTTGGCGCCTGGCAGATGCAACGTGCGTTCCGTCGAGCCGGCAGCGACCGCGACCACGTCAAATTTATTTTTTAAGACTTCGTCAGCCGTGGCTGTTTTACCTAAAACAAGGTTTACGCCGCTAACCTCCAGCACGCGCCTGTAATACTCGGCCAGATGGGCGAATTCATACTTGCTGGGCGGGGCGGCGACAGTCTGGAGCTGTCCGCCGATTTTATCGGATCGTTCCCATAAAGTGACCGTATGCCCGCGTTCGGCCGCGCGGATCGCGAATTCGCACCCGCCCGGGCCGCCGCCGACCACCAGGATATTTTTGCTGACCGGCGCCTTGCCTTTTTTATCTTTGAATAAATACTCCCGCCCCGCTCTGCCGTTAATCAGGCAGGCGACCGGGCTGCCGAAGAAAGTGCTGGCCAGACAGCGCTGATTGCAGCCCACACAGCGGCGGATCTCATCCGAGCGGCCTTCTTTCGCCTTGTTGCACCATTCCGGATCGGCGATCAGCGTGCGCCCTAAATTGATGAGATCGCTCCGGCCCAAGGCCAGGGTTTCTTCAGCCTTGATCGGATCATTGAGCCGATTGGAGGCGATCACGGGTATGGCGACGACTTTTTTGATCGCCGCGGCCAGATACGTGTACCCGGCTCTGGGCAGATCCGCCGTTATCTGCGGGACGTTGGACTCGTGCCATCCGCCCGTCACATTGAGCAGATCCGCTCCCGCTTTTTCGATCTGCGGCGCGAATTCCACGATTTCTGTGTTTGTGTTGCTGCCTTTTACAAAATCGTTGCCCGCAACCCGGACAAAAACGGGGAAGTTCGGACCGACTGCCTGACGCACCGCTTGGATCACTTCCAAAGGAAAACGTCTGCGATTTTCCACACTGCCGCCATATTCGTCGGTACGCAGATTGGTCAGCGGGGAAAGAAATTGAGTGATCAGATACCCGCCGCAGGCGATGATCTCCACCGCGTCAAAACCGGCTTTTTGCGCTCTCACGGCTCCCGCGGCCCAGGCCTCTACGGTATCTTTGATCTCGGCCACAGTCATTTCCTGCGGCATGGCTTTGCTGAAATTGGAATATACGGCTGAGGGCCCGCGCGGTTTCTCGCCTTCCGGCAGCGCTTCCAGCCGGGTGTACCGGCCGGCGTGATACAGCTGCGCCGCGACCTTGCAATCGCGCTGATGCACCCCGTCCGTGAATTCTTTATAGCCGGGAATAAAACGGTCGTCGTCTAAGCGCATCATCATCCGGCCGCCGCCAAGACGATGGAACTGGATGGCCCCCACGATGAGCAGGCCCACGCCTCCTTCCGCCCGCTCCCAGTAATATTCATTAAAGCGTTCCGTGGCGTAACCTTCCGGGGTGTAGAGATGATGGATCGCGGGCATTACCAACCGGTTTTTCAATGTTAAACCATTGATGGTTATCGGTTCGAATATTCTTTTTAACTCCATATTACAACCAACCCTTTCTGGGAAGTGTCACTTTTTGGCCTGGCACCGCAAATAGCCGCCCGGCTTAAAACAACGGTTACATGATATGCAGAGCGCCGGGGATATATCTCCGGACTGCCAGCGCGCCGGCAGCCCCGGTTCTCTGATCAGCGGCCGGGAAAGAGAGACGGCGTCCGCGCCGCTTTTGCTTAAAACATCTTCGATCGCGCCTATACTGCGGTACCCGCCTACGCGGACGATTGAAACCTCGGGAACACTATCCGCCGCTTTTTGTGAGACGGCGGCGAAATAACCTTCGCCCTCCGTTTCGACGCTCCGCGAAGGACTGTTGCCTCGATCAACACCCAAACCGGCGCTTAATTCCAAAGCGTCCGCGCCGCGCGCCGCCAACTGCTCGCATTGCCATATTCCGTCCTCCTCTGTCAGCCCGCCTTCAGTCAAGTCAGACAAGCTCACCTTGACCCAAATGGGGTAATCGGCGCCCAGCCTGGCCCGAACAGCGTCCAGCACGAGAAACAGGAAGCGCGCGCGATTGGCCAGGCCGCCGCCGAACTCATCCCGGCGCGAATTGAATATGGGCGATAGCATCTGGTTGATGAGGTAACCATGAGAGGCATGGATCTCCACGGCGTCGGCGCCGGCTTCCCGCAAAGCGGCGGCTGTGGCCGCAAAAGCTTCGGTGAGAACATTAAGATCGCCGCCGGTCAATTCCCTGATCTTCTTGCCGCCCCATTCCATGGGCGATGGGCCGTATGGCTCGTCCAACTTTTCTTTCACGCCTTCATGGTTCAACTGAGGAATGATCCTGACCCCATAGGCGTGAACCAGAGCCGCCGCGTCCTTAAATTCCCGCAGACGCTCCGCGTCATAGCCGGCGAGACCATGCTTCTGCAACGGACCCTGATTCACATTGATAAACCCCGTGATGATCGCTGCCGTCCCGCCTTCGGCCAAAGCGCGGTATATTTCTTTCAAACTGCGGTCGGACCGGCCTGTTTCGTCTGTTACAATCTTTTCAAAAGTCGCGCTGCGCAGCAGCCTGTTTTTTAAAGTCAGTTTTCCTACTTCCGCCGTCTCAAACAATTTTTTCATAATTACACCCATCCCGATGCTTTATCAGGCGTTCAATTTATCGATCAGCTTGGGAACGACCGCGTAAAGATCCGCTACCAGACCATAATCCGCGTATTTAAAAATTGCAGCGTTCTTATCGTTGTTTATGGCGATGATCGTCTTGGAATTATTCACTCCGACCATATGCTGGATTTGGCCGGATATGCCGATCGCAAAATAAAAATCAGGCTTCAGCATGGCGCCGGAAACCCCTATATAGCGTTCGCGCGCCATCCAATTAGCGCCCTCGGCAATAGGTCTGGAGCAGGCCATTTCCGCGCCGATAGCTTTAGCCAGCTGTTCAATCAGCGATATATCTTCTTGTTTAGCCACGCCGCGGCCGATACCGACGACTTTTTTCGCGACCGCTAAGTTGACGGACTCCGCCACGATCGGTCGGCGTTCCATCAAATTGGCTTTTCTTGACGGCTGTATAAAATCCGCTTCTATGATTTCGCCGTTACTCGCGCCCGCCGGCGGCGGAGCCTCAAAAACCCCTTCCGGCACTAAAGTCACGCAGAGACCGGCGCTGCTCTTTTCCAGACGCTGCGCGCTGCCGCCGTAAACCATATGCTCGCCGATGATCGCCCCGCCGTCAAAAGTCAGAGCCGTCACATCCGTGATAACGCTGGTTTTGGCGGCCGCGGCCAAACGGCCGGCGATCAGACGCATACGCTTGCTCGTCTTTAACATCAGGAGACGGGGATTTTCCCTGGCAATCAAATTTTGCAAAGAAGGCGTATAGTCCTCCAACAGGAGGTCTTTGCCCGGAATGACATATACTTTATCGGCCCCGGCGGCAAACGCTTCCGCCGCCTGCGCCCCGTCGCCAAAAACAATGACGCTGACAGTGTCCGCCAATGTTTTTGCTCCCGCTATCAAATCGGTCAAGGCGGATACGGCTTCACCCGACACCCATATATTTGAAATTTTGCACATTATACCCTCCGCTACAGATCCTTTTTAATATTCTGTAAAAATGCTTCGACCTTGTCGTCCGAATCGCCCTCGATAATGATCTGCCTCCGCTCTTTGCTCTCCGGCGCCAGTGTGCTCACCACATCGATCGGATTGGCGATAGAAACGCCCAATTCACTTAGCCCCCATTTGGTGACCGGTTTTTTGCCGGCGGCCAAAATATCTTTGAGCTGGGGGATTCTGGGTAAATTAATATCCGTCGTAACGGATATAACAGCGGGAAGCGGCACGTCCAGCACTTCTATCTCGCGCTCCAAAGCCCGTTCGACAATAATTGAACCGTTGTTCAGTTTGATATTGTTGACAGCGTTAAAGGTATTGACCTGCAGTTGTTCCCCCAGCTGAGCTCCCACCTGTTGGGCATAGATGTCCGAAGAGCCTTCGCCGCAGATGATCAGATCAAACCCGATCTTCGCGGCCGCCGCCGCCAGCACGCCGGCTGTCTGGCTGGCGTCCGCCGTTTTCATCGCGTCGTCCACGACCATGAAAAGTTCGGCTGCCCCGCGGGAAAGAGCGGCTTTGATCAATTTACTGTTATCAATTTCCGTAGGGCCGGCGCACAGAATGATCGCTTTTCCGCCGGCGCTTTCCGCCGTCTGAACGGCTTCTTCTATGGCGGGCAGATCATACTGCCCCAGTTTCAGCACTGCTTTGCTCATATCCAGAGTGCGATCCGCTTTAATGATAATATCCAATTCTTCAGGCACGATTTTATAGCAAGCGATTACTTTCATCGACATGAAACACCTCCTCGTTACCGGCCGCAGCGGAGAAGGCCGGGCCTTCTCTGCTGCGCCCGCGGCTTTTTAGTAATTTAACCTTTCATAGCTTCTTTGATGAGAGCGCGTCCGGCCGTATGAACCATGATTTCTTCCGTGCCGGCCATGATGCGGTACACCCTCTGGTCTCTCCACAGGCGGGAGATGCGGCAGTCATTCGTATAGCCGATGCCGCCCATGATCTGCATAGCGTCGTCAATGACCTGGAAAGCGGCCTGGCCGGTATAACGTTTGACCAGTGAAGAATCGATCATGATGGACTGACCTGTGGACTTCTTCCACGCCGCTTTATAAAGAATATTCTGCATATTTTCGATCTTGATCTTCATATCGACGATCTTTTCCTGGATCAGCTGGAAAGTGCCGATCGTCTGCCCGAATTGCTCCCGAACGCCGGCATATTTGACCGCTTCATCATAAGCGCAGCGCGCCATTCCGACATTCGCCGCGCAGACGAGCAACCGCTCCACTTCAAAATTTTTCATCAACTGATAGAAGCCTTTACCCGCCACGCCGACCAGGTCGGACTCTTTGATCTCGCAATCTTTCATATAAACTTCGCAAGTCTGCATCATCCAGTTGCCGATTTTGTCGAGGTTTTCAATTTGGATACCCGGCAGATTCATCGGCAGCAAGAACATGCTGAAATCCTTATACGGGCTTTCATTTTTATATTCCCGCGCTATGCAAAGCATATACGGAGAACGGTTGGCGGCGGTGTTAAACGTCTTGTGGCCGTTGATGACGACTTTGCCGTCCTTGCGTTCCACTTTGGTGTTCATGGACGAGTTGTCCGAACCGGCTTGCGGTTCCGTGAAACCAAGTGTAAACGGCTTGATGCCTTTCAGTCCGAGATCAAGTATCTTCTTGCACTGCTCCTCGCTGCCGAACGCCATGATGTCGTCCACTTGCAGCGCTTGGTTCACCCAGCACAGCGAAGGCCAGCCCAAAGCATAAGCTTCCTCCGCCACAAAGATCAGTGTGGTGAAATCGCAGTCCGTACCGCCGAATTTTTCCGGAATGCCCAATTTGGCAAAACCGGCTTCCACCATCGCGTCGGCGGCTTTTTCCGGGAATACGTGATTTTTGTCGCATTCTTTAAAATAATCGTCAAAATTACCTCTCTTATATACTTCACGCAGGCTTTCCAGCAACAATTCCTGTTCTTCTGTTTTTTGGAAATCAATCATTTTAATAAAACCCCTTTCAATTTTCGGTTTAATAGTTTGCCTGGCGAAAATCAGCTCAGGCTATTTTGATCATGCGCTGAACAATACAGGCATACCGTCGAATGTCATGCTATGCTGTTCGTTCACCCCTTTTATTGATTTTTGCCGGTAACCCGCGGCCTTTATTTAGCCATAGACGACGCTTTGACTTGTAATCCGTGCATTGTCCCGCTGTGTCAACAAATTAAGGCTTTGTCAGAGATCAACTCGCGGAAGCTCTTGCGCCTTCTTCGACCTTGCTCGGATCAAAGGCTTTTTCTCTGACAAAGATAGTCGGTACCAGCGCGCATATCGCGTAGGCAATACCGAGAGTGGCGATACCAAATCCGATCGAATTGCTTTGCGCCATCATCCCCACAAAGATAGGGGCCGAGATGGAGCCGATTTTGCCGATGGAGCTTTGCGCCGCCACCGACGTTCCGCGCACGTTAACAGGGAAGCTCTCGCTCATGAAAGCCGCCAGAAGAGCGTATGGTATCGCGTAGAAAAACCCAAACAGTACCATTAGAAAAATCACATTACCTGTGTTCACAAAATTTACAATCAAAGGAATAGCCGCGGCTGTGGCCATTCCGCCGACAAACCAAACTCCTTTGCGGCTGAAGCGGTCGGCCATGAACCCCGCCAACACCTTGCCGAACACCATGGCGGTGTATGTCCCGGCAATGTATAAGCTCATGTCTTTCAGGTTCATGCCCAGATCAGTCGCCAGATAGCTGGGCAGCCAGGTGTTCGCGCCGTAGTAACCAAATTGCAGGGCGATATTGGCAATCGCCCACCAGAAAAATATACCGCGAATCGAAGCGTCGCGAAAAATCACCAGATACTCATTTTCCTTCTTGGTCTTATTGGCCAGAGCGACTTTGAAACTCGCCGGCTCCTGCGTGCGGATCAAGATAAGAAACGACAGAGCGGCCGGGATCACAGAAAGAACAAACATGGGGCGCCAGCCGTATACAGGTAAAACAGCGGCGGACAACAGCGCCGCGCAAATATAGCCAACCGACCAGCCGGCCTGCAATGTGCCGAGTATCAAACCGCGTTTTTCGGTCGGTACATATTCGGCGACCAAAAGCGTGCCGATCGCGTAAAGGGCGGCGATCCCAAAGCCGGAGCAAAAACGGACCACGGCGAACTGGGCGTAGGAGTGAGTAAAAGCTAAACAAGCTGTCAAAACAGAGAACAACACCAGCGAACCGATAGTGACTTTTACCCGGCCGATCCGGTCGGCGAGCACGCCCGCCAATAGTCCCCCGATCCCCATTCCTACCAAGGTGATGCTGCTGAGCGACCCGGCCTGGACCTGGGTCAAGCCGAATTCTTCACGTAAAACCGGCAATGAAAGATTTAAGAGCTGCAGATCCATACCGTCGACGACCAGAGCGGCAAAGACCGCTATAAACAAAGGTATCCAATTGCGGTTCTCAGTGCTTTCCACAAGGATACTCCTTTCATGGAACTGTTTAATTCCTGCGCAGCGCGTCCAATTGCCCCAGCACCTCAACCGCTTCTGTTACCATTCCGTCGATGATGTCTTTTACGGATTTGATTTCGGTGATGGAGCCGACGACCTGACCGACCGGGAACATACCTTTGGAAATATCGCCGCTTTTATACGCCTCTTTGCCGATATTGCCGCCAATGATGGGCATCAGGTCCTGCAGCGTGACTCCCGGTTTTTTCTCCATTTCCAGGCAATCTCGCGCCGTCTGGTTATTCGCGACGCGCACGACGTTCTTGATCGATTTCTGGCATAATACGGTGTCTTTGTCCGCGGCGCCAATGATCCATTGTTTGTGATTATCGCTGATGGGAGCTTCCTTGCTGGCGCAGAAAAGGGTGCCGACGACGACGCCTTCGGCGCCCAGAGCCATCGCGGCCGCGAGAGTACGCCCGTTATAAACGCCTCCGCCTAACTGGTAAGGCGCTTTGTATTTGCCATAGGCTTCCGCGCCAAGGATGAAGGTGCCGATCATATCCGCGCCCGGATGTCCGCCGCACTCCGCGCCTACGATCGAGATGATCTCCGCGCCGCTTTTTTCCGCCCGGACACCGTGTTTGACCGCCGGAACTTTATGAATGTGCCTGATGCCAAGCGACCGGATCAGCGGTACTAATTCGGCGGGATCTTTACCTGAAGTCTCAAGGACTTCCACCTTTTCCTCGCCGCAAATATTGATATAGCGCTGAATTTTGTCTCCCATGTCAACGCCCGGGATCATGGAAATATTCACGCACATAGGTTTATCGGTCAGGGATTTTGTTTTTTTGACCGCGTCTCTGAAATCGTTTAAATCAGGCCACATGCTGATGTTTATCGTTCCCAGACCGCCGGCGTTAGATACCGCCGCCGCCAATTCGGGCGTGGCGATATTTTGCAGTCCGCCGCACATGATGGGGTATTTGATACCGAGCATTTCGGTGATCCTTGTCTGTAAGGCCAATTCGTATCCCCTTTCGGTTTTCGTGATTTTGTTTAAGGGATTGCCGCCGGAACACGCCAAGGATATCCCGGCGGCGGTTGCGGATCTAAATCAATGGAGCAGACCAACGGAGACGAGAATGAGAGCGACGATGAGACCGGGCAGAGCCGGCAGGCAACTGTAGCGGATATAAACCGATACGGCATGTTTATATTCAATCTTCGCCAGCGTGGAAGCGTTAACTACGCCCGCGTTGTGGAATACAATGGCAAAAGGCGCGGAGGACATGAGCATCAGGCGGTGTGACAGCGCCGGGGTGAGTCCCGCGGCCGAGAATTTTTGGAAAACGACCTCGCCAAAAGCCGGTACGGCGGTCGTGGACGAAGCCATCATGAAGGAGAACACCGCCATCAAGCCGACGCCTTGGGCGACATCCGGCAGCGAACCCATCATAGCCAGAAGCTGGTCGAAGCCGGGCAGAACTTTTATGACACTGCCCATCGCCACCGTACAGCAAACGCTCATCAGCGGCACATAGGCGCTGGTCATGCCCTCGCCGACGACTTTCAGCCAAGTGTTGCCGCCTTCGTTGAGCCATTTCCAATAGAGTATGACGGACAGGAGGCATCCGATCAAAAGCGCTAATGAGACATTGATCCCCAGGATCGCGCAAGCGATAACGGCGATCATAGGGATCACGGAAATAATAATATTAGGAAGCCCTTCCGCGGAACCGGAAGACTGACTTGTTTTCACAAACTCGGTGCCCGTCGTCATGAACGTTTCGCCTCTTTTTTCGGCGCCTTGCAGTTCAAAGCGGATCATGATAATCATCGTGACGACAAACAGCGCAAATCCGACGATCGAAATACCCATACCGGCAGTCAAACTCTTTGTGCCGGTAATTTCCGCGGCCGCCACGTTGGCTACCTGAATGGAGCCGCCCAGTATCATCGTGGAGGCGACGCTGGCGCCGCCCATGCAATACATACGCCATGGAATGTCGCATTCCCGAAACAGTTCCATCCCTATATACAGGACGGTGAACACGATGACAAAACCGCTGATGCCGACATAAGAGAGGATGATATAAAGCAGCGGCACGAAGAAAGCGGCCATCACCTTTTTGGTGACCGGGTTTTTGATCCCTCTAATGCCGCTGGCAAGCGTGAAAGCGATCCTTTTTGTCGCTCCCCCTCTGGCCATCAGGAGACCGAACATGGAACCAAAACAGAAAATCAGGAAATACGACCTGAGCGCTCCCGCCACGCCGCCAAGCCAAGTAGTAAAGATTCCATCATAAATATTAGCAAAATAGCCGTTTTCGCCGCTGCCGGCAAAGAGCAGCATGACCGCCGTGGCGATAAGAGCGGTTAACTGCAGGTTAAACGAACGAAAAGCCAGGAAAATGAATACGCCCAGACCAACCAAGATCCCCAGCAGACTTATCATTCCTATTTCCATAAATTAGTTCCTTTCAAAATAACATTTTTTTTCCATATTGTGTCTGTGTACGGCGCCTTTGACAGCGCCATACACAAACGTTAAGCAACTGCTTGCATAGCGCGCGGTTTGGCGAAACACCGAACCATATTCAGTTACGCGGCGAGCCGCGATTTGACAGCTTATTTTACGGCGCCGGCGGCGAGCATATTCGCAATAGCGGCGTCGTCGTAGCCTACGTCCTTCAAAACGGCTTTCGTGTCCGCGCCCGGCTGCGGCGCCAGTTTATAATCTTCCTGAAAACTTGCAAAATCGATGGGATTGGCCGGAAGCGCCACCTTATCTCCGTCTTCCAAGGTGATTTCTTTGAGATAACCGTTAGCCCACGCCTGCTCGTCCTTCACGACTTCACTGGGATGAAGCAGTTTCTGGGAAACGAAATCGGCTTTGATCAGACGTTCTTCCAGATCCTTGGTGCCAACCCGGCCATAGCCCTCATTCTGCAAGGTATTCACCACAAATTCCGGATCCTTCGCGAAATTGGCCAGACCCTGAAAACGCTCATCCGAAATATATTTCTCCAGTCCGAGCATCGTAAGGCATTTGGCGTAACGCGCGTCCCAATCGGGGATAGAAATCAGGAACCAGTCTCCGTCTTTACTCTTATACAGCACCGCGTGCGGGTTTTTCAAATCTTTCACGGCCTTCGGATAATTCAGCTTATATTGAGGCTGGTAAGTCACCACGCCGCAGTTGTTGAACCAAAGCGCCGCGCCATAAAGAGAAATCTGCAGATACTCTCCTTTGCCGGTCTTTTCCCGCCCGATCAGCGAGGCCAGAAGACCGGCGGTCAGCATAGCGCCGCAAGTAGCGTCGCCAAAACCGCCCGGCGGCTTCAGCGGGGTATTGCCCGCCATCGTCCACTCGATCGGCATACCGGCGCGGGACCAATAGGCGGCGACGTCAAATCCGGGGCGATCCCTGTCGGGACCCTTTGGCCCGTAGCCGCCAAAATGAGCATAGATCAGACGCGGATATTTTTCTTTCAGGGCCTCATAAGAAAAACCCAGTTTAGCCAGCGCGTTAGGCCGGGTGTTCGTCAGAAAAACATCGGCGCTGGCCAGCAATTTATGCATCGCCTGCGAACCTTCCGGAGATTTGAGATTGATGAGGATCGATTTTTTGTTCATATTAGGAGTCTGAAACAGCGGATTATGATCATCCCGCGCGGGAACGCCGTAGGTTTTCCCCATCGGACGCCAAGGCTCTCCGTTAGGCGGTTCGATCTTGATAACTTCGGCGCCCCAGTCCGCCATCGCCCGCGCCGCGATTGGCACAGCCATATGCGTCCCCAGTTCTATGACCCGTATACCTTGAAGAGGCTTACTCATGATTTATTCCTTTCATCGTGACAAATTATTATTAGCGCGAGATCATTCGCCGATAAAATGAGGGGTTCTCTTTTCCAGGAAAGCGTCCACCGCTTCCGCGAAATCCTTTGTGCGCGAGCAGGCGTTCATGCCTTCCGCTTCCAGAGCCGCGCTCTCTTCGAGATTAGAGTAAAAAAGTGTGTTCAGGATCTTTTTCTGTTCCGCGATGGCAAACAACGGTCTGGCGGCCAGCGTTCCGGCAAATTCATAGGTTACGGATTCCAGCTCGCCTTCGGGCGCCAGTTTGGACGCAAGCCCGATCCGCACCGCTTCCTCGCCGCGCACCGATCTGCCGGTCATTATCAAATCGGTGGTCAGACCCGTGCCCAATAAACGCTCCATAAAAAAAATACCGCCTGTATCGCCGCAAAATCCCATGTTGATGAAAGACATCGCCATTTGGGATCTTGGGGTGACCACGCGGAAATCACAGGCCATGGCGATGCTGCAGCCGGCGCCGGCCGCGGCGCCGTTCACCATGGCGATAACGGGTTTCGGGCATCGCCGCAGTTCGGCGATCATTTTGCCAATAGCCACAACACGCTCTTTGGACAGATCAACTTTATCATTGATCATTTTTTTAAAACCTTTGATATCGCCGCCGGCGCAGAACAATTTGCCGTTGCCGGTCAGGACGATGGCGCCGACTGCCTTGTCACCGCTCAGTTTTTCTATCACGTCTTCCATCTCAGCGACGGTATCAAGCGCCAGAGCATTACCAAATTCTGGACGGTTAAACTTAATGGTCGCGATCTTGTTTTCCACTGAAACAAGAAGAACGCTATACTTATCGTACATATCGCAAAATTCTCCCTCTTAAAAAGCTGAACCTGCCACCTGAAGGCATAAGCTCACGCGTTATTCCCCGATGAAATTGGGCGGTCTCTTTTCTAAGAAGGCATACACGGCTTCCGCGAAATCTTTGGTGTGCGAGCAGGCGACCATGAACTCCGCCTCCATTTTCGTGCTTTCCTCGATTTTGTCATAAAAGAGTTTGTTCAAAATCTCTTTCTGCCGCGCGATCGCGAACAAAGGCTTATTGGCCAATGTTTTCGCTAATTCATACGTCGTCGGCTCCAATTCTCCCTCAGGCGCCAGTTTGGAAGCAAGCCCGATCTGCACCGCTTCCTCGCCGCGCACCCCGCGGGCAGTCATGGTCAGATCAACGGTCCTGCCGGTACCCAGTAAGCGCTGCATATAATAAATACCGCCTGTATCACCGCAAAGCCCCATATTGATGAAAGACATCACCATCTGGGTCTTAGGAGTGACCACGCGGAAATCACAGGCCATAGCGATACTGCAGCCGGCGCCGGCCGCAGCGCCGTTTACCATAGCGACGACCGGCTTCGGGCACCTGCGGATCACGGCGGCCATTTTACCGACGTCTATGATATTCTCTTCCTGTAAATATATTTTTTCCTCAATGAGTTGCTTGAATCGGTTGATATCACCGCCGGCGCAGAAAAACTTGCCGTTGCCTGTGAGCACTATCGCGCCGACTGCTTTATCGACGCCCATTTTTGTAATTACATCAATTATTTCAACTCTGGTCGTCGGCGATAAGGCGTTGCCAAACTCCGGACGGTTAAATTTAACGGTAGCGACTCGATCCTCTACTGAAACGAGGATTTCATCATATTTGTACATCAAAACATCTCCTTAACTTAGTTTACTAAACTCTGGAAACATATTCATAAAATTCTCTATCATGCTGATCCGGAAATAAAAAGGGAAAAGGCCGCTGACTATAGAATGTTTAATGTAACCCATACCGGAGACTATTGCAGCAAGAGATCAATAATGGAAACCACCGCGCATATCCCCCGAGTTCGCGTATCTTTGCTGCGTTAAAGAGGTATGATTATTACCCATTCAAAAGTACACCCGGAACATCCGAAACATTGTGGCAAAAAATGACTGTCGCTATACAACTAACACTATAAATATGGCATTATAACACTCCTTTCACTTTCGTAGAGTATTCCCCTCTATGAAAACTTTCAAAAAATATTCATTTTTTGCCTTACCGCTAATATTCATTTGATTTATTTAATTAAAATATTGGAGTTTATTCATGTTAGTTCGTTTCAAATCCATAGAAGGATGAACATAACGGTTTAAGGTGATGTTGACATTGGCGTGGCCGAGAATTTCGCTGAGGCTTTTGACGTCGAACCCAACCTCGATGCATCTTGTCGCAAAAGTATGTCTCAGCGCGTGAAAATTGGCGTCCTTTATCTCGGCTTCTTTCATATATATTTTAAATTTATTCTGATAGGCTCTCGGTTCAATATATTGGTTAGGCGCCCCTGTCAGAAAATAGGCGGCCGGATGTTTCGCGCGGAATAGATCTAATTTTTCCAGAAGGCAATCCGGTATCGGAATGGCTCTGGCGGAACTGTCGCTTTTGGGACTCGTCTCGACGACTTTTGTTTTAGTGACGCTGTCGGTTTCCAATAACTGCATCCTCTGCATTGTCCGTGATACAATAAGAGTTTTTTCCCCCAAAGAAATGTCCGCCCACTTCAAAGCGCACAATTCACCGATCCGCAGGCCTGTATACAAACATAAAAGTATGCCCAGTTTGCACAGATCTATGTTCGCTCGGAGATACTGTTCCAAGCGGACCTGCTCGTTCCGGCTCAGCACCCGTATCTCTTTCATTCGTTCCCGCGGCAAATTCAAGCGAAAATTGACGTCGATCTGCAAATCCTCATTGCTGGCGTATTTGAGCGCGGATTTTATGACGACCATGATGTCTCGCACGGTTTTGATGGAGAGTCCGCCGTTGGCGTTGCGTTTGCCGGTTTTTAGCATTTTGGCCGCGAAATCATTCAGCGTGTCGCTTGATATATTCGACAAAGGACAGGCGCCTAAAGCCGGTTTTATATGATTTTGAATATGGTTATAGTATCTTACGTAAGAAGAAGCTTTCCACCGATTTCTGGAGTTTTCCAGCCAGGCGTCCAATACATTGCCGAACAGGTTATGCTTCGGATGTTTTGCCGCCGCCCTATTTATTTGCGATAATTTTTTTTCCTCATATTTATAGCCGTATTCTCTGTGCGACATCATTTAAACCACCTTTCCCGGCCTATAAGCCTGACAAAAACTGATTGGGATGCCCTTGACAGCGTCATTCCATGCCTCTCTTGCGCAAAAAGGCAGAATTAACCGTATACTCAGCATACTCAAATTATTTTGCATACGCCGGCAAAAACACGTTGACAAAGATCAGCCCATGGTGTATTATTAATCGAACGGAATGCTTTCTTAGAGGGGAATACTCTACGAAAACTGGCAGTCCGTTTATTATGCTTTATTGAGGGGTTTTACACCTGTAATAGATTGTATTTTCTGAACATATAAATATACAAAAAAATATCGGAATTCAAGTTATTGAGGCAGAGACTGGCCTTTCATTTTACATAAACGGGGTGGAAAGATCAAAATCGCTGATCAGCGATAAAGGGTGCGTGAAAACAAAGCTGGTCGTTCATTATTTTCACTCAAATTCTAAAAGACTTTCGGTCGAAAGCCCTGCTTTTGCGCGTTTCAGATGTCCTTCGTCGCTTTGCGGAACCTATATTTTTATTATATATTTTTATTTTTAGCTTATTCGATATGATTTTGCCGTCGTCGCTCATCGCAGACGACATATTTAGTTTATCACAGTATTTGAAAAAAATACAGGTTTTTTTTACGGGTATCGCGCTAAAATTTTTGAGAATTTTTGAGTTATTTTTGACAGGCTATTGTTACGCCCATCGCGATGGAAACTGTTGACAACCGACCGACGGTATGTTATGCTGTTCAAGTACCGACGTTCGGTACTTGGCTTGGGCTTGTCGAAAAGGAGAAGCGCGCGATGACAAGGAAAAACGATTCGCAGCAGACGATCAATAAAATCATCGAGGTCGCCGCGAGGCTGTTCGCGGAAAAGGGCTACGAGCAGACGACGATACAGGATATCGTAAATGACCTCGGCATGTCCAAAGGGGCTATTTTCCATCACTTCGACTCCAAGGAAGAAATTGTGGAAGCGGTGATCGGCAGGCATCGCGACAAGCTCGTAGCTGCCGCCGAGGCCGCAGCCGACGATAAAAGCGTTCCGGTGCATGAGCGCCTTATACGGACGGCGATGGCGCTGCATGTGAGCGATGATACCGGCCTAAAGATGGCCGAGCATATGCACAAACCGCAAAACGCGCTCATGCACATGAAAATAGAGCGTATGCTTTTTGACGACGCTACTCCCATCATGGCGAGAGTCGTGCGCGAGGGCGTGGAGCAGGGTATATTCGACACGCCCTGCCCGGAGGAAGTGATCGGCATGATTTTGACGTACAGCAACAGCGCCTTCGACGCCGAGCATCTGGCCGGTCTCACCGCCGATGAACTGTCGCGTAAAGCCCACAACTTTATTTGGACGCTGGAGCG
>JAISAH010000069.1 GCA_031266805.1 Gracilibacteraceae bacterium
TTCCCACAGAATAATCTGGTAAGGCCCCTGGAAGATGACCAGGTTGATAGGCCGGGAGTGGAAGTGTGGCGACATATGAAGCGGACCGGTACTAATAGGCCGAGGTCTTGACCTAAGAGTCTGATGTGTGATATTGCTAAACTCTATGCGGTTTTGAGTGAACTTTTCACTCCGATCTGGCGGCTATACCGGAGGGGTTCCACCCGTTCCCATCCCGAACACGGTAGTTAAGACCTCCAGGGCCGACAATACTTAACGGGAAGATGGGTCGTCGCCAGGTAACAAAAACGCCACCGCCCTTAGTGCAAGGGCGGTGGCGTTTTTTTAGTGGCGTGTGGAGAGTGGAGAGAGGTGAGGGGAGAGAGGGGGTGGGGGGTGTGGGGAGTGGAGAGTGGGGAGTGGGGAGTGGAGAGTGGAGAGGGGAGGAGAGTGGAGAGTGGAGAGTGGAGGAGAGTTGAGAGTGGCGTCAGCGCGGCGCTTCCTTGGCGGCATTTTCCCCGGCCAAACGGGCAAACACCGTGCTTTCCGCGTGCCCGACCCCGGCTTCATAAAGCCAGCCTATGACGGAAGAAAGCTCGCCGGCGGCGTAAAGCCTTGGGATTGGCTGCCCGTCTCTCCCAATCACTCGAGCGTCCTTGTCGTGTTCGGGACCGCCCTGGGTGCTGATCAAAGCCGGCACGAGGGGCAAGGCGTAGAAGGGCCCGCTATCTATGGGTTTCATGGTTTTCGGGTCGCGGCCAAACTCAGCGTCCGCCCCTTCTCGGCAGTACCGGTTGAAGTCGGCTATCGTGGTTTTCAGTATCTTCGGCTCCATGCCTGTGGCTTTAGCCAGTTCTTCCAGAGTTTCACCCTGTTTGATCCAGCCGCGCTTTATTTCCTCCATGTTGTCCAAGCTCCAAGAATAATCCTTGTTTGCCCGCCAATCACGCGAGATGGGGGCCTTCCGGCGCATGGTTTCATCGAATACCATGTAAACAGGGATGCGCGGCCATGCCCGATCTTCTGTCAAACCCTCGGGATCGAAGAGCGAAACTTTCCGCCAGGCGTTGTGTAATTTCTCCACAGTCTCGTTGGTATAGCGCCGTCCCGCCCGATCCACCCAGACGAAGGCCTCGCTCACCGCCCGGGGCTGGAAAGCCTGCTCAAACTCCGGGGCCTTGAAACCGACTTGGCCGCAAACCGCATTCATATGCCAATTGCGGGCCCCGGCTTTCTGGCACATGAAATGGCCGTCGCCGGTGCAGTAATCATTTGTTCCCAGATACTCGAAGGGGCATGTCAGGTAGGTCTCCTTCATCCGGACGCTGCCGGCAAAACCGCCGGTGGTCATGACGACTCCCCGCTTTGCCTTGCAGAAAACCTCTTGCCCGTCTTTCACGGCGGCCACGCCCGTCACGACGCCTTTTTCCATGATCAGTTCCATCGCTCTGGTATTATAAAAAACAGGAATGCCCCTGGCCTCAACGCAGGCTTTCAACTGCAGCCAAAGATCGATGCCGTAAGTGCGCCCGATATGAAAAACCCGCTCATTGTTGGTCATCTTCTCCCACATTTCAGGCGGAATCGCTTCCTCATCTGCCGCCGTCGCATGGACGCGAATCAGCTTGCCTCCATGCACTTTCGGCCAGCTGGGAGCGCCCAAAGGCGGATAGGAAACTGAAACTTCCTGGCTGTTACCGCCCCAATGGCTGACCGCCACGCCGATGGAAGCGAAATACTCCTCCAAATCAACATTATAACGCACAAAAGTATCCAACACGTCCTTGGGCATACGGCCCAGACTCAGGCTGTAAAGGTAGTCCGCAAATTCCGGACCGCCCGGGATGAAGATGCCGCCGGAGGAAAGCCGGGTGGCGCCGCCGCCTGACTCCAGTTTCTCCAAAACGGCTACCTTCGCTCCGGCGTCATGGGCCGCTATAGCGGCGACAGCTCCGGCGCCGCCATAACCCACTACTAACACATCGGTTTCATGCCAACTCATTTCGATTACCTCCCGCGGCCTTTAAAGAGAAAAGCCAGCCCAATGCCGGCCGCCAAGCCGAACCAGACGCTTTGCGGCGCTTTCCGCGCGCCCGCCTTCAACTTGCCTGCGGCGAAACTCAAGAAAGTGGCGCCTTCCTGGTCAAGCGCTTTTTGGTAACCTTTTGTGATCATTGCCGGTAAATAGAACACTATTTCTCTGGTCATGAGCTTAAACGCCTCAGGCATTTCTTCCGGCGGCAGGATGAGAGGCATGGAGTAAGCCCCCATTAACTTAGCTGTCATTACGAGATCGTCTTCTTCTCGCACGACTTTGTTCACATCCACCATCACTTGGTGTTCTTTATTGTACATTTTCATGTCTTTGCACCTTTTAATTTAACAGATTGACGGGGATCAGTCAGTGCTTCCCAGGCCAGCCGACTCTTGCCTGGCGGCTTCCTCCGCCTGATAATCCCGGTTGAATTTACGGTCAGTGAGCGTATTGAGCAAAGCAATATTGACAAGACAAAGCGCTACGAACACCAGATAGGCGTAGCGCACAGAGCCGGTCAGATTCAGGACAAAACCGTTGATGGCGAAGTTCAAAGCGATGAGGGTGCCCTGAATCGGAAAAACCACCGAGTTGATTTTTCCATATCCGTGCCGCCCGAAAACAGAAGCGGGCAGCGAAACGGTAAAATTGCCTCCGCCGCCGGTGGTGACGGCGAACATCACCAAGGAGATATAAACCAGAGGTAGGAAGTTTGTGAAATTCAACAACAGAGCAAGGATGTACCACATGCTGAAAAGAATCATGGTTTTCTTGGTGCCAAGCTTGAAATCAATCAGGCCGACCAAGACAGACCCGGGAATACTGAACAGGGACAGTGCGGTCATGACGCCGAGGGCGGTCGCCAGACTGAAGCCCAATCCCATGTTGCGCGGGATCAGCTGGCTCATCACGCCCACGGTGCAGAAAGTGGGAATAGCGCTGCAAACAGCGGAAAGCCAAAGCTCCTTACAGCGGAGCAAGCCGCCCGTCGTCCAGCCGCTGTTGTGGACCGGGCTGTCTTGGTCGTAATACTCCCGCCGGTAGATATCGTCGCTTACATTGTCGGGGTTTATGCCGCGCTCCTGCGGCGTATTGCGAACGAAAACAAGGCCTATGACTCCCAAAACAACCCCGGCAAGCGCTAAAGGCATGATGCCCCGGCCTAGGCCGTATTTGCCGACCATCAGCGCGACCAAGGCGACGTAGAAGGCGGAAGAAAAACACATGCCCACCGTGGTGATGCCCATGACCGTGCCCTTCGTTTTCGGAAACCATTGCGCGGTCAGCATGCCGCCGGCGATGTAGCAAGCCGACATGATGCCGCCAGTAACAAAGCAGGCGGCGAAACCGTAAACAAAAATACTGCGCGCGTTGTTAGCGGCGACATAGGCCAGACTTCCCACGATGAGAAAAATGCCTGAGGTCGCCCGGGCGCCAATGCGTAAATTGATTTGTCCGATAATGATGAAGAAGACGATCCCGCTGACCCCGGCGATTGTGTTGGCCGCAAGTATCGTACCCGTTCGCACCCCCAACTGTTCAGCCAAGATCTCGGCCGTGATGTTGATACCGTCCGTGACAAACGCGCAGTAGAAAAAGAACATGAAAGCGCAATAGAGAATGATTCCCCAGCCATACTTGCCAAAACCCACTATCGGTTTCTTATTAGCAGCCGCTCTATTCATCGTTTTCCCGCCTTGCATTCACAAGAAATGACGGCGGCTGTCGATATTAGCCGCCGCCCTTCTATATTGAACTCTATTTCACCACGTCGTCGATGAGGAAGCCCAGTTCCTCAAGAATGGCCATGGCCGCCGCACGACCGCCGCAGGTGACGCCGCAGCCCGGGTGTGTGCTGGGACCGCACATCATAAGTTTGTCCACAGGGGTCTTATAATTGTAATAGGGCAAAGGGCGATTCCCCAGGAACTGCTCCGTGTAAGCCCCCAGATGGCCGATATCGCCGTTGATCATAGAGGGGTTTACTCGCTCCAGATCCTTGGGGGACATGATGTAGCGGCCAATGATATTGTCCCGCGTCATGTTAGTGGAATATTTGGCTACATAGTCGTAAACCTCGTCGGCGAAATCCTCCCGCACATCGTCCCAGTCCTTGCCGTCCAAACGTTTATAAGGCGCATATTCATAAAGATACATGATATGCTTGCCTGCCGGCGCGCGGCTTGGGTCGTGGATGGTCGGAACGGACACCAGCGGCGCCAGGCCGGGGATGCCGTATTCCAGTTCGTCAAACATCCGCAGGAAGTCAACCATATTGTCCGGAGCGAACTCAACAAAGAAAGCCTTTTGGGCCGACGGATCCTTACAGGTGAACTGGGGATCCTCCTTCAGGGCGACGCTTTGCTGAAAAGCCATATAGGACGCGTGCCGCAGGCGCTGCACTTTTTTGGTGTAGCCGTCGGGCAAGACCGCGCCCGACACCATATGCGGGAAAATCTGCTTGACATGAAGGTCGGCCACGCACATGCGTTTCGCAAGGATCTCCTCACCGCCGGCCAGACGCACCCCTTTGGCTTCGCCGTTGGCCACGATAAATTCCTTCACGAGGGAATTGGTCAAGATAGTGCCGCCGTGATCCTTGATGAAGGCCTCCATGACTTCGCTTAAACGACCGGAACCGCCTACGGGCATACCACAGCCCGGTTTCATATGCGCCAAGCCGATGAAGGTGAAAGCGGTGACCCCCGTGCCGGCGGTCTTGGGGTTGACCATGATCTCGGAAATCCAGCGCAGCATGCCAATTTTGAGCTTTTCGTTATCAAACCATTCGTTTAAAACATCGTAACAGCTCATTTGGCCGGCGCGCAAAAGTTCCCGGCCTTCGTCGGAACTGTCCATCATGGAGGCGTACATGCCGTAGGGCATGGGGGGAGTGAAGAACCCTTGGACGATAGCGTTCACCCCCAGGCAGGCCCAGTCATAGAACTTGCGATAGGCTTCGGCGTCCTTTTCGGAAAACTTCTTCGCGATCTCCTGGCAGGTCTTGTCCACGTCAATGTAAATATTAAAGGTGGTGTTGTCGCTGAATATCACGCATTCCTGTTCTTCGGGAAAGATATACTTCAGGCCGTATTTTGAGATCAGGCCCAGATCGTCATTTCTCAAAGTCGGACTAAACTGGGCGATATGGTGCTGTGTGGAACAAGGGTCGCTGATAAAGCCGGGGATAAGCTCCCGGGAGATGACCGCGCCGCCGACCTTGTCGCTTTGCTCGACCACGCAGACGCTCAGACCCGCTTTTGCCAGATAACAAGCCACAGTTAAACCGTTATGGCCGCCGCCGGCCATGATCACATCATATTGTTGCGCCATTTTCATAAACCTCAACTTTCTTCGTGTTCAGCCGATGGTATCGCCGTAGTTCGCCATAACGTACGGGTCATGAGAGGGCAGCACCAGATCCGCTTCGCGCATGATCTTATGCATAGCTCGCTTGGCCCCCCAGAAATTCACGTTGTTGCCTGAGAGTTGGTCGCCGAAACAGTCGGCGGCCGAGTTCCAATGCGTCTCCACGTCTAAATTGCCGTAAGGATTTTTTTGGCATTGCATGACCTGATCATAAATGATGTCGCCGCAAATATACGCCCGCCCCTGTTTTGTGTTTACGGAGATGATGGTCGAACCCAAGGTGTGGCTGTCGGTGACGATGAGGCGAATGCCCGGAAAAAGCTCAAATTCATCGTCAAAGAGCCGGAGTTTGCCGGGTACGGGCAGCTGATCCTCCTTGGTGTGAAGACCGCCCGACACCGGGCCGGTCATGGTCAGGCCGCAAGCGATGGCGTTAACGGTGATGTTGTAGGGGCCTAACTCAGCGGCGATGCAGCGAACGAAAGCGATGATGCCGCCTTTGGCCGCCGTATAATGGGCCATGAGCGGGATTCCTCTCAAGCCTTGAGCGGAGGAGATGAAGATGATGCGCCCGTAATTCTGCTCCGCCATGATGGGGGCGACAGCCTTGGCGCAGTAAAAGGGAGCGTTGAGGTTAAGATCCAACACCTGTTTCCACTTTTCCGTCGTCATTTTGAGGAAGGGGCACGCCGGAAAGGCGCCGGCGCTGTTCAGCATGATGTCGATGCGGCCGTACTTGTTTTTCACGTCCGACATCAGCTTTTGGATCGACGGCTCGTCCGTGACATCCAAAGTCGTACCGTAGCCCTGACTCCCCAAAGCCTTGAGTTCGGCCTCCGCTTCCCTGACCTTCTCCGCGCTGCGGCTGGCCACGACTACAGTCGCTCCTTCCCTGGCAAAACCCAGGGCAATCGCCTTGCCGATCCCGGACGTGCCGCCGGGAACCACAGCCACTCTGTTTTTCAGTCGCATGAAAATACCTCCGTTTTCTTGTGAATTGTTTCACCAACTAACCCTTACTGTGATAAGTATAAAAAGAGCCGCTATCCCGGTCAATTGACAATTAATGAGGGTTATACTATAACTGCGCAAAATTGAAAAACTGTGCGAAATTCCGCGAGACGAAAGATTGGATATCGCGTCAAGCTCCATTGTGACTGCCTCCTCTCGAGTCAATTGACAATTAAGAAAATTTATACTACTATGATTGCATAATGTTGAAGAACATCGATCGGGAGGCGATACCATGCGGCGGCATCATGTCAACTCACAAAATACAAAACTGGCTATTGCCGAGGCGCTAAAGGAATTAGGCCGAAAAGGCGGCGCCAACAAGAAAGTCACGATCGACGGCATCTGCGACTTCAGCGGCATCAGCCGCAACACTTTTTACTACCATTTTGCCAACGTCATTGAACTTATGCACTGGACTATTTCTCGCGATCTCAGCCCGATTTACGACCTTGATGCCTTTAAGGGCACAGAAATCCGAAATTTCACAGCAAATTACTTGCAGACAAACCGTAAATTCCTGAGCTTTGCCTTGCAGTATCTGGGGCCGGATGATTTCCGCGTCTACTATGTACAGGAAATGCACAAACTCATTAGGTGGCATATCGACCATTTGGAGATAAAAAACTCTTGGCAGATCGACGAGGGTTACAAAAGGATTGTATCTGAGATTTTTTCGGAGTCCGTGAGTTCCATCCATATCATGCTGATTACGAAGTCAGAGAAGTATTCCCGGGAAACAGCCGTCAAGTGCCTGCAAGCGATTTTTGACTTCGCCATCACCGATATACTGGCCCACGAAAAAGATATACTCATCGGTTAATAAAGGTAACCGTCATGTTCTACAGCTTGGGGACTGCGAACACGACCGCTCCGAAGGAGATGAAGGGAAGTCCCTTTGTTTGAGTGCGTGTCGAATATGCGAGCAAAATCTGCCCGTGTATCTTGCGAACTTCGGCATAGTCTTTGGTTTCCGCATATTCGCCGACGGCTTCGCGTATCGCTTCATGCAAATCACCCCGCTCTACACTATACCCGGTCAACGCAAAAACAGCAACGACTTTTTGCTAAACCATGCAAAAACATAAACGACTTTATGTTAGGGACTGTTTATTTCCAAACAGTCCCTAAATCCGCAAAATCAGCTTTGATTTGATGTGACACTGCACAAAATATATTGTGCAGTGCATTGACATTGCGAAGATAATCTGTTACAATACGAGCATAACGCCTAAAGGAGTGAAACAAAATGGCTGAAACAACAAATTTGAGCATTAGGATAGACCGCGGCTTGAAGGACGAGGCCGATATGATTTTCAATGCCCTCGGTATGAATCTGACCACGGCGATCACTATATTTGTGCGTCAGGCTGTCAGGCAAAGGAAAATCCCGTTCGAGATTTCTCTGGACGCGGCGGACAGCAAGGTAAAGACCGGCGTATGACGTCTGATCCTCGGCGTGTCGGACGACGGGGCGCCTATCGGCGTCAATCCAAAAACCGCGCCGCAGATGAAGATGAACTTTGCCAATATGCTCAACAATCCGCAGAAGACGTCGCCTTCGCTCTTCTTAAACTTTGAAGAAGTGGAAGTGGCGGGCAAACTGCTGCTGCATGTATATATTCCCGTGAGTTCGCAGATCCAGTCTTGTTCAGGCAGGATATACGACCGCAATGAAAGCGGAGATTTTGACATCACAAACTCTACTGAACTTATAGCGCATCTGTCCGTGCGCAAGTCGAACCGGTTTACAGAGCGGGAGGTGTTCCCGTACGCCACATTGGACGATCTGCGTCTGGACCTTGTTCCGCGGGTAAAGAGAATGGCGGTCGGGCGCGTCCCAAATCACCCGTGGAAAGACATGACCGACATGGAACTGTTCAAGAGCGCCGGACTGTACGAGAGCGACAAGCGGACGGGCAAGGAAGGTTGTAAATGTTTGTAAACATAGGATACGCGGACACGCTCGGTTCAGGCGTCCGCAACCTGATGAAGTACACGAAGCTTTATTCGGGCGGCGAACCGGAATTGATCGAAGGAGATATATTCAAAACCATTATCCCGCTCGGCTCCAATGTTCCCGTATCGGTTGCCGAGCTGCCGATAGAAGTTGCCGATAACTTGCCGATAGCCGATAAGTTGCCGGTAAAAGTTGCCGATAACCTGCCGATAACCGATAAGTTGCCGATAAATGTTGCCGATAACTTGCCGATAAAACTTACCGCCGGTGAGACGGCGCTTTTGAAGTCGCTCGAATCGTATCTCAACGAATATGAGTGGATCACAAACGCGCAGGCAAGAGAAATTACCGAAAAAACCGCAGGGAGCGTAAAGCGCTTTTTGCGCAACCTTGCAAATAAGGGCGCGCTGGAAAGCCGCGGCGAAAACAAGAATCGGCAGTATCGCCGGCGGAATTACAAATAATGGCAAAAGCGATCATGGTGCAGGGTCGTAAAAGTCGCCCTTCTGCATCAGAAACAGACCGGCAGGCGTATGCCGTGCGGGGGCTGCGGGATGCGGGGATTGATATTTTCAGCTGCCTGAGATATAATGCATTTAAGAGCAAATTATAACGGATTGAGGATAATAAAATATGCTGCCTATGACAAAGCTGTTGGATTTTGAAAAAATTGTGATCCAATGCCATGATAATCCTGACGCGGACGCCATCGCCTCCGGTTTTGCCCTGCACGCTTTTTTGCAAAGCAAAGGCAAGGAGGCGTCGTTTGTGTACGGCGGCCGGAATCAGGTTACCAAGCCCAATTTGCTGGAAATGATCCGCGCTCTCTCTATTCCGCTCAGGCCCGCCGCCGCGGCGCCGGAAAACGACGCGCTGGTCCTCGTCGACTGTCAGTATGGCGCGGGCAATGTGACGAAGATCCCGGCTCGGACGGTTTTTGTTTTCGATCATCATCAGCAGGAAAAATCGGATTTCACTTACGGCGTTATCCTGCCTTACCTCGGCAGCTGCTCCACCTTGATCTGGGACGGCCTGCGCCGGGAGGGCTTTGATTTTGCCGCCCGCGGCGACGTGGCTACCGCCCTCTACTACGGCCTGTACACGGATACGGCAAATCTGGCGGAGATCGGCCACCCGCTCGACAAGGACATGCGAGACAATCTCCGATTTGACCAGACAATTCTAAAAAAGTTAAAAAATTCCATATTGTCTTTTCCGGAACTGCGCGTCGCCGGGACCGCTCTGACGGACTATCAGGCGGACACGGGTCTGCGGTTCGCCGTATTCAAATCCGCCCCCTGCGACCCGAACATACTGGGCTTCATCAGCGATCTGGCCCTGCAAGTCAGCGAGATCGACCTCTGCGTCGTTTACAACGAGACGCCGGCCGGCCTGAAACTGTCCGTGCGCGCCTGCGTCAGGGAGATCATGGCCAGCGAATGCGCGGAATTTATCACCGCGGGCGTCGGTTCCGGCGGCGGGCACCGGGAAAAGGCGGGCGGGTTCATCAGTCAGACCGCTTTGACGGCGCTGGGGGCCGAGCCGCATGTTTTTCTGGAACAGCGCCTGCGTGATTACCTGACGAATTACGATCTGGTGGAAGCCGCGAACCATAATTTGGATATTGACGCCATGCCTAAATACATCAAGAAAAAAATCCCGGTGCTCTTTGTCCCTTCCTTGGCTGTTTTTCCCAAAGGAACGCCGATGATTCTCCGCACTTTGGAGGGAGACGCGGATATTGCCGCCGCGGACGATATAGTCGTCGTCGTCGGCATACTGGGCGAAGCTTATCCGATGAAGATCGATAAGTTTGAACGCAGTTACCGGCCTTTGCCGCTAAATGAGAAACCGGCGTATGCCTACAACTATTCCCCGACTGTGCGCAACAAAATAACCGGCGAATCCCTGGAATTCCTTGCTCTCGCCGCCCCCTGCCTGGCGCGGGGGGAAGTCTGCGTCCGCGCGGCCCGGCTGACCCGGCATACCAAGGTTTTTACCGCTTGGAACGCCGAGGGGTACATGAGCGGCAAGCCGGGGGATTATATCGCCGTGCGCTGCGACGATCATAATGACGTGTATATCATCCGCGAGGACGTTTTCGCTCAGACTTATGAACCCGGGTAAGATGATCGCAGCAGTTTTTGCAGGCGCGGGTAATCAATTTTGGCGCCGTGGCGTTTGTCCATCGGCAGTTTGCGAACGCTGATCACCCGTTCGACGCCGAGGGCGGCCAAGGCGGTTAGAGCGGCGCTCTCGTCGACAGAGCCGCTTTCGACGACCACGACGCATTGGCCCTGATAGGCGGCGAGGGCGCCCCGTATGCCGAAACGCGCGTCCAGAACGCATTCCGCGCAAAAGGGGTACAGCTTTCCGCCCGCCCGGTCGACGGCTTGATTCACCCGCCCCAGCAGCCAGAGACGTCCTTGGTCGTCGAAATATCCCGCGTCGCCGGTGCGGTGCCAGACATGGCCGTCTTCGCGCAGTTTGTTTTCCGCGTCGCCGATCCCGTGCAGATAGCCGGAGAGGACGGTCGCGCCGCTGACCTGTATCTCCTGATCCTCGCCGACGCGGCAGGAGACGCCGGGGACGACGGCGCCGACCGGCAGGCCCGCGCCCGCGCCGATGCGCGCCTTGTCTTCCGGGCTGACGTCGCGCCAGCGGATGGCGGCGATAGGCTCGGCCTCCGTCGAACCGTAAACGACGCGCAGATCGATGTCCGGGCGGATCGCTTGCAGCAAACTGGGGTAGACCGGACCGCCGCCGAGGTAGACGGCGCGCAGGCTGGGCAAGTCGCCGTGGTTCA
Organism: Gracilibacteraceae bacterium; assembly: GCA_031266805.1. Classification (GTDB taxonomy): domain Bacteria; phylum Bacillota; class Desulfitobacteriia; order Desulfitobacteriales; family Syntrophobotulaceae; genus JAIRRL01. The sequence goes on from JAISAH010000069.1 coordinate 11,161, forward strand.
GCAAGGCGGCGAATAAAGCCGGCGAGCAGATGACGCGGCTGACCTCTTCCCGCCGCATCCGCCGCGCCAGGCGAGCGGCGTCGACCCCGCCGCGATAACGGCGGCGCGGGAGCAAAGTGGTCAGGCCCGCGGCCAGACTGGCCAAGGTGAACACCGGCAGCGTTCCCAGATCCACGTGCGACGGGTCAAAATCAAGGTGAGCGCTAAGCGCGCGGTATTGCTCCATCAGGAAACCGTGGCTGCGCGCGGCGATCTTAGGGATCCCGGTGCTGCCGCTGGTGAAAGAAAGGATGGCGGGATGCGCGTCGCCTAAGCTGACGGGGAGCGCCGCCGCGCCGCGCCCCCGGACCGGAACGGCGAGGATGGGGCGCAATTGGGCATAGACGTGGCGCCACAGGCCGGTCACGGCGTCGCAGACGACGGCGTCGGGGCGGAGGCGGGCGACGCTGTCGGCGACGAAGCGCGCCCCCCGGGAAAAATCAATGAAAATCGGCACGGCGCCGATGCTCCAGGCTCCGAGCAGGGCGATATAGAGATCAACGGACAGCGGGACGAAGATGAGTACATGCGAGCCTTCATCCAGACCGGAGCGGCGCAGGCAGCCGCCGAAGCGCCGCGCCTCGTCCAATAAGCGGGCATAGCTCAGACGCAGCCCGCCCTGGATCAAGGCGATACGCTCGGAAGACGGCAGCGCCTGGACGATATTCACGCCGCCGCCTCCAGGCAGTAGAGGGTATAACGGCGGAAGGGGACGCAGCCGTAGGCGGCGACGATGTCCAGGGAACGGTTGCCGTCCGATATCAGAGCCGCGACCGCCTGGGTCAAGCCTTTGGCCTGAGCGGCGCGCAGGGCGTGACTGACCATGGCCGCGCCGATGCCGCGGCCGCGCAGGGCGGGCGGCACGGTGATCGTTTTGAGTATCAGCCGCTCCCCGGCCGGAAAAGCGAACAGGAATCCCGCCGGCTGGCCGTCTAATTCGGCGAATACGGCCAGATCCGGATCGACCAGATGCAGGAGCGGTCTGTACATCGCCAGGAAATCCTCCCGCGTGATATCCATATAAAGGAAATTAGCTGTGAAGCCTTGGGCCGAGAGGGTGTAGATCCGCGCCAACTCATTTTCGCCGTCGCGCAGGTCAAAGGGGCGGATGCGCGGGCCGGGGCCGCGCGGAAGGCCGCTCAGAGCGACGCCGCCCAGAGGGAAAGCGCCGCTGGAGTATTCAGCCAGCGGCTGGAATCCGGCTTTTAGGTAAACATCGTTGTACCAGAGAGGATTCTGCGGTTCCAGCGGGAAAGCGGCCGTCCCGTCGCTCCAGCTGACAAGACGGTAGCGGCGCCAGGTGTCGCCGTCTATGGGCGCGATGATCCGGCGGCAGCCCGAGGCCCGCAGGGCGTCGACGCGGGAGCGCAGCAGAAGCGCGCCGCTCTCCGGGTCGTCCATGTCGAAGAAACCGATATAGCCTTTGTCCGGATAGATCATTACAGGCATCCTTTCAGGGGAGATCAGAAGGCCAAGATGATGAAGAGGGCGACGAGGCAGGCGACCAGAGCTTCGTTGGCGCGGGCGCTGCGGACGTTGATCTCGGCGAAGTTGAAGCGGGAGCGCAGGAGCGCGGCCGCGGGGATAACGGCGACGAGGGCGGCGGCGTAGAGTGCGGCGAGGCGCGGCGAGGTATGGACGGCAATATAGGTCGGGGCGGCGATGAAGCAGAGCGCTTTGCCCAGACCATAGGCCCAGGCGCGCGCGTGCCCCATGTGCAGATAGTTGACAAAGCGGTGATAGGTGTCCAATGTGAGGTGACAGGCGAAGGAAAGGGAATAGGCGGCATAGAGCAGAGCGTTCATCCGCGGGAAGAATACGGCAAGCCAGAGACAGACGAGGCCGACAAAAGCGTTGGCGTCGACGATCTGCCAGGGGACGACGGACAGTTTTTCCTCCGGGCGCGGCAGCGGCAGCGTTCGGAAGGTCAGGAACATGAGCAAAGGCGGGAGGATCCAGAGAAAGCCGCCCTGGATCAAGATCACATAAGCGGCGAGCAGGGCGTAGGCCAGCGCCAGTTTGCTGATGGCCGTGAGTTTGTAGACGCAGATCAGCGCGGCGAGGAAACAGAGCATGATCGCGAAATTCAGGAGCAGCGTGCGCATCGGTTGGGTCATGTTGTAGCGTAAAAAACTGTAGACGAGGAGAGGCAGGAGCAGATTGTCGTTGCCGTTTTGCGACACCATTTCCACCATAGCCGCCAGAAGTCCGACCATGAAGCTGATCATCAGGACTTCGGCGCGCCCCACATCGGTCAGGAGCTGGAGCGGCGTCAGCACGCAGATGAAGGCGGTGATGAAAAACATCACGCTGCCCTCGTAACTTTTCCGATCCTCATGCTCGCCCGCCAGTTCGTGACGGCCGTAGCTGCAGCCGACCAGAGCCGCCGCGCTGTCGGCGAACGTCAGCACCAAGATCGGCGCCAGATATTCGGCGATGGAAGTGTGCAGGAGATAGACCAAGACGATGGACAGAGTGAAATAGATCTCCCCCAGAGATTGCCGCTGGACGCCGAAGAGGGAGGAGCCGAGACCGGAGCGCAGACGCGTGTTCAGGCGCAGAGCCAGCAAGGCGGCCATGGCGCAGAGGCCGAGGACGACTACGGATCCACGGTGATGGAAAATAAAGGGAAATGACATGGCGGCGCAACCCATCGTCAGGTGGACGATTTTGCGCGACCACTCGGCGTCGACGCGCCCGCGCAAACGCCGGGCGGCGAGGATCGCGCTTCCCAGCACCGTTAATACGGCCAGACCGGCTAAGATGTCTGACATCTTGTGTCCACGGTGAATCTGCTGTAGAAAAAAGCCTTGTCCCGCAAGAGCAGTTCGATATTGCGCGCCTCATCCGTGCGGACGTGATAGCGGCGGCGCAGCTCAGGGCTGCAGGCGCGGGGAACGAGCATATTCCAGTACGCCAGCTTCGCCCCCGGGGCGGACGCGGCCAGAAGTGAGGCGAAAACCGCGTTCGCGCCTTCTTCGGTCATATACTCGAAGATGTCGCTTAAATTAAAGGCGTCGATCGGCTCCGTACAGGCGGCGGCAAAACTCTCGACCGATTCCCGCCGCAAATCAAGCGCGCCGATATTGGCGCGGATCGTCAGGTAATGCTCCGGGCGCAGAGCGAGGGGATAGACAGAGTCGTAACGGCCGCGGAGGATATACTGCAGATAGGGGTTCTGGCTTGTGTCCAGCTCGGTCATCGCGTGCCGGGCGCGGGTGAGGATCCGCTCGGCCACGGAACCTTCGACGTAACGGAAGAATTCCATATCCCGCCCCAGGATCCCCATCATCCGGCGGGAAAAAAAGAGATGGAACAAGGCGCGCCAGCGGCGGTTGTCCCAGATCCGGGCGTAGAAATCCTCCCTTTCCTCCCGGCTCTTGGGGGCGAGCAAAGCGTCGACCGTCCGCTTGCCGTGGATCAGCGGCAGGACGCGCCGCCGGAAAAGGGCGAAATAGCGCTCGAATTTGCCCTGCGCCATAAAACCGTCGCGGAGGATGTCCGGCCGGGCATCCCAAAACTCCCGCGTCTCCGCGGGCAGAGCCGGCCGCAGCCGCTTCCGGTAGAGCGACAGCCGGTCGTCGGCGCCGCCGTGGTCGGAGACTACCCCGCCGAAGGTCAGATGTTCGCGCCAGTTCAGGCGCAGATACATCTCCCGCCGCAGCGCGCAGCAGGCGATCTGAGCCGGGCTGAGGTCGACGGCGCAGACGCGGCGGGGGCCGCGCGTGAGCAAAGCGAAAGCGTTATCTCCGGCTGAGGCGATGGAGAGGACGACCCTGCCCGGTTGGATGTCCAGCGCTTCCAGCAGCAGATCCGCGTCTTCCCAGACCTGGGCGTAGCGGATCAGGTCGAAGCGGGCGCGTTTTTCAACCTCACTCTTCAAGGAGCGTCACCAGACCTTTCTCCCCGTCCAGCTCGACCAGAGCGCCGTCCGGCACGCGCGCCAGCAGACGCGGTACGGAAACGACGGCGGGGATGCCCATCTCCCGCAGAACGATGGCGGCGTGTGAGAGCAGACTGCCGTATTCGACCAAGACGCCGGCGGCGATGGGAAAGAGCATGATCCATCCGGGATCGGTGCGCTGGGCTACGAGGATCTCACCGGGCTGGATTACGGCGTGAGCGGGGTCGGTAACGACGCGCGCCCGGCCGCGGACGATCCCCGGGCAGCAGCCCAGACCGCGGAGGAGGCCGTCGTCTTCGGGAACGGCGCTGTCGCCGCCGGCTGTTTCCGGCGGGTGGCGCGCGCTCAAGGCGGCGCAGTCATAGGTTTCGAAACGGTCGGGAGCGCCGCCGTCATAGGCCGCGTATTCCTGCCGGCGCAGAGCGGCCAGACCGCGCAGATCGCGCGTCGTGGCCGTGCCTTCGATATAGGCGAGGACTTCGCCGTATTCCAGATAAAAGACGTCGTCTCGCTGGTCCAGCGCGCCGAAGCTGGCCAGGCGCGCGCCGATCTCCCGGAAGACGGAGCGCACCGCGCCAAAAACGCGCGTGCGCTCGAAGCGCAGATTCTCCCGGTTGCGCACGGTGCGGCGGGCGTTGCGCAGGAGCCAGACGAGCAGAGGGCGTTTCCAGCCGGCGCGGCGCAGGATGGCGGCTTCGTCGACGGTTTCGGCGGCCGCCGTCTGCCCGGCCTGGAGTTTGCGGGCGAAATTGCCGACGGCGCGGTAGAGGGTCAGAGGGTCGTCGCTCAGGGTCGCGCTTTCCAGTTTCAACTCATTGATACAGCGGTCGCCGAATGTGTCCAGATAAGACGCGAAGAGCCCGCGCAGATCCTCCGGCAGTTCCCGGCCGATCCGGACGACGCCGCCGGTCAGGAGCAGATCGACGAGAGCGTCGTCCCGGCAGGCCAAGCGCGCCATTTCGCGGACGCGGCGGGCGGGCTCGGCGCTGATGATGTCACCGCTGTGACGCAGCAGGGCGTTGGCCAGGCTGTCGCCTTCCGCGCCGCAGAAGGCCGTGAGGGTATTTTTCAAGAGACCGTAAAAGATCATGGCGAAAAAATCGTTGACCACGGGCGCGGTCCAGTTCTTCAGGAGCCTGCTCTCCAGATCCCGGTAGTAGGCGGCGAGCGCGGCTGTCGACAGGAGACTCAGGTCGTCCCGGCGCACAGTGGCGGTGAGAAGGCGCAGGAAATCGGCGGTTGAGGCGTCCAAGCGGCGGTAATGGCGGAAAAGTTTGCGGGCGGCGCTCCAGATAGAGGCGTTCGACGGCTGGGGCAGGAGGGCGCGCACACGCGGCGGTAAATTTTCCTTGACGCCCATCATCTGTTCCATGAAGGCGGCGTTGGTCTTGTAGCCCGGCAGGATGGCCACGAGCTTGTACCAGGAGAGGAGGTTGTAGTAGACCTGGCCGTCGTGCAGGCCGAGCATGTGGCTGAAAATAAAGTCGCCCGCCGCGATGACCCGTTCGCTCACGCCCAGCACCCGGCACATTTCCCGGTAGACATGCTCATAGGCCATGCGGATGAAGGAAAAAGTCAGCGGCGTGGTCACGCCGTTGTAACTCTCGGCGATGTTACTGTTATCCCAAATATTGACAATTCCCTCCCGCCCCGTGTAGAGCCGCAGAGAGGTGATCGGCCGGGATTGCAGGAGAAACAGGCGTCCTTCCTCATAAGCCCACTCGATATCCTGAGCCCGGCCGAAGAAGCGGCCGGCGCGGCGGCAGAGAGAGGCGACCTCCAGACATTGCGCCTGGGTCAAGACTCCGCCTTCGCCTATGACTTCCGAGGCGCGCACATGGTATGTATCCGCGTCGGAGGAACCGTCGACCAAGGCGTCGCCGAGACCGGCCACGGCGCTGACGACGCATTCTCCGGCGTCGCCGGTGACCGGATTGGCGCCGAAAGCGACGCCGGCGCAGTCGGCTTGTACCATGCGCTGGACCAGAACGGCCATTTGCGCCTGAGGCGGGAGACCGTGTTCCCGGCGATAGATCTCTGCCCGCTCGGTTCGCGCCGAGGCGCGGACGTCTTCGACACGGGCGCGGACCTCACCCCGCGGGACGTTGAGGTAGGTCGCGAATTGGCCGGCGAAAGAATGCCGGTCGCCGTCCTCGTCGGCGGCGGAGGAACGCACGGCAAAAAGCGTTCCGGCGCTGAAAGCCGCCAGTGCCTGAGCGGTTTCGTCCGCGGAAGCGCCCTCGTGATCCAGCACGAACCAAGCGGGAATGTCCTCGGTGATCCGGGCCAGACGGGCCAGCGCTTCCGCTTTGCCGCCGATGCGCCGCGGATCGTAATTTTCTTGGGTGTGGATCATCTTGTCAGCCTCCCGGGATATGGTCGCCTTGCTACATGAAGAAAAAGGGCGCCAGCCCCAGCATACAGTACATCACCAGCATCCAGACCCCGGGGAATACGGTGAAAAACTTGGCGTTAGCCGGGGTCGGGCTGGAGGCGAAGCGGAGGGCGGCGGCGACGGCGAAAATATAGAGGACGGACAGGATCGCCAGAAGGAGAAAGCCGACGCGCACCAGAAATCCGGCCAGCACCGTGCTGATGCCGGAAAGGGTGAGACAAACGAGCCAAACAGTGATCGCGCGGCGCGGTCCCCAGATCTGGGTGTAGGTGTCGACGCCGTATTCCTCGTTTTCCGGGGCGCGCAGTTTGCGCCCGACTTCGACCACCGTCCCGTCACAGAAGCTGGAAATCATGTAAAACAAAAGCCCCGGACTGAAATGCCCGCCGCGCGGCAGCCATTCCACTGAGGTGGCGTAGAGGTCGATGAAAGGCATGATGATCATGTGGCTCAGGAGATAGAGGGTCGGCCGGGCTTTGAGCCAGGCGGGGACGAAGAATTCCGCCGACATGAGGGCAAACCAGAAATAGACCGCGCCCAAAGTCAGGAGCAGCCGGGAGTCGATCCACAGGCTCAAACCGATCTGAATCAGGCCCAGAGCGACGCCGATCCGCCGCAATTCGCGCAAACTGACGAGGCCGCGCTGAACAGGCCGGTAAGGCCGATAAGCGCAATCATCCAGATAATCTTTGTGTTCGTCGGCGACGCGCAGCAGCATGAACCAGCAGAGAGTGGTCGCCGCCGCGGTAAGGTACTGCGCGGGGGACGCGTCCCCGAACGCGGCGTGAGGGTCGTCCAGATGCATGGAAAAACTCACGGCGCAAAAACCGAAGACGGTCATCATCGGTATGTACTGCGCCAGAGGGAAGCGTTCCTTTTGGTAAACGAGCCAACGTGAGAGCATGGTTTTCCCCGCAGTCACCGCTATTTTTCAGAGAAGCTGATCATAGTCTGCGCCATTCATCCGCGCTTGTCAATACTTTTTTGAAAATTATAAAGCGCCTACGGGGGGCAAATAAGGCGTGAAATAGCCGAGGCGGACCAATAGCGGTTTGGTTTGATTTGCTCACCAAGCGCGTCTTTGTTGTAAATGACGGTCGGATCGCTCGTGTTATCGACTATGCGGAGAGTGTCGCACAGGATAAGCCGGGGAATATTGGCGATTGATTTCGCGTAGCGGCTGCGAATCTTATCGGGCGGAACACTGTGCCCTCCAGAAAGCTCGCGGCTGCGAACGCG
>JAISAH010000076.1 GCA_031266805.1 Gracilibacteraceae bacterium
GACTTAAAAGACGCGCTTGGCAAAGAAGTAGATGTTGTTCCGCACGACAGTATGCGGAAAAAGTTTTATGATAACATCAAGGACAACGAGGTGCTGCTATATGGCGAGGTACGATAAAACGCCGCCGCGCTGGAACACATCATCGCGTATTGCGACAGGACAGACGAAGCGAGGCTGCGTTTCGGCGATTCATTGACCGTAGAATTGTGACGCGTTGATTGACAAACAAAAATGTGAAAAGCTAAACCAACTGTTGCGAAAGAGAGGACGCATCTATGCTTTCGGAAGATGAACAACGTCTGCTGCACGCCCTGACGGACGACTGCCGCCAGACGCCGGAAGCGCTCTCCGTTCAGACCGGATTGAGCGCCGAGGCTATCGCGGCCAGAATAGCCCAATGGGAAAAAGAGCAGGTGATCGTTAAATATAAACCGATGATCAATTGGGAAAAGTTGGAAACAAATCTGGTGACGGCTTTCATCGACGTGAAGGTGCGCACCCAGCGCGATCAGGGCTACGACCGCATCGCCTCCCGTTTTCAAAAATTCCCCGAGATTCGCTCGGTCTACCTGATGTCGGGGGACGCCGACCTGTGTCTTGTGGTGGAAGGCACGAATATGTATGAAATAGCCCGTTTTGTTTCCGATAAGCTGTCGCCGCTGGAGGCGGTGGAAAATATATCCACTCGCTTTGTCCTGCGCCGCTATAAAGACGACGGGATCGAATTCCACGGCAAGGAGGAGAGACTGGAGCGTCTCATCGTCACGCCATGAATAAATATATCGCCCCTACGGCGCTGGCCCTCCCGCCATCCGGCATCCGCCGTTTTTTCGACTTGGCCTCCAACATGGAAAACGTGATCTCGCTCGGCGTCGGCGAGCCTGATTTCGCCACTCCCTGGGTCATGCGGGAGAGCGCTATATATTCTATTGAACAGGGACAGACCATGTATACCAGCAACGCCGGCATCAGCGAACTGCGGCGGGCGCTGGCGCGGGACATGCAAAAAAACGCGGGGCTTGACTATGACCCCGAGACGGAAATACTCGTGACCGTGGGCGCCAGCGAAGCGATCGATCTGGCTTTGCGCTCGCTGATTACCCCCGGCGACGGCGTACTCATCCCCGATCCTTCCTTTGTCGCTTATGCCGGGGCGGCGGCTCTGGCCGGCGCGGAAGTGCGTTATGTGCCGCTGCGGGCGGAGCATGATTTTCGCCTGCAGGCGGACGATCTGCGCATGGCCTGGACGCCCAACTGCAAAGTACTCATCATTTCCTACCCGAACAATCCCACCGGCGCCGCGATGACCAGAGACGACCTCCTGCCCATCGCCCGTTTTGTCTCGGAAAACGACCTGCTCGTCGTCTCGGACGAGGTTTACGCTGATCTAAGCTACGGCGAGCCGCACACGGCTTTTGCCACGCTGCCCTACATGAAAAACCGCACGATCCATATCAACGGATTTTCCAAGTCTTATGCCATGACCGGCTGGCGCATCGGCTATGTGGCGGCGCATCCCGATTTTATCCGGGTCATGACGCGGATCCATCAATACACCATCATGTGCGCGCCGATCATGGCCCAACTGGCGGCGCTGGAGGGTCTGCAGCGCGGCGAGACCGCGAAAAGAGAGATGATCCTAGAGTATGACCGCCGCCGCCGGGTCATGGTGCACGGGTTTCGCGCCATGGGGCTCCAGTGCTTTGAGCCGCTGGGCGCTTTTTACGCGTTCCCGGAAATTTCGGCTACGGGCATGAATTCAGAGACTTTTGCCGAGACGCTGCTGTATGAGGAAAGAGTGGCCGTGGTGCCTGGAACGGCTTTCGGCCCCGGCGGCGAGGGGCATGTGCGTTGTTCCTACGCTTATTCCCAGGAGAAGATCCAGGAAGCGCTGGAGCGGATCGAGCGGTTTGTACAAAAACACGTATCAGACAATCTTTGAAGGTTGTGGAGATGCCCATCAAGACCGGTGAACACGTCCGCATTGACGGAAAAGAATACGAGATCATCGGTACGGCCGCTCACAGCGAGACGCTGGAGGAGATGGTGGTATACCGGGCGTTGCGTGGCGACCAGCTTTGGGTACGTCCAGCGGTGGTTTGGAGCGCGGCGGTTGAACCGGACAGACAGGCGGAACAGCCGAATCTCGCGTTCACTCCCGCTCTCGATATCCCGGAAACGTCGGCAGGCATTGATAATTACAGCGCGCCGGCGGAAAAAATCGAACTGTTTATGTCGCTGTTCATGGGTCGCGGCGATGTTTTCGCCAAGCGCTGGGAGAACGCTAAGAAAGGATCTGCCGGATATGTCCCCGTCTGCCGCGGCGAATGGTCGTCCCTCTGTCCCAAATTGAGCGGCGGTAAAATAAAATGCGGCGAATGTCCCAAGCGGAATTTTGCGAAATATGATACGGCCGCGGTCCGGCTGCATTTGACGGGGCGGACGACCATCGGCGTATATCCGATGTTTCCCGATGAAACATGCCGGTTTCTGGCGTTTGATTTTGACGGAAAAGGCACGGACTACAGCCCGGAAGATTTACGCCGCGATGTGGACGCCGTCCGCGTGGTTTGCGGCGAAAAAGGCATTAACCTGACGACGGAGCGCTCCCGTTCCGGCAAAGGAATCCATTTATGGATATTTTTTGCTGAAAATATTCCCGCGATTACGGCGCGAAAGTTCGGCAGTTCTCTAATCACTTGCGCCATGAACAAGGATCATCAGCTGTCGTTCAAAACATACGATCGGATGATACCCGCGCAGGACACGCTGCCAAAGGGCGGATTCGGCGGACTGATCGCTCTTCCTCTGCAAAAAGCGCCGCGGGAACAGGGGAACAGCGTGTTTGTGGATGAAAATTTGGGGGTTTATCCCGACCAGTGGCACTACCTGTGCGGTATAAAAAAATATACGCTGGAAGAAATAGAATCGTTTATCAAGCGGTTGTCCCGGTTCGGCGAACTTGGTGATTTGCGCAGCGACGCGGAGGATGAAAAACCGTGGGCGGTGAAAAAATCGGAGGCAAAGCTCACCGAGGCCGATTTTCCAAATATTATAAAAATAATACGCGCTAATGGATTGTATATAGACAAATCAGGACTTTCAAGCCCCGCGCTCAACGCGCTGAAGCGTCTGGCGGCCTTCCGCAATCCTGAATTTTACAAGGCCCAAGCTATGCGGCTTTCTACGTTTGACAAGCCAAGGATAATTTGCTGCGCCGATGAAACCGAGCGGTATTTATGCCTGCCGCGCGGCTTGGAAGGCGATGCCCGCGAAATGTTGGAAAATAACGGAGTCCGGGCATATTTCCTTGATGAAACCAATAGCGGACGCGGTATTGACGTCCTGTTCCGCGGCGAGCTGCGCGGTGAGCAGCAGGCGGCGGCGGACGCGCTTTTGGCGCATAACAGCGGCATTTTATCCGCGGCGACCGCCTTTGGCAAAACCGTTGTCGGAGCGCGTTTAATAGCGGAACGTAGGGTGAATACGCTGGTTTTGGTCCACCGGACAAACTTGTTATCTCAGTGGAGAGACCGGTTGCGCGAGTTTTTGCTAATTAATGAAGAACCGGTGACCGAACTGACCCCTAAAGGGCGTAAGCGCCGGAAAACTGTGATCGGCCAAATTGGAGGCGGCAAAAATAATCCCAGCGGCATTATTGACGTCGCGGTCATGCAGTCTTTGGCGTCCGGCGGCGAGGTCAGGGAAATCGTTAAAGATTACGGCATGGTCATTGCGGACGAGTGTCATCATGTGTCGGCTTTCAGCTTTGAACAGATTTTGAAGACCGTGAACGCGAAATATGTTTATGGGCTGACCGCGACGCCAACCCGTCAAGACGGTCATCATCCTATCATCTATATGCAGTGTGGGAAAATTTGTTATCGCGTGGACGCGAAGAAAGAGGCGGCGGCGCGTCCCTTTGAGCATTTTGTGATCCCGCGCTTTACGCGGTTTCAAAAACCGGCGCGCCAAGATGAAAACGAGTGGTCGATTACTGATATTTATAATGACATTCAAAACGATGAGCTTCGCAACGATTTAATAGTGCAGGACGTCGTATCCGCCGCAGAGCAGGGAAGGAACCCTGTTATCCTTACCGGGCGCACCGATCATGTGAAACATTTGGCGGCGCGGCTCGCCCAAAGCGTGAAAAACGTGATAGCCTTGACCGGCGGCGGAACGCGAAAGAAAAACAGGGAAAACTTACAGGCGGTCGCCGATATTCCTAAAAATGAACCGTTCGTTCTCGTGGCCACCGGAAAATATGTCGGCGAAGGTTTTGACATGCCACGTCTGGACACGCTTTTTCTGGCCATGCCTATATCGTGGAAAGGAACGCTCCAGCAGTATGCCGGGCGGCTGCACCGTTTGTACGACGGCAAAAAAGAGGTTCAGGTCTACGATTATGTGGACGTTCATGTAGCCATGCTGGAGAAAATGTATCAGAAGCGTCTGCGGGGCTATGCTTCCATAGGCTACAAGGCGAAAGGAATGCCGTGGCCGCTGGAAGAAGTCCATTCTATTTTCGACAGTCATACCTTCTTCCCTGTCTATTCCGCCGATGTTTTGGCGGCGGGCAGAGAAGCGCTGATTGTTAGTCCGTTTATGACCAGACAGCGAGTGTTGTCTGCGCTGAACTATCTGACCGCGGCCAAGGCAAAAGTTACGGTGATCACAAAGCCGCCGGAAAGCTGCCCGGAAAAAGACCGGGTGAAAATCACGGAGTGTATGGAATTGCTGAGGCGTCACGGCGTCACCGTAAAAACCAAAGACCGCATCCATCAGAAATTTGCGATCATGGATCAGCGGGTCGTGTGGTATGGCAGCATCAATCTTCTCAGTTACGGCGCGTCGGAAGAAAGCGTTATGCGGATCGAAAACGTGGATATAGCGGGGGAATTATTACGAAGCGTTTAAGGGAACTGTCTCACAAAGAAGCGAAACAAATGGGCGGCAGTTAATGCGAGAACTGAGAAAGCGGCTCGCAAGCAGAGGGGGCGCGGTGATGAACGCTAAAATCCGGAAACTGCTCCGCGAGGGTGAGGGGCTGACGATTGAATACAAACGCTGTCACAACAAACTGTCACAGTCGGTTTACGAGACTGTTTGCTCGTTCTCAAACCGTTATGGCGGCGATATGCTGCTTGGCGTTGAAAATGACGGCACAGTCACAGGCGTTGAACCTGCGGCGGCAGGTCGACTGAAAAAGGACTTTGCCAACGCGCTTAACAATCCGCAGATATTCAATCCCACGCTGTTTGTTGAGCTTGAGGAAATTGAGTTTGACGGCAAAATCATTTTGTACTGCCATGTGCCGTTTACCTCACAGCTTATGATGTACAACAGCAAGATTTTTGACCGCAACGCTGACGGCGACTTTGATGTCACTCACAGTCCGGACTTGATATGGCAGATTGGCGCACGCAAAAAAGGCGCTTCAACAGAGGATAAAATCTATCCGTTCATAACGGAGGGAGATTTGCTTTTGGGCGACCTAATGCCGAAAGTTCGGATAATGGCTACGACAAGGCTAAAAGACCACCCGTGGAAAAGTATGCCCGATATGGACATTCTGAAAAGCGCGGGGCTTTATCAGGTTGACCGGGAATCCGGGAAACCCGGCTTTACGCTTGCGGCAATTTTGTTATTCGGACATGAGGGTATTATTCGCTCGGTCCTGCCGGGATACGTCACGGACTGTATCTTGCGCCGCGACGACCTTGACCGCTATGACGATCGTCTGCGCGTGTCTTGCAATTTGATTGAGGCTTTTGACAAGATCATGGAGTTCATATCTAAACATACGCTTGACAGGTTTTATCTTGAAAGCGTCCTGTCTGTGAGTATACGGTCAAAGATCGCTCGTGAGCTTGTGAGCAATATCCTCTCACACCGCGAATTTACAAGCACCGTTCCGGCAAAAGTTGTCATTGAGCGTGATCGCATTGTCACCGAAAACTGGTGCCTGCCGAAACTGCCCGGTAAACTCGATCCAGAGACATTTACGCCGCAACCCAAAAATCCGCTGATTGCTAATTTCTTTGTAAATATCGGCTACGCCGACACGCTCGGCTCCGGCGTCCGCAATCTGTATAAGTACACGAAAATCTATACTAACGGCGCCGAGCCGGAATTTATCGAGGGCGATATCTTCAAGGCCATCGTGCCGTTATCGCTCATCGGAGCGGGCGATAACGCGCAAACGAGCGATAAACTTAAAATGAGCGATAAAACGAGCGATAACGTGAGCGATAAAAGCGCTCACGACAAGCTGCTTGAGTATCTGCGGGGGAACGGAGAAGTGACGGCGTCAGAAGCGGCGGTCATCATTGGCCGCGCGACTTCAACGGCGCGGCGGCTGCTGACACGGCTTGTTGACGAAGGGGTCGCCGTTTCCACCGGGGCAAACCGGAATAGAAAATACAAGGCTAGTAGTAGGCGGTAAATTAGGGCATGGATCTGCGCGAAACGGAAAAAGAGGCGCTGCAGAAGGCCGTCAATAAAAACGTAAAATTCGCCCAATACGCCGGTATTTCCCTGCAAGGCGGCTTTGTGCGGCTGATGCTGTATTGGGCGATGAACAGTTTTTTCTATTTGCGGACGTTTTCTTTTCTGATGCAGAGGGACCAAACGCTGTATTTTATCCTATATGTAGCGGTGGCCTATATCGCCCCCATCGGGCTCGTCTATCTGGAGGCTTCGACCTGCCGCAAGGCCAACCGCGCGTATCATGTCTGTAAGCGAAAGCTGGAAGCCGTCGTCGAGCAGGAGATAAAAGAAAGGCACCGGCTGCTGCTAGAACATTCGCAGGAGGAAAGCGCGCTGATCAAACTGATGGCGGCGGAATACTGGAAAGACCCGGACGGGCGCGACTGGACGAAACTGGAAGCGGCCTGCGCCGACTTTGTCCGCGAGTGGACCGGCAAAGGCGTGAACGAAATGCGGGTCTGCGAAATTTTGCGGAAGTATATGAGTGACGCTTACTGACGTAAAACCACGGCCGCCCGCCGGTCTATGTTCAGCGGCAGTGACCGCCCATTTGCCGGGAATGGCGGATAAGCGTCATGCCGGCCCCCGAAAAACCGCTCGTTAGTATGCAGATATTCGGCCCATTCACCCCCCGCGGGCAGCGCCGCCGGCAAGTCCGGGACGATACGGGCGTCTCGGGTCGGGTGAAAATTAAAAACAAATAACAGTTTTTTCTTTGTAAAAACCAAGGTTTTGGCGGCTTCATCCAAAAGCAGCAAAACCGGCGCTTCCTCCGTCAAACGGCAGTCGGCGGCGAGGGAAAGCATGGCTTTGTCAAAATTTTCCAATTCCTGGTAGCGCAACTCTGGATCCGCGGCCAAACTCCATTGCCGGCGCGCGTAGTGATAACTGCCGCCGTTGCCGGGTCTGGGGAAATCTATCCATTCCGGGTGACCGAATTCGTTGCCCATAAAATTCAAATAAGCGTCGCCGCAAACGCAGGTCAGCAAACGGATCATCTTATGCAGCGCCATCGCCCGCTCGATTATCTGGCTGGAAGCGTCTTTGCGCATATGCGTGTACATTTCCCGGTCGGCCATGCGGAATATCAAAGTTTTATCGCCGACCAGCGCCTGATCGTGCGACTCGCAGTAAGCGACCACCTTTTCCCGCGGCCGTCGCTGCGTCTGCTCATGCCAAAGGGCGCCGATATCCCAATCCTCATCGTTTTTGTCCTTCAAGGCGCGGATCCAAAAGTCCGGCAGCCCCATGCCGAGGCGGTAATCAAAGCCGATGCCGTCGTTTTCCGGCGGCAGGCACATGCCGGGCATGCCGCTCATGTCCTCAGCGATCAGGATGGAGCGGGGACTTACCTCTTTGCAGAGGGTGGCGGCCAGCTGCAGATAGGTCACGGCGTCCGTGTCGGTATTCAGGGAAAAATATTTCCGATAATTGTCGAAATTGACGCCCAGCCCGTGATCGTGATAGAGCATCGACGTAACGCCGTCAAAACGGAACCCGTCAAAATGAAACTCGTCCAGCCAGTATTTCAGATTGGACAGCAGAAAATGCAGCACTTCGGGTTTGGCGTAATTGAAAAGCCTCGTCCCCCATTGCGGGTGGATCCCGGCGGCGCCTTTATGAAAAAACTGCCAGACCGTGCCGTCGAAGCGGGCCGGCCCTTCGATCTCGTTGGTGGCGGCGTGCGAGTGGACTAGGTCGAGCAGGACGGCGATCCCCATGCTGTGCGCCGTGTTGATCAGGTTTTTCAGATCTTCGGGCGTGCCGAAACGGGAGGACGGGGCGAAAAAATTCGTCACCTGGTAGCCGAAAGAGGCGTAGTACGGGTGCTCCATCACGGCCATCAGCTGCACGGCGTTGTATCCGAGCCGCCGCGCCCGCAGCAGGACCAGAGCGGTGAATTCGGCGTAAGTGGCGACGCGCGGCTCCTCGCCGGACATGCCGACGTGACATTCATAGATGAAGAGCGGCGAGGGCGCGGGGCGAAAATCGCTGTCCGTCCACGGGAAAGCGGTCTCCGGCTGCCAGATCTGGGCGTCAAAGGAAGGGGCGCCGCTCTGCTGCACGACGCGCCGGCTGTAAAGCGGCAGGCGCTCCAAAGTCTCCCGTTCGGTGATCAGGAGCAGGCGCGCTTTGGAGCCGTGGGGCAAAGGGCCGGGCGCCCGCAGTTCCCAATTGCCGTGCCCGATATAAGACAGCGGGTGGCGGCGGCGATCCCAGTCGTTAAAATCGCCGAAGAGGAATAAAGCGCGGGCGCCCGGCGCCCATTCGCGGTAGACCCAGCCGTCCGCCTCCCGGTGGAAACCGAAATAAAGGTAGCCGTTGGCGTATTCCGCCAGACTTTTTTGGCCGCCGCCCAGCAAGTTGGACAGGGCGCGCCGGTATTGCCGCCGCCGCAGTTCCAGATCGGATTTATAGGGGGTCAGCCACGGGTCAATTTCCCAAATGCGCTCCGGCTCGTTCATGCGGTTTTTTTGCGGTTGAACAGGGCCATGCCTAGGAGCATGGAGGTCACTACGAGAAAAGCCGGATGCAGCCAGGAGAGAAAAAGCATGATCGCGAGGGCGGTTAGGCCGAAAGCCCAGGTGGTTTTATCCCGCAATGATTTTTTCCCCATATCGAAAGCGGTTTGCGCCAGCAAAACGACCACCACGGGACGCACGCCCTGCAGCATGGCCTGCAGTTGGGGCGAATCGGCAAAGCCGAGGATAATGCTGCCGAGAAAAATCATGATGAGCGCGGTGGGAACGAGTGTGGCGGTGGTGGCGACAAAGGCGCCGAGCCAGCCGGCGACGCGGTACCCCACGATGCCGGACATTTTCGTGCCGATAGGCGCGGGCAAAGAATTGGCGATGGCGAGTACGTCCGCGAATTCATCGTCGCTCATCCATTTGTATTTTTTCACGATCTCCGCCTGCATCAGCGGGATCATGGCCGGGCCGCCGCCGTAACTGAAATTGCTGGCCCGGAAAAAAGCGAGGAACAGACTTCGGAGGGCGGCTGAGTCATGTTTTGCCATAAATCCTCCTAGAAAAGAATAAAACCGGCGCCCATGCCTAAAACCACGAGCAGAGCCGGGTGGATCCTGCGCAGATAGAGCAGGGCGGCGGCCGCGAGGGCGATGGGTATGGTCAGCAGATCGCGCGGCGCGGCGACGGCGAAAGCGCTTTGCCCCATATCGATGGCTACATAAAGCAGCAGGGCCGTGATGACGGGGCGTACGCCTTTGAGGGCCGCCTGCAGCTTAGGGGAATGGGCGTATTTTTTCAGCAAAGCGCCGAGAAAAATAAGCAGCAAAATCGTAGGCAGGATGGTAGCCGTGACCGCGACGAAAGCGCCGGGCCAGGAAGCGATTTTGAATCCGATATATGAAGCCATTTTTGTGGCGACAGGCCCCGGCAGCGCGTTGGCCGCGGCGATAGCGTCGGAAAACTGCGCCGAATCCAGCCAGGCGTAACGTTCGCATTCCGCCTGAATGAGAGGGATGACCGCCGGGCCCCCGCCAAAACCGAGGTTGCTGGCGCGGAGAAAACCGATAAATATATCCCATAAATCGTTCCACATATAAACGCGTCGTCCTCCTTGACAGTTTCATCTTACCATAGCGCGCCGCCAATATCAAGATGCCGGAAGGCTAAAGCAGGCTGTCGACGCGTAAAATCAGGCTGATCGAGCGTTTGGAATTCTCCAGATGGTCTGTGATGGCGGCGCGCAGGGTCTCAATATCTTTGGCGAGGATGGCGTTGAAAATGCGCTCGTGTTCTTTGGCGCCTTCAATTTCGCGTTCGCGCGACTGCTTTTGATATATGAAAGACGAGTACAGGAGCGGATTGAGACTCGTGAAAAGATCGACGATCTTAGCGTTGCCGGAACATTTCAGATAAAGCTCGTGAAAGGCGAAATCGTACTTATAATTGTCCAGGAAATCCTCGGCTTTCATCTTATTGCTCACGATCCGGTTGTGCCGCTCGATAATGGAGGTCATCTCGTTTTGCAGATCCCGGCTGCAATTGACCGTCTCGATGATCTCCGACATATAATACAGATCGAGCATCAGGCGCAAATCAAAGGTTTGCTCCACATCCAACGGGCTGATCGATTTGACCCACATGCCGCGCCGGGGGTTGGACTCGATCAGATGCTCGGTCGCCAGCCGGTTGAGCGCCTGTTTGATGGGGGTTTCGCTGACCGCGTATCTGGCGGTGAGATCCTTGATGCGGATCTTCTCGCCTTGGGGCAGC
The DNA here is from genome assembly GCA_031266805.1 of Gracilibacteraceae bacterium. Lineage (GTDB taxonomy): Bacteria > Bacillota > Desulfitobacteriia > Desulfitobacteriales > Syntrophobotulaceae > JAIRRL01. Next base: position 10,734 of record JAISAH010000076.1, read on the forward strand.
ACGCCCCCGATGATATCCATGCGAATTTTATGGCATATGCCGTCTACCAGAATCTCTTTTGCCATCTGCCCGGTTTCCTCCGTTTCCCAGGTCGCGTCATAGCTTTCAAACGCGCCCTAATTATATCTTATAAAAAATTTTTTATTTGTCAACTTTTTAACGTATGAACGGCAAATAAAATTTGATTGCCGGACATTTTTTCTCTTCGGATAAATAAATTGGTTTACGCAAAAATAAAATTTTTTTCGTCATATTTTATATTGACATATCTAATAAAAAATGTTATCGTTGTTTCGCCGGACACAATTAGATATAATAAAAATATTTGGAGAGACGGATGAAAGCTTTAGTTTACGCGGGAAAACAGCGCGCCGAACTGCGCGACGCGGAAAAACCACTTTGCCGGAACGGGGAGATCCTTCTCCGGATCACATACTGCGGTATTTGCGGCTCTGATATCGGCATTTATAACGGCGCGCATCCCAGGGCCAAAGCGCCGCTGATTTTCGGCCATGAATTTATCGGCGCCGCGCTTGCCGGCTCCGGCGACGGCTCGATCCGCGAGGGCGACCGGGTCGCGGTCTATCCGCTATTGTCCTGCGGCTATTGTCTTTCCTGCCGCACCGGCAGCGAGCACGTCTGTTCCACGCTCCGGATGATCGGCATCGACCAAGACGGGGGAATGGCTGAATTCGCGGCGGTCGAGGAATCCAAGCTGGTTCTCGTGCCGTCCGGGGTTTCCGACAAGGCGGCGGCTTTGATCGAACCGCTGGCCGTTATCATCCGCTCTCTGCACCAAAGCGGGGTCAAAGCCTTGGACAAAGCGGCCATAATCGGCGCGGGCCCTATCGGCGTTCTCACCGGGATCCTCCTGCGAAAAATGGGTCTGCAAGACGTGCTGATTTCCGATATCGATCAGGAGCGTTTGCGACTGGCAGCCGGCTTCGGTCTGGAGACGGCCGCCGCGGGAGACGCTTTCCTGAAAAAAGCCCAGGATATCAGCGGCGGCGAGGGCGTCGACGTTCTGTTCGAATGCAGCGGCGCTCCCGCTGCCGCCCTGCAAATGAGCCGAGTAGCTAGGATCAGCGGCACGATCTGCATGACGGCGGTGCATAAAGCGCCGCATGAAGTGGATTTACGCGATATCAATTTCCGGGAGCAGCGCATTATCGGCACGCGGGTCTATACAAAGGAGGAATTTCGTCAGGCCGCCGCCTATGCGCCGGTCGTCCAAGCGGAGCTGGAAAGCCTCGCCACCCACATTTTACCATTATCCGCCTCCGGGGGCGTCTTTGATCTCATCGGCTCGCCGGCGTCCGGAGCGATGAAAGTATTGATCGACTGCCGGGCGTGAGATTTTTAGGGGCGCGTGATTTTACCCTTATTACTGAGGAAAGGCGGGAGCGACTGTGAGCGCGAGAACGCTGGAACGCATTTTGGAGCATCGCATAATATCGATCATCAGAGGCGTGTCCGCCCGGGATTTGCCCGCTCTGGCCGGGGCTTTGCGTGACGGCGGCATCCGCTGCCTGGAGATCGCTTTCGATCACTCCGGCGCTGAGGACGCCGCGGCCGTCTGCCGTAAAATCGAGACTCTGTCGCGGATCTTCGGGGATGAAATGCTGATCGGCGCCGGCACGGCGCTGACGACGGAGGAGGCGCGCATGGCGGCGGCGGCCGGCGCGAAATTCATCATTTCCCCCAATGTGGATCCCGCGGTGATCCGGGCGGCCAAAGAAGCGGGCCTGGCGTCCGTTCCCGGCGCCATGACTCCCTCGGAAGCGCTGACGGCCTTTCAATGCGGCGCGGATATCATCAAGCTGTTTCCCGCGGATATATTAGGCCCGGCGTACATCCGCGCCTTTCGCGGTCCCCTGCCCCATATTCCCGTGATTGCGGTCGGGGGGATAACTCCCCGTAATATCAAATCGTTTTTTGCCGCCGGGGCTGTCGGGGCCGGCGTGGGCGGCGGCCTGGCCAATCAGGCCCTCGTGGATTCCGGGGCGTATGAATCTATATCAGATCTGGCGCGGCAGTACACGGAAAGCGTCAAATAATCGCAATATTAGGAGGAATATCTGGTGCGTGATCTTTTTGACATAACAGAAAAGAAAGCCGTCGTCACCGGCGGCGCCGCGGGATTAGGGCGGGGGATCGCCGAAGCTCTGGCGGAGTTCGGCGCGCGGGTCGTCGTCGTCGATAATTCCGCCCGGCTTGACGCGGCCGCGGCGGAAATGCGGGAGCGCGGGCTGCCGGTTTCCGGCCTGCGGGCGGATCTGAGCGATACGGAGCGGCTGGAGTCCGTTTTTAAAGCGGCGCTTGAGCCGTTGGACGGCGCTTTGGATATTTTGGTCAATTGCGCCGGGATCCAGCGCCGGCATAAATGCGACGAGTTTCCCCTGAGCGACTGGAACGACGTTCTCACGGTCAACCTCACTTCCGTATTCCGGCTCTGCCAACTGGCCGGCCGGATCATGCTCAGGCGGGGTTCGGGCAAGATCATCAATATTTCCTCCATGCTGGCGTTTTTTGGCGGTTTCACCGTGCCGGCCTACGCCGCCAGCAAAGGCGGGGTTTCGCAGCTGACAAAGGCTTTATCCAATGAATGGGCCGGCCGCGGCGTCAATGTCAACGCGATCGCCCCCGGCTACATGGATACGGCCCTCAATGTCAATATTGTCAGCGATCCTGAGCGCAGCGCGGAAATCCTCGGGCGTATCCCGGCCGGCCGCTGGGGAACGCCGGAAGATCTGAAAGGCGTCGCCGTTTTTCTGGCCTCGGCGGCCAGCGATTATCTGAGCGGGGCGGTCATACCGGTCGACGGCGGTTATCTGGGCAAATAAAGGCGGGAATTGGAAAAAATGATGCGAATAACCATTGATTGCGGAACCACGAATACACGGGCTATCCTGTGGGAGAGCGGCGGCCGGATGGCAGGCGAGCAGAGCAGGCCTGTCGGCGTGCGGGATACGGCCACGGAAGGCAGTAACGCCAAGCTCAAACAGGCGGTGAAGAGCTGTTTGGACAGTTTGCTGCTGGAAAGCGGCGCGGGCTATTCCGCGATCTCGTCCATTATCGCCAGCGGTATGATCAGTTCTAACGTCGGACTGGCGGAAATTCCCCATTTGACGGCTCCGGCCGGCCTGAGGGAGCTGGCGCGGGGCATCGCCCGCAAAGAACTGCCCGACATTTGCCCTCTGCCCATTTACTTCATCCCTGGGATCAAAAATTCCGCGGAAAAAATCACGCTCGCCAATTATTTGGATATGGACGTCATGCGCGGCGAGGAAACCGAGAGCGTCGCGTTAATCCGGCGGCTGCATAAAGGAAAACCCATGCTGCTGATCCTGCCCGGCTCGCACACGAAGTTCGTCGGGGTCGACGAGGAAGGCCGCATCACCGGCTGCATCACCACGCTCGCCGGGGAACTTCTGGCCGCCATATCCCGCCATACCGTCATCGCCGACGCGGTGGAGCGGCGTCTGGCCGATCCGGGATCGTACAACAGGCGGATGGCGCTGGAAGGTTATGAAAGCGCCTTGAAACACGGACTGGGGCGCGCGTGTTTTTCCGCCCGCATACTCAGTAATTTTACGGATCATACGCCGCCTGACATCGCCAGTTTTATTCTGGGGGCCGTGCTGGCCGGCGATATTACGGCGGTCAAGGCATCTTCGCTTCTGGCGGCTCATGAGCGCGCCGCGGTCGTCCTGACCGGGCGGGAACCGCTGCGGCAAGCCCTGTACGATATCCTGTCCGCTGACGACTATTTCCGTGACATACATGTCTATACCCCTGAAACCGACGTTCCTTTATCCGCCGAAGGCGCTTTGCTCATTGCCGGCGGCAGCGAGTACGATCTTTAGCAGCGAAGAAAGGAGGGAAAAAATGGCAGTCACTGTCGTCGTCACTGATTACGAGTACGCGGATATCGCCTGGGAACGGCGGATCGTCGAGGAGGCCGGATTCCGTCTCGTCGCCTGCCAGCTCAGGCGCGAGGAAGAGCTGATCCCCGCGGTCGCCGACGCGGACGGCTTGATCATTCAGTACGCGGATGTGAACGCTAACGTGATCGCCAGTCTGAGCAGATGTAAAATCATGGTGCGTTACGGCATCGGCTACGACAATATCGACGTCGCCGCAGCCACCCGCCGCGGTATTCTCGTCAGCAACGTGCCGGATTACGGTATCGACGAGGTCTCCAACCACGCCATCGCCATGATCCTGAGTCTGGCGCGGAAGCTGCCGCTGATCCGGGAAAAACTGCGGAGCGGCGTGTGGGGATATGAGCCCGCCGCGCCGGTCACGCGCTTTGAGGGGGCGACGGTGGGTTTATTGGGATTGGGCCGGATCGCCCGCTCTGTGGCCCGCAAGCTTTCCGGCTTCGGGGTCCGCCTGATTGCCCACGACCCTTTTGTTCAGGAAAACGCCGCCTCCGGCGTCGAACTGGTATCTTTTGCGACCCTTTGCCGGGAAAGCGATTACCTCTCGCTGCACTGTCCGCTCACCGGCGAAACCCGCCACAAGCTGAACCGGGAGGCTTTTCGCCTGATGAAGCCCACCGCTGTGCTAATCAACACGGCGCGGGGCGGGCTGGTCTGCCAGGAAGACTTGATCGACGCTTTGCGGCGGGGCGCCCTCGCGGGGGCCGGCGTGGACGTATATGAAAAAGAGCCTTTGGAGCGGGACAGCCCTTTGCTCCGGATGGAAAACGTGATCGCGACGCCGCATTTCGCCTGGTACAGCGAACAAGCTATCACGTCTTTGCAGCGAAAAGCGGCGGAGGAAGCGGTGCGGGTCCTGAGCGGCCAGACTCAGCGGTATCCGTGCAACCCCGAGTTGCTCCAGGCTTGACAACAACATTCCGAAAGACGTCATCCATACCAGACCAGAAAGCGAGGAGCGCGCCATGAAGCAAATCCTGCGGGGAGTGTATCCGGCTTTGCCTACTCCTTTTGACCGGGGCGAGGAGGTCGTTTTGTCCGACCTGAAAAACATGGTCGATTTTGCCGTCAAATGCGGTGTTCAGGGCATTGTGCTCAACGAGTTTTTCAGCGAGTTCTATCTGTTTACCGATAAAGAGCGGCGGGAAACGGTGGAAACCGTCTGTGCGCACGCTCAGGGGAAAATCCCCGTGATCGTCGGCGTATCCGCCCCCACGCCCATGCGCGCCGTCTACTGGGCGGAACACGCTCAGGCCGCTGGCGCCGCCGCTGTGCTTTGCGCCGGCCCTTATTTCGTCCCTTACCTTTGGCCCGACTTGGTAGACCGCGGTTTTCGCGTCATGGATCAAAAACTGAGCATCCCGGTCATCGCTCAAAACGCTCCGCCGGATACGCTGACCGCCAATCTGAACGCCGGCCTGAGCCGGGAGGGCGTCAAATTTCTCCTGCGGGAATTTGAACGCGTCCTGTATTACAGAGAGGACGCCAACGGCGCTCAGGCGGAAATCAGCAAATTTCTCGCCGCCGTGGAAGATCTGCCGCCCGGCGCCTGCCTGGGTCTGTTTACCGGCGCTGTCAACGGTTTCGATCTCCATCACGATTACCTGAGAGGCGCCGCCGGTTTTATGCCGCCCCTGCATATGGCCGATTACCGGGAAAAGCAGTGGCGGCTTTTGGAAGAGGGCGGGCATGACCGTTCGCTGGCCATGCAGCTGGCGCTTTCGCCCCTTATCTGCTTTGAGCGGCTTTACCAAACGGAGGTATGCCTGGACGTGCTGAAACGCCGGAGGGTGATCGAAAACACCGGCCGCCGCCGGGCGAATATGAATGTTTATGGCGCGACCGCCCGCGAAGAATTCCAGCGGATCTACGACTATTTGACCGCCGGCGAAATGGTATAAAGGAGATCGCTCTTATGGTAAAAGATTTTCAGTTTCGGGGGATGTTCTGCCCTATACCCGCGCCGTTTCAGGAAAACCTGGCCGTCGATTACGACGATTTGCGGGCCGAGGTGGAATTCTGCGTTCGCTCAGGTATGCAGGGCATAGTGACCAACGTGAACGCGGGCGAGTTTTACACCCTTTCCGACGAGGAACATGAGGAAATCACCAAGGAGGTCGCCAAACAGAACGACGGCCGCCTGCCCCTGATCGCCGGGGTCGCCGGCTGGAGCGCCAAACATTCCGCCGAGCGGGCCAGACAGGCCGAATATTACGGTTATGACGCTGTGATGAGTATGCCGCCCGTACTCGTCAGGCCCGTGGCCTACGACGATATCCGCCGGTTTTACGCCCGTCTGGACAAGGCGGTAAGCATTCCCGTCTGTATTCAGAACGCCTCGCCCGGTCCCGTCCTGACTCCTGAGCAGGTTTTCCAAATTGCCCGTGAGTGCGAAAACGTTCAGTTTGTCAAAGAAGAGAGCGACTCCGAGTTGGATTATGTCTCCCGGATGGCCGCCGGGCAGAGGCTGGAGCGGCCCGGCGTATTCGGCGGCGTCATGAGCGGCAAGAGCGGTCTGACTTTTATCGAGTGCTACAAAAGAGGGGCCTGCGGCTGTATGCCCTCCGCCCACCTCGGCGATATTTTCGCCATGTTATGGGATTTATTGGAATCCGGGGAAACGGAGAAAGCCTGCGCCCTCCATGGTGAAATGACCCCGTTTCTTCTGTACGAGCCGTTTTACAAGGTGCCGCATTACAAATTCGCCCTGTGGAAGCGGGGCGTCATAAAGCGGCTGGACTGCCGGGGCAACACGATCCGGTATGACCGGAAGATCATCGGCGAGTGCGAGCGGCTGCTGGCGCCACTGGAAAAATATTTCAAAATCCAGTCCCGCCGGGACCTGGGAATGGATTGACGGAGAAAGGAGCGTGGGACTCTTAAAATTGCTGCAACGTGGATATGAGTGTCATTCCGGCTTTATGCCGGAATTCATGTCCCCCAGTCATTCCGGTTTTATGCCGGAATCCAAAAAACTATTTTTTCTATTATTGAGGAGGAAAATTATGAAAAAGCTTTCATGTATTCTCCCGCTGATTCTGGCCGTCGGCTTGACGGCGTCCCTCACGGCGTGCTCAGGCGGCGGCGCGCCCGCATCGCCCGGGACGCCTTCCGCTCCCGTCGCGGCCGCCGTTAAAATTCGTATCGCGTCCGATCAAACCGACGACCACTTCAGATCGCAAGCGCTCTTTCAGTTTGAAAGAGACGTGGAGTCCATGAGCAACGGTGAAATTGACATTGAGGTGTACACCAACAACGCTCTGGGCGGCGCGCCGCAATTCGGCGACGCCGTGGTGGACGGTTCTGTGGAGATGGTCACCGCCGGCATGACCTTTGCCAATTACTATGGCCCATGCGCCGCTTTTGACACGCCATTTCTGATTTCCACCTGGGATGACGCGAGAAAAGTTTTCGGTTCTGATTATGCCAGAAGTGTTTTTGACGATATGACCGCGCAAGTCGGCGTCCGCTTTTTGGCTTTTGATACCCTCGGTTTCCGCGCGTTTGGCTCAGTGCAACCAATTAGCGCCATGAGCGATTTCAGAGGGATCAAGTGCCGCACAACCACCAGTCCGGTATATCTGAAAATGGTGGAAAATCTTGGGGCGAATCCGGTGGCGTTCACTCTCAGCGAACTCTTTACCGCTCTTGAGCAAAAGGCGTGCGACGCTCTGGAACTTCCTGTCGGCACCATCAACTCCAATAAATATTACGAAAACGCCAAATATATCCTTGACACCAAGCATATGTTGACCACCGGCATGTTGATCATTAACGAAAAGTTTTACCAGACTCTTTCCGCCGAGCAGCAGTCCATCCTCTTGGAGGCGGCCAAAATGTACCAGAACAACAGTTGCGACTACTGCGAGCAATACGAAAAAGATGTTTTTGATATCATGTCAGCCGCCGGCGCTGTCATCGCCGTGCCCACGGCGGAATTCATGGAGCAAATGCGCGCATCCGAAGAGGGAATTGTCGATGTGATTGAAGCCGACTACCCTGGATCTACAGAGATTGTAGATAATATTCGGAATATTCTTACTCAATAGACAAGCGCTTATTGTGAGGGTATTGCATGGACAAAGTACGCAAATTGCTGGATAAGCTTATCCACTGCCTGGAACTGGCAGGCGGCGTCTGTCTCATAGCGATGGTGCTGATGGTCTTCTTTAACGCTGTCAGCCGTTATGTGTTCAGTTACGGATTTAACCAAACGGAGGAACTTTCTCGTTTCGCGTTTGTCTGGCTTGTGTTTTTGGGCGCCGTAGTTGTGTATTATCGCCATGATCATGTGGTGATCCCATTGCTGGCTGACCATTTGAAGGGAAAAGCCAAAATTGTGGTTTCGGTCTTGGCGCAGCTGATTGTTACCGGCGTCTTTATCTTCTTCCTGTACAGCGCGCTGCTATATACGCAAAATACTCTTGGGGTCCTGACTTCCGGCGCGCGAGTCCATTTCTCCCTTGTGACGATGGCCGGGGTCGTTATGGCAAGCCTGATTTTGCTGGTTGATCTGGTCAATTTTGCGGATTTCCTTCGCCGGCAATTCGGCGGCGCTTCCGGTGACGTCAAAGCGGAATGAGGGGAGTAAAAAAATGCAAAGCGCGATTTATTTTTTCATAACCCTCTTCGCCGTGATGTCTGTCGGAGTGCCGGTCGCGGTCGCGATGATGGTATGCGGCATCGTTCTCATGCTCACGCTGGGCTATTTTGAGCCCACCGCGCTGAGCATGAACGTGATGTATGGGATCAACAGTTTCCCGCTTATGGCCATCCCGTTTTTTGTGCTTTCGGGCGAGTTGATGAGCCGCGGCGGTCTCGCCAAGCATATTGTCAACTTCGCCAAACTTCTGGTGGGAGGGAGACGGGGAGGGCTTGGCTACACGGCTATTTTGGCCAGCATGCTCTTCGCCGGACTTTCAGGCAGCGGCATCGCGGACGCCGCCGCTATCGGCGGGATGCTCATTCCTCTGATGGCCCACAACAATTACAATCGCGCGCGCTCCGCCGCGCTGGTCAGCGCCGGCGGCATCCTGGCCCCGCTGATCCCGCCCTCCAACCCTTTTATCATACTGGGGACGGCGGTCAATCTGTCGATTTCCAAATTATTTATGGGGAGTTTGGTCCCCGGGATCCTGATCGGGCTGGGTCTGATGGTGGTCTGGTTCTTCGTCGTCCGCAAGGACGGGTATCAGGATGTGGCGAAGATCCCTGCCGCAGAAGTCTTGCCCATCCTGAAAAAGTCCATCCCGGCCCTCATGATGGTCGTCATCATCGTGGGCGGCATCCGCTTTGGCCTGTTTACCCCCACGGAAGCAGGCGCTTTCGCGGCGGTGTACGCGCTGCTGGTCTGCAAGTTTTACTACAGAGAGCTCTCGTGGAAAGAACTTTATTCCGCCATGCGCGCCACCGTCGCCAGCACCGCCTCGATCGTTTTCATCTGCGGCGGGGCCACGATGGCCGGCTATTACATCACGCTGGCCCGTATTCCCGCCACGCTCGCCTCCACGCTGACCCAGATGATCGACTCGCCGCTGGTTTTGCTGCTCTCCGTCAACGCCCTGCTCCTTTTTATGGGTATGATCATGGACATCACGCCCAACATCCTGATATTTGCGCCCATCCTCCTGCCTGTCGGCGTCGCCGCGGGCTTTGACCCTTATTATTTTGCCTTCCTCATAGGGCTGAACCTGATCATCGGGGCCATTACGCCGCCTATCGGCATTGTGATGTTTGTCACCTCCAAGGTGGCGGGCGTCAAGGTGACGGATCTGGTGGCTAAGCAATGGCCCTTTCTGGCGGTGTACGTCTTCTTTCTCCTCCTGTATATCCTGTTCCCGCAGCTTTACCTGGTGCCGCTCGGATGGCTGCGCTGACCGGCGTTTACCGCGGCGAAAAACTGTCGAAAGGGGAGTATGACGCGGATCGCCGACGTTCATACACGGCGTGATATGAAAATGAAAAAAGAAGATATGACCCGAGATGAGATGTACCGGCTTTTGCCGGAGCTATGTCTGATAGAAAACGCAAAGCTGCGGGAAACCTGCGCGGACGTGTGGATAGAGGCGCTTGAAGCCGGCGGCTGGTTTGAAAAAGACGGCTGGGGAAAATTCCCATTTTCTGTTACCTTGCGGGACGACTGCCCCGAAAATCTGCTCACTCATACGGGACAGGTCGCCCTCACCAGTCTGGCGATATACGATTCGCTGGCCCCCGTGCGCAGGCGGGTGGGTGAGTGCAGCCGCGACACGGTGCTGGCGGGCGCGCTGCTCCACGATGTGGGCAAACTGCTGGAATACGATCTGGACGCCGAAGGCCGATCCTGCAACAGCCGCACGGCGAAAAAGTTTCGCCACCCCGTCTGGAGTTACTACTTCGCCCAAAAACACGGCATGCACGAGGACATTGTCCATCTGGTGCTCACGCATTCCAGTTTCTTTTCACCGGAAGGGGCGAACGCCTACCGCACGGCCGAATCTATAATCGTCAAGGCGAGCGACAGCCTGTGCTATCAGTATGTAGACAAGTTTTACGCCCGTGCCAAGGAGGACTGATATGGGACAAACCATCACCGAAAAAATATTCAGTAAAGCAGCCGGAAAACCGGTGAAGGCAGGCGATCTGGTGTTTGCCCGCGCGGATCGACTGATGGTTCCGGATGTGACGATCGCGCAGGTTTTCCGGGATTATGAGCGATTTGAAATAGGGCCGCTGCCTAACCCGGATCTGCTGGTGCTGGGTTTTGACCATCTGGGCTGCGGCCACACCGTGAAAGATGCGGAAACACTGAAACTCGCTCGCGCCTATGCCCGGAAATACGAGCTTCCCCATTTTTATGATCTCGGCCGAAATGGTATCGCCCACCAGCTTATGGTGGAGAACGGTTTCGTCCTGCCGGGGCAGTTTGTGGTGGGCACCGACTCCCACTCCACCACCTATGGGGCGCTGGGCGCCTTTGCCTGCGGCGTCACCGCGCCGGAAGCGGCGGCGATCCTCGCGACGGGGGAAACCTGGTTTGTGGTTCCCGGCAGCATTCGGATCGAACTGACCGGCGCTCTGCCCAAGGGGGTGTACTGCAAGGACGCGGCGCTAGCGCTGGTGAATCTGCTCGGCTGCGACAAGAGCGCCGCCTACAAAGCGGTGGAGGTAGTCGGCTCAGGCGTTCAGGCGCTTTCCATCGACGACCGGCTCACCATATGCAACATGATCGCCGAAACCGGCGCCAAGAGCGGGATCATCGCCGCCGACGCCAAGACGCGCGAATATCTCCGGTCAAGGACCAAATCAGCCTACGAGACGGCGGAGAGCGACCCTGACGCCCGGTATGAGGCCGATTGGCAGATCCGTCTGGATCAGCTGGAGCCGCTGGCGGCGGAACCGCCCCTGACGGAAAACACCCGGCCGGCGCGGGAACTCAGCGGGGTCAAGATCGATCATATCCTGCTGGGGTCGTGTACCAACGGCCGTCTGTCGGATCTGCGGGTAGCCGCGCGGATGCTGAAGGGGAAGAAAATCGCGGACAGCGTGCGCATGATCGTCGTCCCCGCCAGTCAGCGGATAATGCGGGAAGCCGTCCGCGAGGGGCTGGTGGAGATTTTCCTGGAGGCGGGCGCGCTGGTGGAAAGCGCGAGCTGCGCCGCTTGCATCGGGCGTCACACCGGCGTCCTGGCCTCCGGCGAGATCGCGGTCAGCACCACCAACCGGAACTTCATCGGGCGCATGGGCTCGCGGGATTCCTTTGTCTATCTCGTCTCGCCGGCCACGGCGGCGGCCTCCGCCCTCGAAGGCCGCATCACCGATCCTCGCCCGTATCTGGAAGGAGAGTAAATATCATGGAGAACATCATACGCGGCAAGGTTTGGGTTGGACGCGACAATATTATGGCATATGAGATCGTCATCAAGTGGGATATGGATAAGATTGACCAAGAAGAGTTGGGCGATCAGGCAATGGAGGGCGTTGATCCGGTTTTTATGGGGAAGAAGGGCGCGTTCAAAAACGGCGGCTATTCCATCGTGGCGGCGGGCGCCAATTTCGGCGGCGGCGGCAAAAGCATCGTTCACCCGATCTACGCCCTGAGAGGCGCCGGTGTCAAACTTGTGCTGGCAGAATCCTTCGGGCGGTTCAACTACAAAAACTCGATCAACAATGGCATGCCGGCGCTGGTGTGTCCCGGGATTCTGGAATTTGCCCAGACCGGCGACGAACTGGCGGTGGATATCGCGGGCGGGACCGTCGCCAACCTGAGTTCCGGAAAATCCATTCCCATCGCGCCCATCCCGGAATTTATCCGGAATGTCGTCGCCGAAGGGGGATTGATCCCCTATACCAAAAACCGGCTCAATCCAAAATAAGGACTTTTCATTTCCAAGAAAGGATGCCAAATAAAGGAAAATGATGAGAAAAAACTTACTAAAAGAAAAGCTGCTTAACAAGCAGAAAGTCGTGGGCTGCGGGATTACCGTCTGCGCGCCCATGCTGATCGAAGTGCTGGCGATGAGCGGCGTGGATTATGTCATCATCGACTACGAACATTCCGCCTTGAACCTGAGCGACTGCGAACATCTGATCCGGGTGGCGGAGAACGCGAATATCACGCCCATCGTCCGCGTCCCCATGAACGAACCTCAATTGATGATCCGTTATCTGGACAGCGGCGCTCAGGGCATCCTCACGCCCGGAGTCGCCAACAAGGCGGAAGCGGAAAAAGCGGCGGAAGCCGTCCGCTACTACCCGCGGGGGATGCGCGGACTCGGCGCCAGCCGCGCCTCTGGCTACGGAATCGGTATGCCGCTGAATGAATTCTGCGAGTATGCCAATTCGCAGATGCTGCTCATCCTGTCTATGGAAAACATAGAGTGCGTCAGCAATATCGAGGATATCCTCAGCGTGGACGGCGTCGACGGTCTGTGGTTTGGCGCTAACGATCTCAGCCAAAGCCTCGGCGTTCCGGGACAGACCAGACACCCGCTGGTGCGGGAAGCGCTGGAAAAGGCCAGACAGGCCTGCCTTAAAAGCGGGAAACCCTTCGGCGGCGTAGTGCGAAAAGGGGAATCTCCGCTAGATTATTACCAACAGGGGTACTTGAGCGTCCTCATCAGCGTCCCCTCGCTCCTGTCGTCCGCCGCCAAAGATTTTGTGAAGCTGGCCAAAGGATAATTTTCACAAATCTCAAATTTTTGCCATGCCTGAAAAAACATCAACACCCGTCAGATTTTTGGCGGGTGTTTATGATTGGGCGCGTATGCTGCCGCACATTTTCCCCTGCCGCCGTATTGACAAAAACTTCATATGATATATAATGAGGAAGATAGTAATTGAGAACGTTAATCGTTTTAGATTCATTTGAAATACATACAAACATAAGGAGATTACAATGGAAAACAAAGACGCGATCGAAATCCTCAAAAGCTTGAAAGAAAAAGGAATTCGTTTCACGCCCCAGCGTCAGGCGATTTTGGAATACCTTTTGGCGACTAACACCCATCCGACCGCGGAAGAAATCTACCGCCAGGTGAAGGAAAAATTTCCGGGCGTCAGTCTCGGAACGATCTATAACACGCTGAATATGCTGAAGGAAAACAATTATTTGCTGGAGTTGGACTGCGGCGAATTATCCGCCCGCTTTGACGGCAACGCCGAAAACCACTATCACGCCGTATGCCGGAATTGCGGCAGAGTTGTTGATTTTCACACCGATCTGCTGCGATTGGACGCTTTGGCGGCGGCAAACACGGGTTTTGTCATAGAGACCCATCGCCTTGTTTTTTACGGCCTCTGCGAACAATGCCGCGAGATCCATTAGCCTTCAAATATGTTCAAACGTTTTGCCGTTTCACTGCTTGGCTTGCTCTTGCTTTCGCTTTGGCTCGCCGCGGTATTGTGGAAAACGGAACCGACATCCCGCCTTTTTTCTGTCAGGCAAACCGAGACCGTATTTCGCCTGAGCCAGGATCTGAGCGGCTTCTGGCGTCAATATTCATCGCCGGCCCAGGCTTTTCGGGCGGAAAGTCAGTTGGATCCGGACGAAAAACCCGCCGGGCTTCTTAGCGCCTTTTTCAGGCCGAAAGAAACGGCGCTGCCTTCCGACGCCGATATCCACGTCGTGGCGCGCAGTTTTACCGTGTCGGAAAACTGGAGTTCCCGCAACGCCCAATTGGTGCTGGAAAGTTTTACCGGCGGAGTCCGGGTCTATCTGAACGGAGTTAAAAACGAGAATTTGCTCGGCGAGACGGAGGGTTACGGCGGTGGGGCGGTGTTCGCGCTGGAAGTGACGCGGCTGCGTTTTGACCGGCCGAATATTTTGATTATCGAAATGACGGAGCCCGCCTTGCGCCAAGCGATGCCTCTGGGCGCCGTTTGGCCCTGGCGGCAATACGTCACAGGCAAGGTGCGTCTGGATTCCGTGCCGGAAACGATAATCGCGCCGGAGACCGTCGCCTTTGACTGGCGGGACGGCGACAGCCTGTGGGTGGTGACGGCGGAACTCATTCATTCCCAATTTATGGGAAATGGACCCTGGACTGTGACCGGCGCCCTCATGGCGACGGACGGGGTGGAGGCGAGCCGCGCCGTCGTCGTCATGGAAGCCGGGGAACAGCCCGCCGATAAGGTCAGCCTGGAATTCCCGCTGGTTTCCCCGCATCAATGGCGGCCGGATGATCCGTATCTTTACAGCCTCACCTTGCATGTCTCCAACAGTCGGGGCGAACAGGACCATATACGGATGCCGGCCGGTATCGCCAAAATGGGGACCTCCGACGGGCTCTGGCTGATCAACGGGCAGTCGGAGCCGATCCGCGGGCTTTACCTGAGCGCGAAAGACGAGTTCGCGCTGCGCGCCGGCACTCTGCCTGACGAGTGGCTGGCTGCCCAGAAGGCGGCCGGTTACAACGCCGTCTATTTTTACGAAAACGTTCCGGATGAAACCTGGTTTTACGCGGCCGACCGTGTAGGCATCGGCCTGTGGACGGCGCTGCCCGTGAGCCTTTCCGCCGCCGGACCGCCGGCGGCGAGTGATTTTCAGAGTCTGTTGGACATGACGGCCCGTCATCCCTCTCATTGGGCCTGGACGGCCGGTATCATGCCGCTGCCCGGAGCGGAGACGGAGCGGTATCTTCGCGAACTGAGCGCGGCTTTGCAGTCTAAACCGCTGTATTTAGCCGCCGGTCGGGATGCGGCGCTCAGAACGGACGGGGTGTTCACTTTAGCGCTTCGCCCGCCGCTGGCCGGCAGTTGGGGAGCCTTGACATCCGGCGCCGCGCGTCAAGACTCTGCCGCCTTTGACCTGAGCGCCTGGCCGGTTCGCGCCGGCCTCGCTTTCTGGTTCGCTCTCCTTTTATTCATCGCCTTGCAAAATATCCGCGCCAAAAACTGGAGTTTTGTGAGCCTGAGCAAGAGGCCTCGCCGCCCGATGCGGGAAAGCTGTTTTTGGCGTTATATGGCTTTTCTGGCCCGGATGGCCACTATAGCCGGCAGTTGGCTCCTGCTGCTTCGTTGTCTTCCGCTCGACCGGCTGCCTTTCATCCCGTATGATTTCCAATGGCTGGCCGATTTGCGCCGGCAACCGTTTATCCTGCTCTGGCTCGCCTTCACCGCGGTGTTCGCCGCCGCCCGCCTTATGCAGATCGGCGTCGGGGCCGGATCGTTTAAGCCCGAGCCGGAAGCGATGGGGATCGTCTGCTGGCTGGAAAAACGCTACAATTTGACGGCGCTGACCGCAGCGGCCTGGCTCCCGGTCACTTTCGGCTGGCCGCTGTATTTGCCTTTCGCCGTATATTACGGGGTGGAATTATTACTCTGGCCTATCCGTTTCCGGGATGTGCGCAAAGCCGGCGGCAGTAATTTTCTTTTGCTGGTTTTTCCATTGACAGCCGCTCTGGTTTTCATTATAATCATGATTAGTCAAGGAGTTATTTACAGGGAGTATTTTATTGGGAGGTAAAGGCATGATTTCCAAAGAAATGGTCATCGGTCAAGTGTTGCGGCAGTATCCCCAGACCGCGCCGGTTTTTCTCGGTCTCGGCATGCATTGCCTGGGATGTCCTTCCGCCACGATGGAGAGCGTGGAAGGAGCGGCGATGGTACACGGCAAAGACCCGGACTGGCTGGTGGAAGAACTGAACAGCATAATCGCGCATTAAGGGCTTGAAAAAGCCCTTTTTTTATTTGTTAGGAAATGTCGGTTGCGCATATCGGGAGCTGTTTCAGAAATCGTCAGCCTCAAGGTATTTCCGCGTATGCGGACATATTTCTATACACTTGCCGCAAATAGTGATCCCGGCGCCGAACCCCCGCATCGAGCGTTCACGGGCGGTCTGGCTGCATTTTACCGGGTCGAGCAACTCGTCGCGCTGCAGCCCGGTTTCCCAGTGTTTGCCGTAAACCGCCCCGGCGGGGCAGGAAATCGTGCATTCTAGGCACTTTCCGCAGCGGGACTTGTTTACCGGTTCGGCGCGGTCGAGCGGGGCGTCGGTGAGGATGGACGAGAGCCGGATCATAGACCCGTATTGCTTCGTCACCAGCAAGGCGCATTTTCCGATCCAGCCGATCCCCGCTCTTGTCGCCACGGTCTTATGGGGCAGGGCGGTACGGTAATCCGTTCCTCCCGCGCCGACGCGTTCCCGTGTTTGGGCGACAGCTTGAAAACCGCGCCCGGCAAGCAGCCCGGCGCCATGCGTCACGATCATGTCCAGACGCTCGTTAAGCCGGTCATACCATTCGCGGTATTCCTGCGTCGGCAAAGACGTGATCCCGCGGATCACGGCCTTGGGATACTTGACCGCGACGCTGATCCCCACAGGCAAACCCTCGCGCGCGCCGGGCGGCAGCGCGGATATATCGCCGAATCCCACGATGTCTGCGCCGAGCGCGCGCAGCTCGTTTCTGACCTCCGCGGTCAGTTCCGCTGTTTCCGTCATGCCGATAACCTCCGTCTCATTTACAGACTATCTACATACGCGCTGCTATGGTTAAGCGGCGCCCGGCGCAGCTAGTCTAGCTAGCCGGCAAAAATCACCGAATCGTGGTAACGCGGCAGCGCGGCGTCAGCCGTCAGAAGCGGAACGCCCTCAGACACAGCCTGCGATAGCAGGATACGGTCAAAAGGGTCTTTGTGCAGCGGCGGCAAAGAAGCGACAAACAAAGTATGCCGGGCCGAAATAGGCAGTTCTTCATAACCCGACGATACAAGTCCGTCATGCAGCAATACGGGATCAACATTAAAATCGCCGCGGCTCAGCCCATTTTTAATGACGACTTCCCAGAGACTGGCGGGGCTGAATAATAAAGTGTTGGACATATCGTCGATATACCGGCGCGCGGCGGGCGGCAGATCGCCTGCCGCCGCCCAAAGAAGGATATGCGTGTCGAGCAGCAGCTTCATGAGGAGGTCTCGAACAAGTCCGCTATTTCATCGCCGCCCATACTGTCAAAATCGGCGGGCACAGAAACGCGCCCTTTTAAAAATCCCGTACGCGGACTGGCGGCGGGGATATACGGGTTGACGACCACCCGCGGGCGCCCGGCTTTAGCGATGATGAACGGCTCTCCTGCGGCGGCTTTCTCCACAAGCGCGGAGAGATGGGTTTTGGCTTCGTGGATGTTGATTTGTTTCATAGCAGCCCTCCTGAGTTTGTAAACTTAGTTTAACGGACTTAGTTTAATTTGTCAAGCTTTTTGACGGGTTTATTTTCACCCATTCTCGCAGCGCCGTATCAGTTCCAGCGGCGTCAGCCCTATGTTTCGCTTGAAATCCTTGATGAAATGGGACTGGTCGCTAATCGCTCTTTGACGCCTGTCCGCGGAGCATGCCGCTGTTTCGCATTTCTATCAAAATGAAGCAAGCTGTAATCAGACTGGCGGCGGCGTCAGCGATGGGCGGCGATATCCACACGCCCTCCAGACCTGTGAAACGCGGCAGGATCAGGAGCAGAGGAATAAAAAACAGGATCTGGCGGCTTAAAGTCAAAAAGGCCGCCTGTCTGGGCTTGCCGATTGCCTGGAAATATCCGGAGCAGATGACCTGAAACCCGATCACAAACAACACGGCAAAGAAGCATCTCAGAGCATGGGCGGCCAGAGCAGAGGTTTCCGGCTCGTTTGCCAGGAAAATGCTAACTAAGCGGGCGGAGGTGGTCTGGATAATGATCCAGGAAAAAGTCGCGAAAACCGTGGCCCATGCTACCGCTTTGAGCAAGACCTCCCTGACCCGGTCCAGACGGAGGGCGCCGTAGTTGTAGCCGATGATGGGCTGAGCCCCTTGACTGAGTCCTACTAGGGGCATAACCAAAATCTGGGACAGGCTGCCGACGATGCCAAAAGCCGTGAGCGCCATGTCGCCGCCGTGCTGCTGCAGGACTATGTTCAGGATAAACTGTTGGATACTGGCGGTCACCTGCATTAAGAAAGGAGCCATCCCAAGCGTGCAGACAGACATGACCACCGCGGGCCGCAGTCTCAGGTTTTTTAAGCGGATCCGCAGCAGTGAGCGCCCGGGCATCAGGAAGTAGGACATGACCCAGATCACCGAACAGATTTGGCCCAGCACCGCCCCAAGCGCGGCGCCCTGCACTCCCAGAGGATAGACGATGACCAGCAGATAATTGCAGCCTACGTTGACCGCCCCGCCCAGGATCTGAGTGGACATGGCCGTCACCGGGCTGCCTTCCGCCCGGATGATATTGTTCATGCCCATGCTCACGGACATGATGATCAGACTGGGCATCAGGATCGTCATATATTTAACGGCATAAGGCAGAGTGACCTCGCTCGCCCCCACCAGCAGCATCAGTGGTTCGATGAACATATACATGCCGGCGCACAGGAGCAAGGGCAGGAGGAACATCAGAAAAAGGGCGTTGCCGAGGATCTCTTCAGCCTGCTTGACCTTGTTTTGACCCAGGTTCAGAGAAATGAGAGTCGTCGCCCCGACCCCCACCAACATGGAGATCGCCATGAAAAGGATCATGATAGGAAAAGCGACTGTAATCCCGGCGATGGCGTCTTTACCGCCGTTTACAGCGTTGCCGATGAAAATTCGGTTGATAATCACATAGGAGGCGTTGACCAGCATCCCCACAATGGCGGGCACGGAAAATTTGAAGAGCAGTTGGTTGATACTGCCGCTCCCCAGCATTTTAGTTCGTTCGACCGCGGTTTTCCCAGGCGTGTTCTGCAAGCGGCGCACCTCCTTGATGGGCTTTCGCATTGAAGCACTATACACCTGAATCAGCGTAAAGTCAAGGCGCCCGCAACCGGTGAAAATTATCTGCGCGCCGCTGTTGACAAGCGCCGTTTTTTTTGGTAAACTGAAAAAAGTGTTCAAGTTGCCGATGTAGCTCAATTGGTAGAGCAGCTGATTTGTAATCAGCAGGTTGCGGGTTCGAGTCCCATCGTCGGCTCCAGAGACAGCGCGGGGTAGAGCAGTGGTAGCTCGTCGGGCTCATAACCCGGAGGTCGTCGGTTCAAATCCGGCCCCCGCAACCATAATAACATGGCTTTCGCCTTGGACGAGAGCCTTTTTTATTGAAAAAACTTTTACGCAGGAAAGGGTGGCATGATGGGAGTACAGGGATGTTTGCGTTTTTTTGAGGCGATCAGCCGAATTCCGCGCGCTTCGGGTCATGAAGAGGGCATAGCCGATTACTTAACGGGTTTCGCCGCGGAGCGGGGGCTATGGTTTCACCGCGACGGGATGCACAATGTTTATATCAAAAAACCGGGCGGGCCGGGTGCGGAAACCTTGCCGCCCGTCGTGTTGCAAGGCCACACGGACATGGTTTGCGCCGCGGAACCGGATATCCGGCATGATTTTCTCACACAGCCGCTGGACTTATATGTAGAAGGTGAACGCCTGCGGGCCAGAGGCACGACCCTCGGCGCGGACAACGGCGTGGCGGTGGCCTTGATGCTGGCGCTGCTCGACGACGGGGAGAAGGCGCACCCGCCGCTGGAATGTTTGTTTACCGCGCAGGAGGAAATCGGTCTCAAGGGAGCCTCGGCTCTCGACCCGGCGCTGATCACCGGCAGACGGATGATAAATCTTGACGCCGGCCCGGAAGGGACTTTTTTGATCGGGGCCGCGGGCGGTCTCAACCTCCATATGGAAGTGCGTACCTGCCGCCAGGTGCTGCCGCCGGGCAGCAAGTTTTTCCATATCGGCGTTCAAGGGCTGCAGGGCGGTCATTCCGGCGCGGACATCGGCAAGGAGCGCGCCAACGCGATCAAGCTTCTGGCTATGATATTAGCGGCCCTCAAAAGGGAAAAACTGGATTTTACCATCGCGGGGATACAGGGCGGCGCCGCCTCCAACGTCATACCGCGCGAGTGCAGCGCCATGATCTGCCTGCCGGCGGCGGAAAACGCTCGGGCGCGCGAATTGCTCACGGCGGTGATTCGGGATATGAAACTCATGTTCGCCGCCGGAGAGCCGGGACTATGTATCGAGGTAAAAGACGGCAGTCTGCCGGACATCGCCGCTTTCGATCTGGGTGACGGAGCCGGCGCCGTGCTGCCGGACGGCGTGGCGGAAAGGCTGATCAATCTGCTTAATCTGCTGCCGACCGGCCGTTTGCGCATGAGCGGCGATTTCCCGGATCTGGTGGCCCTGTCGCTCAATCACGGCGTTATTCGCACAAAACCCGGCGCCGTCGAGCTGGTCGTTTCCTTGCGGGCCGACACGGAGCCGGCTTTGAAAACCCTTGCCGCGGATATCAGCCGATTGGCGGCCTGCATCGGCGCGGAAAACATCCGCCCGGCCGACCCTTACCCGGCTTGGACCCCCAAACCGGCCGGCGAGCTGTGCGCCTTCATGAGTGAGGTTTTTCGCGGTTTGCGCGGGCAGGAACCCCTTATTCAAGCTGTCCACGCCGGTTTGGAGTGTTCCGTTATCGTCTCGCTCATTCCGGATATGGATATAGTGGCTATAGGCCCGGATATGGGCTTATACCACACGCCGGACGAATGGCTGGATCTTCGCTCTTTTGTCCGCACACAGGAGTATGTTTCGGAAGTTTTGCGCCGGATGGCCGGCGTCCGGTAACGCCGGGGTATTGCTCTTGACCGGCTGTTCTGTTATAATCAACTGAGTTGCTGTCCGAATCAAAAATACTTCCCTGAAGAAGGATGTGACCGGAATGCCCGGCAAACGTCAGTTCCAAAATATTTTAACGGGTGTATTGATTGTAGCCGCCCTTATTTTGGGCGGCAATTACATCTATGAAAAATGGCAGGATCATCAGCAGGTTCTGCAACAGGAGCGGCTGCGCCAGGAAATGGCGCTGGAGGCGGCCGCGGCGGAAGCCGCGCGGCTGGAGGCGGCCGCCGCCGCGGAAGCCGCCTACGCCGCCGAGATCGCAAAGACCCATCTGCTGGAAACTTTGCAAGACTCCAATCCGGACACGGTAGCCTGGCTGGAGGTCGAGGGCACGCCCGTTCTTTATCCGGTCACGCAAACCGCGAACAATGATTATTATCTGAAGATGAGTTTCCAGCGCCAGCCCTATAAATTCGGCTCTATTTATATGGATTACCGCAACGACTCTTTGCTGAATGACTTTAACACCATAATATACGGACATACTTTTCCCAACGACGAAACGATGTTCGGAGCGCTGCAGCGCTACCGGAGGCAGAGTTTTTGGGATGAACACCATATCGTGACGATGATGCTCGACAAAAAATACTATGACTATGAGATTTTTGCCGTTTATGTAACCGAGCCCAATTATGATTACCGCACGCCAAATTATAGAAATGCGGAAGACGCGGAGCGTTTCCTGCGGGAAATCCGGGAAAAATCACTGATCAAAAGCGATATTCCCGTGACGGCGGCGGATCATGTGCTGACCCTCTCCACTTGCACATATGATTTCCGCGACGCGCGCTACGCGGTCCACGCGGTGCGGGTCGCGGAGCGGGACGCCCTGAACAACCCGCTGTCAGCACCCCCGCAGTAGCAAGCGAAAAGCCCGTTCCGCCGCGTCCTGTACCAGCCGGGCCGCGTCGGCCATCGCTTCCTCTAAAGTCATCGGCCGGTCGCATATGGGGATGATAGCGGTCAAACCCTCGTCATACAGGACTTCCGCGCCCGGGGCCACCGCGCCGACGATTGCCAGCGCCGGTTTGCCCTGCGCTTTAGCGCGAGCCGCCACTCCCTGGGGCAATTTGCCAAAAGCGGATTGGGCGTCTATCCGCCCTTCGCCGGTCACGACCACGTCGCAGTCCGCGAGCATCTCGTCAAAACGCAGCGTGTCCAGTATGGCGTCCGCGCCGCGCCGGAGCTGTGCCGCCGCGAACACCAGAAGCCCGGCGCCCAGCCCGCCGGCCGCGCCCGCGCCCGGCGCTTCGGCGATATCTTGGCCGAGCTGATCCCGCAGCACACGAGCGTAATGAGCGAGACAGGCGTCAAGCTCCCGCACGTCTTCCGGCGAAGCGCCTTTTTGCGGGCCATAGATCGCGGAAGCGCCCAAAGGCCCGCACAGCGGGTTGGTGACGTCGGAGATCACTACGACCTCCGTCTCCCGGAGCCGCGGATCAAGCCCGCTGATATCCACCCGGGCCAAACGACCGAGCGCTCCGCCGCCCGGCGGGAGTTCCGCGCCCGCCGCGTCGAGCAGACGCGCGCCCAGGGCCTGGGCCATCCCCGCCCCGCCGTCATTCGTTGCGCTGCCGCCGATGCCGATCAGCAAACGCCGCGCCCCGCTGTCCAAAGCCGCCAGCATCAATTCCCCCGTCCCCCGCGTTGACGCCCGGCGGGGGTCGCGCAGGCGCGGCGGCACGAGTGGCAGCCCCGAAGCGGCTGCCATCTCTATCACCGCCGTGCCGTCCGGCAGGAGGCCGTATCCGGCCTCCGCCTGCGCGCCCAGGGGGCCGGCGACGCGCGCGTTTCGCCGCGTCCCGCCCAAAGCTTCTACGAGCGCGTCCACCGTCCCCTCGCCGCCGTCGGCCATAGGCACGACCCGCGCCACCGCCGCCGGCGCCGCCCGCCTCAGGCCCGCCGCCACCGCCTGACCGGCCTCGCGGCTCGTCAGGCTGCCTTTGAAAGAATCCAGCGCCACTAACACTTTCATCGCGTTTTCTTCCTGCATTTCTGCTCAGAGACGTCAATCCAGACCCGTGGTTACTCCTCAACTCCCGTCATTCCGGCATAAAGCCGGAATGACGGTAAGGGGCTTAGAGCCGCAACAGCTATTTACATATTTTATAAAATATGTAAATAGCCCCCTTGACAAAAAGAGTAAATCAAGGTAAACTAAATCAACACAAAAACAAAACATATTATATCGCCTTTTCCCTAAACTGTCAAAGAAAGAGGAGATCCACATGAAAATAGGATTTATCGGTCTGGGCATCATGGGTAAACCCATGAGCAAAAATCTGGTGAAAGCCGGTTTGGATCTGGTGGTGCTTGACCACAAAAAAGCGGCCATGGACGAGCTGGCGGCGCTGGGAGCGGAGACGGCGCCCACCCCGCGCGCGGTGGCGGAGCGGACAGACGTGATTTTTACCATGCTGCCCAACTCGCCTCAGGTCAAATCCGTCATCCTAGAAAAGGACGGCGTCCTGGAAGGAGCGCGGACCGGAGCGCTGGTCGTCGACGCCAGTTCCATCGCGCCGCTGGTCAGCCGCGAGATCGGCGCCAGACTGGCGGAGCGGGGCGTGCGCTTCATGGACGCTCCGGTATCGGGCGGGGAACCCAAGGCGATCGACGGCACCCTTTCCTTTATGGTCGGCGGGCGGGAAGCCGATTTCGCCGAAGCGCGGCCCCTGCTGGCCCATATGGGTTCCTCGGCTGTCCTCTGCGGCGACGTCGGCGCCGGCAACGTGACAAAACTGGCCAACCAGATCATCGTGGCCGTCAATATCGCCGCCGTCTCGGAAGCGCTGCTTCTGGCCGCCAAAGCCGGCGTGGCCCCGGAAAAAGTTTTTGACGCCGTCAAGGGCGGTCTGGCGGGCAGCGCCGCGCTGAACGCGAAAGCGCCGCTGATTATGGACCGCAAATTCGATCCCGGTTTTCGCGTAAATCTTCATATCAAAGATTTGGGCAACGTGCTGGACACGGGGCACGAGGTCGGCGCTCCGCTGCCTTTGACTGCCGCGGTCATGGAAATGATGCAGACACTGCGGGCGGACGGACACGAGATGAAAGATCACGGCGCGCTGGCGCTTTATTATGAAAAACTCGGTGACGCGGAAATAAAACGCTAATTAGGGGAGCGAAGCAGTTCTTTTTCTGTATGTAAAATATTGTAAATTATGGCTTGCATCTTCGCAATTTTCCTGTATAATATTCAAAGGCCCTGAGGAAGTACTTCCCTGATGGGACAATTTGAGATCGGCACGGCCGAGCGCCGTGTCCGAGCTAATTTTAGGAGGATGCTATGCTATCGCCAAACGGTCAGAAAAGCAGAAATACTTTTTTGATAGGGTTCATTATTGCTCTTTTTCTTCTCCAGACAGTGCCTGCGGCGGCGGACACCAATCCCAGCCCGGCGGAAATCTCTCGAAAACTGGAGGCCGCGGCGGTCAAATATCAGGTGCCGGCGGAAATTCTCAAAGCCGTCGCCTTCGTGGAATCAGGCTGGCGGCAATTTGACGGCGCCGGCCGGCCCGTCGCTTCCCGCGACAGGCAGCCGGGACTGGGCATCATGCAGATAACCAGCTACAACGCCGCCGACGCCGAGGTGGTCAGCGCCCTGAAATACGATATAGATTACAATATCGCCACCGGGGCTAAAATGCTGCTCCTGAAATGGGAAGCGACGCCGCGCATCGGCGATGGCGACAAATCCAAACTGGAGAACTGGTATTTCGCTCTCTGGGCCTACAACTCATGGTCTATGGCCAACAATCCTCACAGCGCCGCGCTCAGGGGGCGCGCCGCCTATCAGGACAAGATACTCAAACTGATGAATACGGCCTATCTCGACGAATTGACGCCGCCGGTCGCCGTCACCCCGATCCCTCCGTCTTCTTTGCCGGCCGGCTCTTTGCCTAAACGCGCCACGACCTGGAACACCCCGACTCCTGTACACGTCTCCAATATCAGCGCGGCGGACCCGTCACGCGGCGGCAGCGAATTATTCTCCCTTTTCGCGCGCATCAGCGGCGTCAACCGCTGTGACACGGCGGCCCAAATAGCCGTGACCGCCTGGCTGCCCGGCTGCTCCGCGGTCGTCGTCGCGCCGGCGGATAACTACCTGAACTCCTTGGTCGCCATTCCCTTGAGTGAAAAAGAAGGCGCGCCCATTCTGCTCACGGGCGCCGGCGCTCTGGATCACCGGGCGGAACGCGCTCTGCAGTATCTGCAGCCGATGAAAGTGATTTTGCTGGGACGGGAATTGAGTGAAGGCGTCGAAAACCAAATCCGCGCTCTGCTGCCGCAGGCGCAAATAGAGCGGCTGGGCGGCGCCGATCATTTTGAAACGGCGGCGCGCGTCGCGACTGAATTTCCGGCCGGGCGGGCGGTGGCCCTCATATCGGACGCCGCTTCCCCGGACGCCCTCAGTCTGGCCGCCACAGCCGCCGCCGCCGGCTACCCCCTTCTCCTGACCGAAAAAAACAGCTTGCCGGCCGTCACCCAGGCGGCGCTCGCCGAATTGCAGCCCTCAGCCATCATTACGGCCGGGGGCGAGAGCCTCATGGCCGATTCCGTCTTGGCTGAGGCGCTGCGCCTTGCCGCTCTCCCGCCGGAAGCCCTCACGCGCTACGCCGGCGCCGACCGCTATGAGACTTCCGCCGCCGTGATGCGCGCCGCTTTCCCGCATGTGGGCAAAATATATCTGGCCTCCGGCGAAACCCTGGCGGACGCCCTGAGCGGCGCCGCCCTGGCCGCCCAGCAGAGCTTGCCTTTGCTCCTCGTTTCCCCGGCCGGCGTGGCTGAAGACGGGATTCTAGCTGATTATCTCCGCTCCTTGCCCGCCGAAACCGAAATAGAGATATTCGGCGGGACCGCCGCGGTCCCGGACAGCACTGCCGCCGCCGTCCAGACTTTGCTGGGCGCCGGGCAATGAATTACCGGATATATCTGAGTTCGCCGCATATGGGCGGCCAGGAAATGAGCTATATCGAGCAAGCGTTTTCCAGTAATTGGATAGCACCGCTCGGAGAAAATGTGGACGCTTTTGAGGCGGAAACCGCGGCCCGCGTCAGCCGCCGGCATGGCATCGCCCTCTCGGCCGGGACGCACGCCGTCCATCTGGCCTTAAAACTGCTCGGCGTCGGCGCCGGTGACACGGTTTTCTGCTCCGCGCTCACCTTTGCCGGCAGCTGCAATCCCATTCTCTACGAACGGGCCCAGCCGGTGTTCATCGACTGTGAGGAAACGACCTGGAACATGGCGCCCGCGGCTCTGAGCGCGGCTCTGCGTCAGGCGGCCGCGGCGGGGCGCTTGCCCAAGGCGGTGATTATCGTCGATCTGTACGGTCAGAGCGCCGATTATGACGCCCTGCTCCCGCTGTGCCGCGAATACGGCGTGCCGGTGATTGAAGACGCGGCCGAGGCTTTCGGCGCGGAGCTGCGCGGACGTCCCTGCGGTTCTTTCGGCGCGCTGGGCGTGCTTTCTTTTAACGGCAACAAAATCATCACCACCTCGGGCGGCGGGATGCTGCTGACCGACGACGGCGACATGGCCGGCAAAGCCCGTTTCTGGGCGACGCAAGCCCGCGATCCCGCGCCCTGGTACGAACATACTGAGATAGGTTATAATTACCGCATGAGCAATATTTTGGCCGGGATCGGTCGCGGCCAGCTTCTGTGTCTGGGTGAGCGTCTGCGCCAGAAAAAAGCCATCCATGACCGCTACGCCACTGCCCTGCTGAACGCGCCGGCCGCGGTGCTGACCGCCCCGCCCGGTTATGATTCTACTTATTGGCTGAGCGTCTTACGCCTGGATCTCGCCGCGTCCTCCGTCCGCCCGGCGGATATCATCGCCGCCCTAGCGGCGCGGGGAATTGAGGCGCGCCGAGTCTGGAAACCCATGCAATTACAGCCGGTTTACGCCGCCTGCCCGTTTTACCCAAACGATGAGCGGGCCGAGCCAGAGGGGACCTCGGCCCGTCTCTTTGCCTCCGGGGTATGCCTGCCCAGCGACACCAAAATGACCGCCGCCGAGCAGGAGGAAGTCATAGATATCATTTTACGGTGCTTTTAGCGCTTTTGTTGTAAATATTAGGGAATTGCTATTGAATGAGCAGAAAAAATGAATATAATAATTTTCAACTCAACAAGATAAGCAAAGAAGCGTTTGCTAAAGAGCGCGGTCAATTTTTGCGATTTTTTGCGATATTCATGCTCGGTCTTATCTGTTTGTGCTGCGTTTTATTTCCTGTAAAAACGCTTTATATGTATTTATGCGCGGCTTTTCTTTATCTGCTTTCCATAGCCTTCTGTATCAGAGGAATGAATAAGGAATATAGATTAAGCCCGCTGTATGTCAAAGCTGACGGAAGGTGTATGGAGATATGTTACAATAAAGACTATTTTCTCAGGGTATCGTTTGATGAGATAGATTATATCGCTCAGTTTTATAGAGTCTCCCGGAAGTACAGGCTCTTAAATCACGATATTTTCCGGGGGTATAATAAAGGCGAGGTGTTTTGGTTAAGATACAAGTATATTGAAGAGAATTACCGGCTCAAGAAATTTATTAAAGAAGGATGGATCGAGAAAAAAGATAAACATGATTTAGATTTTTTGAAAAGGATAAGCAAAAGGTACGAATCCAAAGACAAAAAACTCAAATCTATCAACGTTGAAAATATAAAGTCACTTCAATTACTATCAGAGCCGAGGAATATAAATCTGGAACTGCATGTTTATGATCTTAATAACAAAAAACATGTGTTTAATTATGGCAGAACGACGAAGAAGCTGGCATTAGTTATAATCAAATGTTATAAAATTGAATCGCTGTACCATATTTCCTTTAAATGGCAAAACAACAGTTGTGTCCCGTTTTTCGAAGATAAAAATATTGCCGAGCTTCATAGTTGAGACGAAGGGGTATCTCTCAACTCTCCACTCAAAAAACGCCACCGCCCTTAGTGCAAGGGCGGTGGCGTTTTGTTACCTGGCGACGACCTATCTTCCCGTTAAGTATTGTCGGCCCTGGAGGTCTTAACTTCCGTGTTCGGGATGGGAACGGGTGGAACCCCTCCGGTATAGCCGCCAGATCGGAGTGAAAAGTTCACTCAAAACCGCATAGAGTTAAGCAATATCACACATCAGGCTCTTAGGTCAAGACCTCGGCCTATTAGTACCGGTCCGCTTCATATGTCGCCACACTTCCACTCCCGGCCTATCAACCTGGTCATCTTCCAGGGGCCTTACCAGATTATTCTGTGGGAA
>JAISAH010000007.1 GCA_031266805.1 Gracilibacteraceae bacterium
TCTGCCGCTGTCGGAGTCCGCGGCGCTGATTCGCGCCCATGAGGGCATAAGCAACAAAGCTATTGCAATCAACAATGCGGCGGTTTTCCTGGCCAAGGCAATCAACTCCTTAATATTATGATACTTCCGGTATTTTACCATCAATTGCGCCGCCCGTCAACCATGGTCAAATTATTCACGCCGAGCCCGACCGTGAGCCCGACCGTGAAGTATGGGTGCGACAAATTTGTAGGGCCCTCTCTTTCGACAGCTTCGACACAGGAAACTGCTTTTCAATAAAAGACGCCGTCATTCGTCCTCGTTTTCCTCCTCGTATGCTGCCTCAGCATCTTCCAGCGCTTTGATATTTTTCTGGTGCGTCAATTCAATGTCAAAGGGGCCTTCTTCCGCGTCGTAAGCTTTCAAAATCCCTTCCAGTATCCCCGCCAGTTCTTTGATCTCTACAGTCGACACATTCCAAATAATATCCCAGTCCACGTTATCATATTCATGGGCGATCACATTGCGAGTCGTGCGGATAGCCGCCCACGGGATGGCGCCGTGTTTTCTTTTATAGTCATCTGAAAGCTTTTGCTGCAGTTCGCCAATGTTGAGCAAAGTCATGCATATGGCGCGACGTATGATTTCGCTTTCCATGAAACCATTGTAGTCCACGTCTTTAATGATACCGCAAAGTTCCATGGCTTCTTCATGAATTTTGATAGTAAGCATTCGATCTCTGTTTAGAGCCATAGCACTTCACCGCCTTTTCGATGATTAACCGACTATCTTTCTTGAGAGGAAGTGTGACGACATTGATTTCTTTGTGCAGCATATCCTCAAGATCGCTGATAATCCCCCCCAACGTGAAAAGCGACCATCCGTTATTTTCAAATTCTACCAATAAATCCAAGTCGCTATTTTTGTTTTGCGTACCACTTGCGTAAGAGCCGAAATAGAACGCGTTCTTTATGCCGTAGCCTGGTGCGATTTCTTTTACGGCTCGGCATATGTCTTTGTGGGTCAGCATAGCCTGACTGATTTTATTCTCCTGTGTCGGCATTTTACACCTCCAACAACAACAAAATCGCAGTGATAATGAGTCATTCGTCCCTCGCTGTGTCGGCGAACACGCTGTCACGCGGTTTGCAAAGTGCCTTGATAGTCTGCATTTTAATTTAATCCTCCATCTCCATGATGTCAGCGAAATCACATTTTAGGGCGGTGCAAATCTTTACCAGTATGTCCGTGGTCACGCTGTCGCCTCTGCCAAGTTTGGCAATCGAAGTTCCGCTTATCCCTGCCAACTCACATAGTTCACCCTTTTTCATCTTTTTGTCGATTAGCAACTTGAATAATTTGTTATAACTCGCAGCCATATTTCACACCTCGCCTGTCTATGTCTGAAATAACTCAACATACAATAGCATAACACATAAAGAAAACTATTTCAAGAGAAATTTGTTTATATGTAAAGATATTTGCTGATTTTGCTTGAAATATGTTCAGACGCCGCTGCATGATTGGGTAAGATTTATCGCTGCCGAGACGGAGGAGGAATTGAATATGATAGCCGAAAGGAATCAGACGATAAGCCGCGCAGTCGTCAAACTGCGCGAGTTGCCCACCGACGAGAAAGCCCGCGACATCCATGAGCGCCGCAAGAAGCAGCGTCGGGACGAGTGCCGGGCAGTGAAGTAGTGCGAATTTGAGTTTGCGAAAAGCCTTATGCGCGTTGGTGACCATAGACAAAATTATTGCTGTTACCAGCTTGACCCGCGAGAAAATAGAGGACTGCGTCAGTAGTTATGCCCTGCGGGTAATGCCGGAAACAGTGTGTTGCCAACTGCCGCATTGCTGAAAATTCCACGCTAATCGGTTTGCGTCGCTGATGTCCGAAAGTAGTGAGGCGAAAGTAGTGAGGGTTATCGGAACAAAGATATAATCGGAACCGCTTGCGCGAGGCTTGATGTTTACAGCATTGTTCGTGTGGACGGTTCCGATTCATAAGGTTAGTCAAGCGCCAGATTCCGCGAAATACTGGTTGTATTCGCGGAATCTGGCAACCTGACCCAAGGCGCGAAAGCGCCGAAAAAAGATGCTCAACGGTCTGCGTTTTTCCTCCGTCCGTCGCGAATACGGCGCCGTCTCACCGTCCGGCGTCAATTGACGATCCGCCGTCGGCGAAAAATGTGTAGCCTGTGAGATAGTCGGAATCCCGGCTCGCCAGAAACACCGCTATCGGGGCGATGTCCTCGGCCTGGCCAAGACGCCGCACCGGCAGTTGAGCAGCGATCGCGTCCAGCCCTTCCTGCGGCGTACTTTCGGCTAATCCTTCGGAACTGGCTAACGGGCAAATGATATTCACGTTGATCCCGTACTCGCCCCATTCGCGGGCCGCGACCCTGGACAGCGCCCGGATAGCCTCTTTCGTTGAGGCGTATGCCGCGAACGTCGCCAAACCCTTGACGCCGGCGGCTGAGGCCATGTTGACGATCTTGCCGCCGCGATCCTTCATATAAGAGAAGCACTCCCGCATGAAGCGCCATGTGCCCATGTAGCCGGAGTTGAAAACCCGGTAGACATCCTCGTCCGAATGGTCCAGCACCGAGGTGTGGTTTTTAAAAACCTGGGCATTGTTCACCAAGATGTCAACGGTTCCGTAGCGTTCGACCGTGAACGCCACGACGCGGGCCACATCCTCTTTCACCGCCACGTCACAGGCGATTGCCGCGGCGTCGCCGCCGGCGGCCCGAATCCGCGCGGCAGCGTCCTCAGCCTTGGAAACCGTGCGCGTGGCGAGAACCACCCGCGCGCCCTCGCCGGCGTACGCCGCCGCGATCGCTCTGCCCACGCCCTGGCCCGCCCCGGTGACTATAGCTGTCTTGCCTTCCAGTTTTCCCATAGTTATTTCCTCCTAACGATCTCGCTCAGGCCGCGTCATACTTGGAAACGTAGTTTTTACCCAATCTGTCAGCCGTGATATACAGCACGCAGGCCAGCGCCGTCGTCGCGCACGAAATATAGAAAGTGGCGCCGTAACCGCCGAGATTGGCCGCTATGGCGTTGTAGACCGGCATGAATATGCTGGAACCGAGCGTCGTCGCGATCGACACCGCTCCAAAAATAGCGCTGTAGGCCTTGATCCCAAACGCTTTCCGCACATAGATCGGCGGCTCGATATTATAAACGCCGAGTCCCAGACCGAAGACCACCGCGGCGGCGTAGACGAAGGTGGTGCCGCTCGTCAGCGAAAGCAATATCAATCCGGCGCAGGTGATTGTCGTGCCGGTGATATTGGCTTTGTTGACCCCGAACTTATCCGTCGCCGCCCCGAGGAATATTTTGCCGGCGATAAGCCCGCCGGCACAGCACGACACGATCAATCCGGCGCCGACCGCATCCATAGCCAGATCCACCCGACCGAAAGTCGCGAGCAGCTGGTTGGACGCGGTCTAAAACAGAACTGGCCGATAAACATCAGGAAAAAAGCCGGAGTGGCGAGCGCCTGTTTCACGGTCAGACCGCGCGGAGCGCCGGACGGCTGCGCGTTTTTCGCGTTTTCGCTTTTCGCCTCCGGCGAGGCGCCGTACGGAGCCAGATTCTTTTCCTGAGGCGTTTTCAGCAGCAACAGCGTTACGGGAACGCACAAAACCACGCAGATAAGTCCCACCGCGAAAAAACCTGTCCGCCAACCACCGGTATCGATGATCCGACCGACGACCACATTCATGATCATGGAGCCGATGCCGCTGAAAGCCAAGGCAACGCTCATGGCGAAAGCGGTTCTTGCCCGGAACCACATGGTGATCATGGTCGGCACGGCGATAAAGTAGAGTACGCTGGAACCGGCGGCGACAATCACCGCGACCGCGTAAAACTGCCACAGTTGCCCGCACAGACCGTACAGGGCGCAACCGCCGCCCAGCACCACGGAGGCCATAGCCATAACATAGCGGGGCTTGATTTTTTCAAACAGTTTGCCGGCCATCGGCCCGAGAAAAGCCATGACGATAGCGGAAATAGACAAATAGAGCGACAAAGTGGAGATAGGAACGTCCAGATCCACACTGATAGGATACAGAAAAACCGCGGCAGTGCCGCCGACCGTACCCAGCGTGCCGAAGACAAGCAGACAGCAGCCCGCCATAACCACCCAGGCATAGCCGGTTTTCGCGGTATCGCCGGTAGTCGCGTCATTCAAAAGCAGACACCTCTTTTCACTTATAATTATAAGGAAGCTTCGGGCATCCGTTTACGCGGATACCCGAAGGTCAAAACTCAGCTGGCGGCGTTGCCCCCGTCTACGGCAAAGATCGAACCGGTGATGAAAGAGGCGGCGTCGGAGAGCAAGAATGTCACCGCGGCCGCTATTTCCCCGGTTTGGCCCAAGCGACCTACTTTGTTGCCGGCCGCGACGCGATTATACATTTCCGGGTTCTCTTTTTTCATTATCAGCAGCGGCTCAGTTTCGATCGTGCCGGGGCAGACGGCGTTGATCCGCAGCTTGGTGGCCGCGTATTCCAGCGCGGCGGATTTCGTCAGGCCAACCACGCCGTGTTTGGCCATAACATAGCTGGTGATCTTGCTCAGACTGCCCTTCAAGCCGGCTTTACATATGCCGTCAACTCAGCCGCTATCGTCTGATTGTCGCTGAATACGAAGATACCGGCCATTATACGACCCCCTCTTTTTTCAGCGCCGCGGCGAACAGGCGAACATTCTCGCCCGCTTCCGGATGCTCGAAGATGATCCGTTTCCGGTCGCTCTGATATCCTTTTATTCCCTCCGCTTTGACCGAAGGTTCCGTGCTGATTGACAGATCGGCCAAGGGGATATCCCTCTGCGGTTTGCGTTTGGCGGCGATTATGGCTCGCATACCCGGAAGCTCCGGCGTGTTGATTTCTGGAGCGACGGCGATCACGGCGGGCAGTTCGGCTTCGATGGTCTCCAGGCAGTTCTCCAGCTTGCGGGTCGCCCGGAGAGAGCGGCCGCGGATCTCAAAGGCGACCACGGCTGTTACGATCGGCCAGCCCAGCGTGACTCCGAGCCGGGAGGCGGTCTGCTGTCCATAGAGATCGCTGGATCCTTCCGCGCATATGCCCAGAACGGCGCCACCCGCTGCTTCGATCCCCTTGGACAGCGCGTCGGCGGTAAAGCGATAGTCCGTGTATTGGACGTCGCCGGTATTGACATGAAAGGCTTCCTCTAAGCCCCGAGAAAGGGCGTCCCGCATGGAAGACGCGGCCTGCGCGGGTCCCGCGGTAACGCCGGCGGGGATGGCTTGTTCCATCTGTTTAGCGGCCTGGACCGCCGCTTCTATGGCGTTACGGTCATAATCGCTGATTTTATAGCCCGCTTTGCTGAAATCAGGCCGCAGATCGTCGTCAAAACGGATATCAGCCTCGTCCCGGACCCATTTGTAACAAGCGATAACTTTTTCGGACATAGCCTCACCTTCTTACTACGTGATTTTTCCGATATCAGGCCATAGCGGCGTCTCTCCCCCCTTTCCGATTCGGTTCACCCCGCTTCGCCACCCCCTCCCCACCTTTTGGACAGTTATACAGATGTTCATTATAGGCGGGTTAAGCATTACTGTATATCCGCAATCAATGTAAAAATTTACTGGCGGAATTGTACGTTTGTCGGACTCCAGCGGTGTCTTCCCGGAAAAAGTCGACGGCGCTGAAATATTGCCGGGGGAAAGTATTGCCTTTCGCTGTTATTTCCGCTATAATGAAGAAGATTTGAAAGCATATTGTTTCATCTTGCGCGTAATCATGAATCAAGCCTTATCATCTCGTTTTTAGCGGTTCCGTTTTGTAGTTTATACAAATGTTCAGTCTGATTCTTTTGAGATTCTACAAATGTCTGACAGGGGGTGCGATTGCGATGATTTATGCCGAGATCATGGACATCCTGTTAAGAGAATTTCCTCTGCGGCTGATTTCAGCCGTCTCCGGGTTGGAGATCAAAGATGTTCGTCTCCTGGACAAAAAAACCAAAAACTATTGCCCCGACACCTTGTATGTTGGCCTTTATCCCCAAGTCAAGCGCGAACAGATTTCCGGACAAACGCCCTTACTCCTGTGCGGCCAGATCCCTCCGGATTTTCTCGCGGTGCATGAATGTCTGGCGACCGCAGAGGAAGAAGACCTGTATCCGCTTTATAACGCCGCCAAGGATCTGTGTCTGGACGAATGGCGTATTACAGCGGATCTGGCGAAGTTTCTCGCTGTTTCCAAAGAGAACTATCTCACGGAAATGGTCAACGAGGCCGCTCGCATCGTGGGAAACCCCATCATCGTCATGGATATTTCTTACAATATTCTCGCCTATTCGGAAAACGTACCCGGCAATGATCTGTGGTGGACTGAGTTCTCGAAAACCAAGCATTTCTCACATGATTTTATCAGCGACGCCTTGCGCCTTGAACAGACGCTCCAGACAGGCGATAACGAGCCGTTTTTGGTTACGACTTGCGCGGGGAGCGCCGTGCCCAAACTCTCGTCGCGTATGGTTGCCAATCACAGGCATATCGGCAGTATCGTCATGCGGGCCAGCAATACGCCTATTGAAAACAGGCATTTCCAGCAACTGGCCGTGATAAGCAAGGTCACGGCCAATACGATAGAATCAATTTATGGTTTTAAGTACATGGGGACGATCCAGGAAAAACTGCTGGCGGACATTTTAGACGCCAAAGACAAGGAACAGCTTTACAGCGCTTGCCAAAATATGGAAAATATATGTAAAAAAGATATCCCCGCTAAAATGCGCGCTTCGGTCGTGCGGTGCCGTGAAAACGGCAGCGGTAATGCCGTTGATATCAGGAGGGATCTCGTCTCCTATCTGCGTTTCGGCCTAAAATCCTTGTTCTCTTCCTCCTGCGTCGCCTGCCACCATGATCATCTGGTGATGCTCAACGCGATAGAAGCTGACCGCATATCCTTGCCGCCTCAGCAGTTGCGGGTTCTGGCGGATTATGCGGAAAACGAGAAGGTGCGGATCGGCGTCAGCAATACCTTTACCGCGCTGCATCATCTGCCGAACGCCTACCGGCAGGGGACCGCGGCTTTGGCGCACGGCGGGGCGCGGATCAGTTATTACGCGGACTGCATGTTTGAGGATATGCTGGCGGCCTGTTCCGGCATAGGCATCATGGCCAATATGCCTCACCCCATGCTGGATCTGCTGTTGGAGCATGACGCGCGGAACGGCGCGAATCTATATGAAACTTTGCGGATCTACCTGGAGAGCGGCAAGAATGTCAAAAAATGCGCGGAACGGTTATATCTGCACCGCAGCACCCTGTATTACCGCCTCAATCGCATCAAAGAATTAACGGAGACGGATATTGACGAACCGGGTACATCCTTTGTCCTCTTATGCTCCTACCGCATCAGGCAAAGCCGCGGCTCAAGACTTTCGCTCCCGCCGGGTTTTCAGAGTTATTGAAAATCACTCAAAAACCGCCAGCCAGGCCCGGCAGGCGAATTCAGCCTCCACCCGCCGCGCCAAGCTCCCTCCTGCCGTCGGCGACAGCCCGAAAACAGCCGAACCGCTGCCGGTCAGCAGGGCGCCGCTGCAGCCTTCCCGTAAAAGCATGGCTTTTATCTCCGCTATGACCGGCAAAACAGCGGCGACGACCGGCTCAAAATTATTGCGCAAACCGGAGGCGATTTCAGCCGTTCCCCCACTGGCCAGGCGCGAGCGCCATTCGGCCCTGTCAAGTTCTTCCGGCTCGCCCAAACGATCAAAAAGACGATACGCCTCCGCCGTACTCACCCCGGCAGACGGCTGGACGATAATCACCGGCAGCGCCGGCGCCGCTGGCAGGGGCATAAGCGTCGTTCCGGCGCCTTCCGCCCACTGCGTGCCGCCGCGCAGACAAAACGGCACATCCGCACCGCAGCGCCGCGCCGCCGCTTCCAGCGCCGCCTGACTGAGCGGCATCCCCTCCAGACGGTTCAGGGCGCGAAGCACCGCCGCCGCATCAGCGCTGCCGCCCCCAAGCCCGGCCTGCGCGGGGATATTTTTCTTTATTTGTATGTTCAACCCGAAAGCCAGATTACGCCCTGCCGCCCGCCGCAGTTCATCTTCGTAACACCGCGCCGCCGTGACGGCTATGTTGTCAGTCCCGCTCAAACCGGGGTCGTCCGTCCATGTTCCGTCGCCGTTCGCCCAAGCGCACCGGCATCTTATCGCTCTGTCGTCCGCCAGCGGCGTTACGCTCACCTCATCCGCCAAAGAAATCGTTTGCATCACCGTTTGCAGACCATGATAGCCGTCCGGGCGAAGTTCCCCCACCGCCAAAGCCAGATTTATCTTGGCTCTGGCAGTCTCAGTTACCGAAACGGGGCGCGGCGCGCTCAATCCGTCCATTCAAGCTGCAATTTGCCGATAAGCACGTGGTCTCCGGCATTGACGCCGGCCGCGCGCAGAGCGTCGTCCACTCCCATTATTTTCATAATATTTTGAAAACGGCGCAAGCCGCCATCAGTTCCCAGCCAGGCCATCGCCGCGTGACGCTCGATCTCCGCCCCGCTCAACACAAACGCTTCCTCCGTCCGCGTGATCCTAAACGGTTCCTCCCGCGCTTCCGCCCGCACCAAGCGGTGTTCCGGCTCCGCCGGCCCGGCTTCTTCCGGCGTTATCCCGGCCAAAAGAGCGCTCACACGGAAAATAAGATCCCGCACGCCTTCAC
This sequence comes from Gracilibacteraceae bacterium, assembly GCA_031266805.1. GTDB lineage: Bacteria > Bacillota > Desulfitobacteriia > Desulfitobacteriales > Syntrophobotulaceae > JAIRRL01. Next base: position 8,690 of record JAISAH010000007.1, read on the forward strand.
CCGTCGCCGCTGACAGCGGAAAAATTTCATATGTTTCACCCAGTGCCTGCCTTAACCGGCGGAGATTTGCTTCCGCTCCGCTCACATCCATTTTATTCGCGGCGACGATCATGGGCCGAAGGGCCAGAGAAGCACTGTGCAAGCGCAATTCCTCATTGATCATGCGCATATTATCCGCCGGGTCGCTCCCGTCCGCGCCCGTCATATCCAGCACATGAACGAGCAAACGCGTGCGTTCTATATGACGCAAAAATTCATGCCCTAACCCGGCGCCGCTGTGCGCGCCCTCGATCAAACCCGGAATATCGGCCATGACAAAACTATCGTCCTCGATCTGCACCACGCCGAGATGCGGCGTCAGCGTCGTAAAAGGATAATCGGCTATTTTAGGGCGGGCAGCCGACACACGCGCTATAAGCGTTGATTTTCCGGCGTTAGGCAGGCCGACCAGCCCTACGTCCGCCAGCAGCTTGAGTTCCAGCAAGAGCCAGCGCTCCCGGCCCGGCTCCCCTTTTTCCGCCGTGGTCGGCGCCTTGTTTTTATTGCTGATAAAACGCGCGTTTCCCCGGCCTCCCCGGCCTCCGCTCGCCGCAAGCACGGTTTGTCCGTGCCCGGTCAAATCGGCGATGGTCTCCCCTGTTTTCTCATCTCGCACCACCGTACCGACCGGCAAACGCAAAGTCAGATGGACGGCGTTTTTGCCGCGCATATCCTTGCCCTGGCCATGCTCGCCCCGATCGGCCCTGTAATGCCGCCGGTAGCGGAAATCAGCCAGCGTACGCAAACCTTCGTCCGCCGTGAGCAGAATATCGCCGCCGTCGCCGCCGTCGCCACCGTTCGGCCCGCCCAGCGGAACATACTTTTCCCGCCGAAAAGAAACAACCCCCGACCCGCCGTCGCCGCCGCGAACATAAATCTTTGCCTGATCATAAAACATAATCGCCAATCCCGGTTCTAAAAACAGTAGTTTTCAGACAGATCCTAATAAAAAAACCTCTTGTTTCAGCAGCTCATCTTCCCGATAAAATGAATAACGACAAACAAGCTTTCCTTCAGCCGCCGCCAACTCAATCACAGCCCTGTATGGATTTTCGGCGTCATTCTCCGAAGCGGCGCCGGCGCCCGCGTCGCAGGCGTCAACAAAAAACTGAAACGCCTCCACCCGCTCCCCGCCGAAAAAAGCCAGCGAACGGGTGAATTCCGCCGCCACCCGAACGACGACTTCAGTTCCGCACCCGGTCAAACGAAAATACCACTGCAATACCAACGCCTGCAGGAGTTCTTCCTCAATACGCGAAATTTCCTGCTGCGGGGCGAGCGTTTTTACCGTTTCTTCTATGCAAACGAGCGCTTTTTCCGGGCTGCCTAACTGGATGTAACCCTTTATGACCTGTATGGTATTCAAAAAATCATGCCGCTGCCGGCGGAGAAACTCCGTTTGCCGCAAGAGCAGGCGCCGCTCCGTCTCAATCACATTCACACCTTCAGGCAATCGGGAACAATTCCTTACGCTGTGACGGCCGCCGGCCGCTGCGGGTAAACACTGACCTTCTTGCGGTATTTATCCCGGCGCTCAAATTTCACATAACCATCGATAAGGGCAAAAATCGTGTCGTCCCGGCCCAGGCCCGTGTTGTTGCCGGGATGGATCTTTGTGCCCCTCTGCCGAATCAGAATATTGCCCGCCGCGACGTACTGGCCGTCGGAGCGTTTAACGCCGAGACGCTGAGCCTGACTGTCGCGCCCGTTGCGGGTGCTGCCCATTCCTTTTTTATGCGCCATGCGGTTTCGCCTCTTTCCTCTGTCTCAGGCCGCGTTATTGACCTGAATGCTTTCGATCTGGATCCTCGTATAAAGCTGCCGGTGCCCGCGTTTCACCCGCACGTGCTTCTTGGGTTTATAGCGAAAAGCGACGACTTTTTTGCCTTTGACATGCTCCAGCACTTTGACCTGAACTGTCGCTCCCTTTACCAGAGGGTCTCCGATCAGCAGACCTTCCTCGCCCGAAACCAGTAACACTTCTGTGAGTTCGACCGTGGAATCCGCTTCAGCCGCCAATTTTTCCACATTAAGCACATCCCCGGGACTGACCAGGTACTGCTTGCCACCGGTCTGTAAAACCGCGTACATTCTCTCTCGTCCCTTCTTGAAATCTCGCCCGCCGCAGGCCGATCCGCGCCGCGAATCAGTTAATGCCCGCCCGGAGCGGCATTGTCCGCATAGTTTCTTGTCAGACCAATAGATTATACATATCATCAGACGATTTGTCAAATGTGATTTTCATTCGCCAAAACCTGGAAATCCGCTCCGACAGCGGCGTGTGGCTTCCGGCTCTAAAATTTATCGAAAAATTAAATTTTTCTCAATAATCAAGAAGGGTTTTGCTTTGTCATGAAGAAATATCCTGTTACTCCAACATAATGGGGAGTAAATACGTAATAAAGGAGGGAGTTTTATGATTTTCGAGGACTTATCCGAAATTTCTTATGGGAAAATCAATCTTTGTATTTCTTTGTGCGAGAAATACCCATTAATCCGGAGGTGATATTGATGATTTCTAACGAATTGGCCGAGAAACTCTATGAGGAAAATGCCCATTATCTACGCAGTATTCTAAGTAAGATCGAAAAAGACAATTCGCATATCGACGATATTTTGCAGGAGACGTTCTGCAAGGCCTTTCAATCGTTTGATCAGCTGCGTGACGTCTCAAAATTCCGATACTGGATCAGCAGGATCGCCGTCAATCAATGCTACGAGTACTTCCGCCGCAAACGGGAAGTGCCGTCAGACATCATTGACAGCCCTTCCTGCTATGCGAATCTGGATTTCCTGCTTGATAAAGACCTGATGACGCGGGCGCTGCAAGAACTGAAACAGGAAGAACAAGAACTTTTTACCATGAAATACTTCTTTGACCTGGACTTGCAGGATATCGCCAACCTGTTGGAAATCAGCGTGAGCAACGCCAGCGTCCGTCTGCACCGCGCCAAAACCAAATTGAAACATATTCTGGAAATCCATGAATGCGATTGCTGTTAAATTCTTCTTGGGAAGCGCCGGCAAATAAAGTACAGTCGCCACGCCGCGATCTCGCGGCGTGGCAAGGCGCCGGATACCGCTAATACAAACAGTATTAGCGGTATTCGGCGGCACAAGTTAATTTCCTTATTCCTGAGAGTACAATACCGTAGATAAATAGCGCTCCCCGGTATCCGGCAAAACGGCTACGATGAGTTTGCCCTTGTTTTCCGGGCGTTTGGCGATCTCCGCCGCCGCGAATACCGCCGCGCCGGAGGAAATACCCACGAGCAGCCCCTCGCTTTTAGCCAGCTCCCGCGAAGCGGTAAAAGCCTCGTCATTTTTCACGGTAAAAATTTCGTCGATGATCGAGCGATTCAGGACGACAGGCACGAACCCCGGGCCGATGCCTTGGATCTTATGAGCACCGGAGCGGTTTTCCGACAGCACCGGCGAATCAAAAGGCTCGACCGCCACGACCTGCACACCTGGTTTCTTCTGTTTCAAAACTTCCCCGACGCCGGTAATCGTGCCGCCGGTGCCGACGCCGCTGACAACTATATCGACCGCGCCGTCCGTGTCGCGCCAGATCTCCTGGGCCGTGGTCCGGCGATGGATCTCCGGATTGGCCGGATTGTCGAACTGACCGGGGATGTAGGAATCCGGGGTTTGGTCCGCCAGTTCCTTCGCTTTGGCTACCGCGCCTTTCATGCCTTCCGCCCCCGGGGTCAGCACGAGTTCGGCGCCTAGGGCTTTCAGGAGGTTGCGGCGCTCAATGCTCATGGTTTCCGGCATGGTCAAAATGAGCCGGTACCCGCGGACCGTCGCCACAAAAGCGAGCGCAACGCCGGTATTCCCGCTCGTGGGTTCGATCAGAGTCGTGCCTTTTTTGATCAGCCCTTTTTCCTCGCCGTCCTTAATCAGCGCGTAACCGATGCGATCCTTGACGGAGGACAGCGGGTTGTAGTATTCCAGCTTGGCGACGACTGTGGCCTCCAGTTTTTTTTGCGCGTTGTAATTCGTGAGTTCCAGCAGCGGAGTGTTCCCGATGAGATCCGTCAAGGTTTTAGCGATTTTCGCCATGATTGCGCCTCCTCGTAAAAATTTGGGCGGATAGCCCGCATAAGATAATGTTTGCATATATGTTTAATATGCTTTTCTATTGTATCATCGCCCCTTGAGTCTGTCAAGGCTTATCGGTGAAAAATTGTCAAAAATTCTTGACTATCCATCGCGAAAATGTTAAACTGACGAAGTTGATATTCGCACCAAAACCAGAAAAGAGGGCAGGGCGTGAAAGAAAAAATCCATCCGCAATACGGGGCCAGTACCATAACCTGTGCTTGCGGCAATGTAATTGAAACCGGCAGCACCAAAAAGGACATAAAAGTGGAAATTTGCTCCAAGTGTCATCCTTTTTATACGGGTGTGCAAAGATTCGTGGATTCCGGCGGCCGGGTAGATCGTTTCAAGAGAAAATACGGCTTGCAGTAGCCGCTATAAGTTATGGACACCTCTAAATACTCACTCGTCGCGCCTCCGCCGCTCTTTTCCCGTCAGGCGTCGCCCACGTCAGTCACCATACCGCCCCGGGTATGCCTCCTTCCTCCGCCTAGCCTGGCGGGAAAATTGCTGGCGGAGGCATCGACTCTGAGTATTTAGAGGTATCCTTATGAAACTAAGCAGAGCGGCGGCTCTGCTTTTCCTTGCGCTTAGGAAGTGCCGACAAATCTTGGGGTGACGCCATGTTTGAACAGCTGGAAGAGATGGAAAAAAAATATGAGCATCTGACGGAGATGCTGACGCAGCCGGAAATCATCGCCAATCAGGCGGAGTTCCAGCGGATCGCCCGCGCCCAAGCCGCGCTGACGGAATTGGCCGCGGTTTTTCGCGATTACCGCGCGGCGCAGGGTGAATTAAGCGATTTGCAGGCGATGCTGGCGGACGAAGATGATCATGATATGCGGGCGATGATAGCGGAGGAGGAAAAAGAGCTGGACGAGCGGAGCGGCGCTTTGGCCGCCCGACTGCGGACGCTGCTCCTGCCGCGCGATCCGGATGATGAAAAAAACGTCATCGTGGAGATCCGCGCCGGGACGGGCGGCGAAGAAGCGGCGCTTTTTGCCGGCGACCTTTACCGCATGTATACGCGTTACGGCGAGGCCCGGCACTGGAAAAACGAGCTTCTCAGCGCGAGTTACACGGATATCGGCGGTTTTCGGGAGATCATTTTTATGCTTGAAGGGCGAGATGTATACAGCCGTCTGAAATTTGAGAGCGGCGTCCATCGCGTGCAGCGCATCCCGGCCACCGAGTCGAGCGGGCGCGTCCACACCTCGGCGGCCACGGTGGCCGTGCTGCCGGAAGCGGCTGAGGTGGAAATAGACATCGACCCTAATGATCTGCGCATCGATATTTTCTGTTCCAGCGGGCCGGGCGGCCAGTCCGTAAACACGACCCAGTCGGCTATCCGCGTGACCCATCTGCCGACGGGGCTGGTCGTCTCCTGTCAAGACGAGAAATCACAACATAAGAACAAGGATAAAGCCCTGCGCGTTTTGCGGGCCCGTCTGCTGGAAAAAGCGCGGGCGGAAGCGCAGGACGAAATGGCCGAACGGCGCCGGAACCAGGTGGGGACCGGCGACCGCAGCGAGCGCATCCGCACTTATAATTTTCCCCAGGGCCGGGTGTCCGATCACCGCATCGGCCTGACTTTGCACAAGCTGGACGCCGTCCTGCTCGGCGATCTCGACCCTGTCGTCGACGCCCTGACGGACGCGGATCAGGCGGCGCGGCTGCGGGAGAGCGAGTGGGCCTAATGAAAACTCTGGCCGCGGCGGCGGAAAGGCTGGCCGCGGCCGGAGTGGAAGCGCCGCGCGCCGAGGCGGATCTGCTCCTGGCCCATGTACTCGGCGCCGGGCGGGATAAATTATATATTGAACAAAACCGGCGGCTGACGCCGGCGGAAATCGCTTCTTATGAGGTTTTACTCACGCGGCGGGCGGCCCGCGAACCCTACGCCTATCTGACCGGCCGGCGGGAATTCCTCGGCCGGGATTTTGAGGTGTCCGCGGCGGTGCTGATCCCGCGGCCGGAAACCGAGGAACTCGTGCTGGCGGCGCTGGCGGATCGCGGCGCCGGCGGGCGGCGCTGGCTGGATCTTGGAACCGGCAGCGGCGCCGTCGCGATCAGTCTGAAGCTGGCCCGACCGGAAGCGGCCGTGACCGGGACGGATATTTCCGCCGCGGCTTTGCGGACGGCGGCGAGAAACGGCGCCCGGCTGGGCGCGGATCTGCGCTGGGCACGGGGCGACCTGTTCGCGGCCGTAGCGGACGAAGTCTTTGATCTGATCGTCATGAACCCGCCTTACATATCGCCGCGGGAATACGCGGCCTGCGCGCCGGAATTGCGAAAAGAACCGTCGATCGCTCTCGTGGCCGCCGAAGACGGTTTGCTGTTTTACCGCCGTCTGGCGCGGGAGGCGGCGGCGCGCCTCAGCTCAGGCGGAGCGCTGTGGATGGAGATCGGCGCGGCCCAGGGCGCGGCGGTGCGGGAAATATTTACGGCCGCCGGCTGGCGGCTGGAGATCCGCCGCGACCTAGCCGGACGGGAGCGTCTGGCGCGAGCCGTTCCGGTTCGGTCTTACTTCACTTCATGACGCGGCCGGTGTAAGCTTCCACCATGTTCTCGATCTGCGCCAAAGTCGATTCCGCCCAGGGGTACTCAAAAAGATACTCCCCGCCCCAAGCGGCGATGGCTTTTTTTTGCCCGTCTAGCAGATCATAGTAATCACAGGCGAAAGTACCCTGCCGCACATGACAGCTCCCCCGGTTGGAGACAAGAATATTCAAACTCTTATCCTTGAATATGCCGCGCAGGTAAGAGACGGCTTTGCGATAGAGCTGTTTTACATGTTCGTCATAATGCCGGTTATCCCACAGCACGTTTACAGCCATCTCCATCGTGACGGTGCCGCGCTTATCCACAAGCAGCGCCAGCAATTCTTTCGCCTTCGCGTTTTTAAAATGAATGGGCTGTCCGTCAATAAACACGTCAAAATGGCCGAACGTGCGCACTGTCACTTGCGCTTCCTTACAGGGCAGCAGTTTAGTCAGCGTTTTGCCGACGGCCTCTTCGGTGAGCGGTTTCAGCCAATAGGCGTCGCTGCAGGCTTGCATGGCCTCTACGGCGTGAGCGTCCGTCGAAGCGGCCAGCGCCAGTTTCATATTATCATGGTAACGAGCCAGCGAACAAAGCGCCGCTTGAGCGTCGCCCAGTTCGTCCAGATCCAGTATCAGTAATCCGGGATTTTCATTGATCAGGTGAACAAAACCGCTGCTATGACTGGCGAAAGCGCTGACCTGATGCTCGCTGCCATGAGCCTGACAGCATGACGTCAGCAAGCGGCGGGTTTCTTCCTGCGGGGAAATGATCACAATATCCATAATCGCTTCTATATCTCATCTTCGCGCGACTGCCGCAGCTGCACCTGTCTCTGGTAAATATAACTGCAAAGGAGAGCGTCGGCGTGCGGCACGAGCGGGTCAAGGCGGCAGCCGTAAAACACGGCGTCGGAAGAATCGCGTTCCGCGCGCAAAATAGTGAAAAACAAGGGGAACGGCACCACGGGTATCGTGAGCGACCCACGCATGCCTATATCCAATTCATTGTTTGAGGTGAACATCACGCCGCCGGCGGAAATATTTTTCACTTCGACGTTAACAGGCTTAGCGTAGTCGATCCAGTTTTTTTCCTCGTCCTCGCAGCTGGTGACCTGCCCGCGAAAATCCACCCGCACCTTCAGGTTGCTGCGCCGTTCGATCCGCCCGCTCCAGCGAGTGATGAGAAAATTTGCCTGAGTGTTCGGGACGATGAAAGTCAGAATAGCCGCCGCTTCATAAATGCCGAGTTCACTGTACAGGAGTACGTTTACCGGCCGGTGCAGAGTGAGACTGCCGGTATTGAAATCCTTCAGTATCAACTGCGGTTTCATGTTCTCATCACTTTGCACGGTGCACCACAAGCTGATAGCTAGGAGCACAGGTTTCTCACCGCTGGTGAACACCTCGGCTTTGCGGTAGATCTCCATAGTTCACCCCTCACAGTTACATATCACATCATTTTATTATAACCTAAAAAGAGCGGAAGGGAAAGTTTTTTTTGAAATGCCGAAAGTTTATCTTGGAGCATCGGCGCGGGGTTGGCAGCCGCAGTAATTCTGCCGGTAAAACCCCTCTCTTCGGGCGATAGCCATCGTTTTCCCATAGCCGTCCTTTTTTTTGAAATCTTCCGGGATAAAAACCGGAGCCGGGGCTTCCCGCGCCAATTCCGCTCCGAGAGCCAGAAGAAGCGCGCTTTTTTTGCGCGGGCTTACCGTGAGCGTCGTCGTGAAAAAACCTATGCCTCGCTCCCTTGCGTAAGCAGCCGTCCGGGCCAGACGATAGCGGAAACAAATCAGACAGCGGCGTCCGCCCTCCGGTTCCGCTTCCAGCCCGCGCACCGCCCGCTCCCAATCGCCGCGCTCCACGTCGTCTTCCACGAAAACGCAGCCGGCAGTCCGCGCGCCGCGCCGGCATTCGTCACGCCGGCGCTCGTATTCTTCCCGCGGAAAAATATTCGGATTGCAAAAATACACGACCGGTTCGTAGTCCGCCCGCAGTTTTTCCAGCGGATAGCCCGCGCAAACCGCGCAGCAGGCGTGCAGGAGAACAGAAGGCCGCGCCGTCACTCGGCCGTCTCGGCCGCCTGCGCCGTCCCGGCCGCCTGCAGGGAGCTATGGATAAAGAGCACATCCCGGTGCATAGTGTCCCGCTCGCTCCCTGTGCCGTGATACCCGGCCAGCCAGATATAGTCCGTTTCGTTCCAGTCGATATAGGTATTGATAATTTGATCCTCCCCATAGACTGAAATATAGCGGATGGCTTTTTTACCGCCGATGTCAAGATTTTCCGAATGAAGATCCTCCTCTGTAAAATCTAATTCCGCCAAGGCTATATCGCTCAGATTTCTTCCGTCTTTCGCCAGGATCGACAGGCTGACCTTGGCGGAATTAGGATCCAGGATACCTTTTCCGCCGTCTTCATATACGTCCGGGTCTTTCTTCCAGAAGGTCAGCACTTCATACCCGGAAGTCTCCCCACTTTCCTCCAGGCTCCAATAATTCGGATACTCTATCATATAATTCTCAGCGGTAAAAGTGAGGATTGTGATCCCCTCCATGGTTTCATCCGGCGACAATTCCGGCGCCTGCTGCTCAGGCGGGCGCTCAGGCCCGCTCTCCGGCGGATTCGGCGGCGCCGTTTCCGGCGGATTTGACGCGCCGCCGCCTGCCGCGGGCGGCGGCGCGTTTTCGCCGCAGGCGGCCATAAACAAAACACCGAACGTCATCAAGAAAAACATGCCCCAACAAATAATTTTTTTCATCATTGATCTCCATACGACTCTCCCCCCGCTGTCAGCGGGGCGGAGCGCTCCTTTCCCGGCGGATTGTTGAACAAAAAATTTTTTTGATTTTACCCGTTTTATTAAGCTGATTCTCAACTCCAGCTATTATACTAAAACCAGCTCTTATACCTTCCTTAAAATATATCTGGGGAAACCCGAACCTGAGACGTCTCAGGTTTTTTTTTGCCCCGCATCCTCGCGCTCAGCCGATCAAATAAAAGCGCCGCCATCTACCACGATGTTCTGACCTGTAATAAATCCGCCGTGCGCGATGATGCCGTAAGCCGCTTCCGCTATATCTTCCGGTTTGGCCGGCCGGCCCAGCGGCGTGCCGCCGGCCAGGGCCTCGATATGATCCTCATGCCCCGCCACCCAGCGGGTAGTGACGATGCCGGGCGCCAGACCGATAACGCGAACTTCCGGCGCCAGCACCCGGGCCAGGGATTTCGTGACGCTTATTTCCGCCGCTTTGGAAGCGGCGTAGGCGAGAGAACTGCCGAGACCGGTCAGGCCGGCGATGGACGTGATATTGATGATAACGCCCCGGCTCCGCCGGAGCGCCGCCGCCGCCGCCCGGCAGCAAAAGAACGTGCCTTTGACGTTGAGGGCAAACACTTCGTCCCAATATTCCGACTTCATTCCCTCCAGATCCGCGTGTTCGACAAAATGCGTCCGCCCGGCGTTGTTGACCAGAATGTCCAATCCGCCGGCATCGGCGGCGGTCTGCGCCATCATCGCCCTGACCGCGCCGTCGTCCGTCACGTCGGCCCGGTACAGACGGCAAACAGCGCCCATCTCCTCTATTTCCCGCCGCGTCTCCTCCGCTTCCCGGGCGGAATGGGCATAATTGACGGCGACCGCCGCGCCCGCCCGCGCGAGACGCAGAGCGACCGCCCGGCCGATGCCCGTCCCTCCCCCTGTGATCAAAGCGGTTTTTCCCTGTAACATTTGCGCGTCCTCCTGTTCAATGGAATAGTTTTTTCAGCTTATCCCAAACGCTCTCTTTGCCACTCCGTTTCATCCTGTCAATATATTCTAATTTATGAAGAAAATTCCGATAGCCGAGATCGTTTTTGACGGCGATCGTTTCCTGGACATACTGTCTGGCCTTCTCAATATCGCCCTGTTCCTCATACAGGCGGGCCAAGCCAAAAAGAGCGTCATAGCAAACGCGCGTCACGCATAAGGGGTAATCGCCAGCTCCGGCCAAAGCCTGCCGAAAAGCTTCTTCCGCTTCCGTCAGCCGGCCCTGCCCGCGCAGACACTCCGCCCGCCAATAGTAATAGCAGGGCGTGCGTTCTTTCGGCGGCACGGCGTCCAGCAAGGCCATCGGTTTCCGCCAAAAGCCTCGGACCGGGGCGCCGCTTCGGCTTGTCTGATAACGCCCGGGCCGCAGCAGACGCCGCATCAGACGGCCCCGGCGTATATACATTCTGTAATTGTCCGGTTCCGCTTCTATGGCTTTTTGATAATAAAGATTAGCCATAATGATATTTTGTTTGGCGTATTCATAATACTGCGCTAGGGAGGTCAGCACAAAAGAGTCTTTGCTTTTTTCCGTCTTGAGCGCGCGCGCGTACCAAAACCAGGCTTCGGACAGGCGGCCCTGTTCATAGAAACATTCGGCGGCGTGGCACATCGTTTCCGCGTCCATGGCGCGCACGCGCACGAGAGTTTCCAGCAGATCGGATCCCTCGCGGTAACGGCCGCGCTCCTTGAAAAAGATAAGCTTGCTCCGCGTTATTTCCGCCACAGCCGGTTCGTCGTCAGGGCTGAAGTGCGCCAAAGCGCTTTCCCATACTTCCAGCGCTTCCGCTTCCCGGCCCTTTTCCGCCAGCGCGTTCCCCAGCGTCTTATATGCCGCCAGAATATCCGGGTCGCGCTTGATCGCCTGTTCCAGATATTGGATCGCTTCGTCCCGCTTACCTTCGGCATAAAAGGTGATGCCCAAATTATTGTAAGCGTACGCGTAGTTGGGGTCTAATTCTATAGTTCGGAAATAGTCCTTCTTCTCCGCTTCCGTATTGCCGAGATAACTGTAGGCCAATCCCCGCGCGATATAATAATAAGGGTGTTCGCGGATTTCGATCTGTTTGGTCAGCAATTCGACCGCCTGTTCGTTCTTGCCTAATTTCGTCATGACGTCAGCCATATTGCCATAGGCGACCTGATGGTTCGGATCCAGTCTTATCGCCTCGGTAAAAGCGATTACCGCCTCATCATAACGCCTGACGTTTTCCAGCACCAATCCCTTGAGGTTCCAAGCGTCGGCATAACCGGGACGATTCCGCTCAAACCAGGATATTTCCATCAGCGCCTGAGCGTAAGCTTGCCGGCGGCGCAGAATATGGATAATGGAGACGCGAAAATCAAGATTTTCCGGCGCCGCGTCCCGCGCTTGCTGAAACACGGCCAAGCTGGAATCGTAATCATCCCGGTTGCTGTAATATTGGGTCAGGGCGTAAACGGCGACGGCCGCGCCCGGAGCCTCCTTCAGCCACTCCCTCAGTTCCGCCGCCGTTCCGGCCTGCGGCGCCAAATTCAAAGACGCGGCCAGAGCGTACATCCGAAAATTTTTATCTTGGGCATTATCCTCTTCTAATTTTTGGCAAATGGAAAGGACTTCCTTATATTCTTCGGCGTCATAAAATATGTTTAGTTTTAAATTTATCAGATCGGATAGCAGCGGATATTCCGCCAGCGTGTTTTCAATAATTTCCAGCGCCCCGCCATGATCGCCCATATCATATAAAATATGGGATTTATGAATGCGCAAACCCAAATTACCGCCGTTCGCGGCCAATCCCCGCTCCGCCGCTTTGAGCGCCGCTGTCTGGTCGCCCCGCCGCCGGAAAATACCGGCCATCGCATCGTAAATGTCCGCCTCCGCCGGGAATTCCCTCAGGTAATAATTACAGCGTTCCAAGGCTTTATCTTCCAGACCCAGAAGCATATAGGCGGAAGGGATCTGCCGGGCCAGCCGCCTTTTGTCCTCCTCGGTCTTTTCCCAGGCGGAAAATTCCCTCTCCGCCCCCTCCTTATCGCCGGCTTCCAGCAGAGCGTACGCCAAAACGCCGTGATGTTTTGCCGCGTGTTCCGGCGCGGGGATCACGTCAGCCAGCAATGACCGCACATCGGCAAAACGGCGGCAATTATGGTAACAACTGGCTAATTTATATATTATTTCCTGGTCGTCCGGCGCCGCCGGCAGGCGTTCCTCCAGTTCCGCTCCCATTTTTTCGTTGATATCATAGAATGAGGAAACCAAAAAACCGTCATACGGGTTTTCATAGATCAGCTCCCAATAGCAGTTTTTCGCCTCGTCAAGATTCCCGCTCAAATGCCAGGACTCCGCCAAACCGACCTTGGCGTTATAATGCTCCGGTTCCTCCAGCAGCACCGCCTGAAACAATTCGCGGGCCTCCGCGTATTTGCCCTTTCTCAGGCGGCAATGCCCCAGCATATTCGCCGCCCGGATATCATCCGGTCTGGCGGCGCGGAGATCCGCGGCCAAAGTTTCCGCTTCCTCCGTGTTCCGGGCCAGGGCGTAACGTATTTTTAGCAGCGTCAGATCGGGGTGATCGATCCCCATGCCGTCGGCCGCGGCGAATTGACCGTCAATATTTTCATAGGCGCCCTGGTTTAAGGCGGCGTTGATATTGAAAAAAAGATCCAGAAAAGCGTCGTAGTCAAACCCCGGCAATGCGGGAAACAGGGCGTAGCGAATCAAATCGTCATACGCGCTCTGGTTTAAAACATAATCGATGTAATTGGGGGGGAACTTCTCTTTCAGCAGTTCCTGCCGCTCTCCCCAGCAAAAAAACTCGGACAGAAATTTCCAGACGGAATGCGGTAAATTGTTGTGGTCCATGAGAAAAGCTAGCAGTTTCTCGCCGATCTCCTGCTGAGTATCCAGCCGCTGGCATATATCCGCGCTGAGCGCCTGCCGCCAGTCCTCGGCGTTTATCCGCCGCGGAAAATCGGCGTATATATCCTCTAAAGCGGCGATCACCTCGTCTTCCGGAGTCGCCGCCGCCGCAATCGCCGTTTCCCGGCAATAGATCAGCGCCTGCTCATACGCCTCCCGCAAACGCAAAAAGCCTTCCTGATCGTCTTCGGGGTTATGGCTTGGCAGCCGGCGGCGATACGCCTGCTTGACCGCGTTTTCGTCTTTAGTCTCCCCTATTCCCAATATTTTCCAAATATCCATTTTCCATCCCTCTCAGACAAGAAAATTTCAGTAATCCTCATCCTCTAACATTTGGAAAAAACTTTTGAGTTCCGCCGCCGCTTCAGCAATTTCTTCCGGATCCTGTTTCTCCAGCGTGGCCTCAAAACTTATGAGCAGCGAAGAAATTTCGTAACGCGCCGACCCGAGCAGTTCCTGATAAAGTCTCTCGCCTTTTTCCAGCAAATAGCGATATTCATCTTTTTCCCGCGGATGGATCTTCAAAGATTGCAGGTTCTCGAGGCTTTGGCGGATCTCCTCCTCCGTCATCGCCCCCGGATTTTTTTCGATGATCAGTTTTTCCGTCTTGCCTGTGGACACCGTCGTCACTTCGACTTCCAGTATCCCGTTCACGTTATATGTGTAGCGTATATCCAAAGCCTCTTTTCCCGCCGGTCCCTGCGGCACGCGTATGACCAGTTCACCGAGAAAAAGGTTCTCCCTGGCTTTGCGGCTTTCACCCTGCAGCACGTCCACCCGCACGGTCTGCTGATTGTCATACAGCGTGTAGACGCGGCTGACGCGGGAAGCCGGAATGACGGTGTTGCGCTCGATGATCGGACAGTAGACGCCGGATTGATAGACGCCTTTGGCGCTGGGCACCGATACGCTGGTCCCCAGCGTGAACGGGCAAACGTCCGTCAGCACCAACTCCCGTATTATTTCATTCCGCTCTTTCATGGCGGCATAAACCGCCGCCCCCAAAGCGACCACCTCGTCGGGGTTGATATGCGAGGCGGGCAGGCGGCCGAACAACCGGCTGACAAAATTACGGATAATAGGCAGTTTAGTGGCGCCGCCCACAAGAACGACCGTGTCTATATCGGCCAGTTTCAGGGAAGCGTCGGCCAAAGTGCGGATAACCGGGGCCCGCAGTTTATTCAGGATAAAAGCGCACTGTTTTTCAAAATCGTCAATATTGACCGTCATATTGAGCATTTCCCCGTTATGCGGGTAGGACATGGTCACCGTTTTGCCCGCCGTGAATTCCTTTTTCGCCGTCTCGGCGCTCTTTTGCAGGATAGCTCTCTCCCGGGGCGGCAATTCCGCGTCGCCCAGATCATTTTTATACAAAAACATGGCCGCCAGCGCGTTCGTGAAATCCTCGCCGCCCAGAAAATTGTCGCCGGCCACAGCCCGGACTTCCATCACATTGTCATTATAATCCAGAATGGATATGTCAAACGTGCCGCCGCCCAAGTCAAAAATGAGGTATTTGGCCTCCGCCGGGCGCTCATGCAGGCCATAGGCGATGGCGGCCGCCGTCGGTTCATTCACGATGCGCTCCACTTTCAGCCCGGCTAGTTCCCCCGCCGTTTTGGTGGCGCGGCGCTGCATATCGTTAAAATACGCCGGCGTGCTTATCACCGCCTCGTCGATTTTTTCGCCCAGAAAAGCTTCCGCGTCCTCTTTCAGTTTGCGGATGACGAAAGAAGACAATTCCTCCGGCAAAAAGGTCTTGCCGCCCAGACGGTATTCTTTTTTGCTCCCCATATGCCGCTTGAAAACAGCCGCGGTCTGTTCGCTGTGCGTGATCTGCCGTTCCCGGGCGATCTTGCCCACATAGACTTCGCCGTCGCCGCCTACGCTGACGACGGAAGGCGTCAGGTTTTCCCCGAAAGAATTCGGGATGATCCGCGGCCCTTCCGGGGTAAAATAAGCGGCCAGACTGTTTGTAGTTCCGAGATCAATACCGATGATCAAATTTTTTCTCCCTTGCTGACGTTTTTTGCGGAGCGCGGCGCTAGCCGATCAGTTCTTCCAGCTCCGCCGTCATGGCGGCAAAGACCTCCAGCGCGCGTCGCACCGGCTCAGGCCCGGTCATATCCACCCCGGCTTTTTGCAGCAGGGCCAGCGGGCTTTCGGAGCAGCCGCCGCTCAGAAACGCCAGATACTTCCGCGCGGCCGGGGCTCCCTCGCGCAGGATGCCGTCCGCCAGAGCCGTAGCCGCCGCGAAACCGGTCGCGTACTGATAAACATAAAACGCGTTGTAAAAATGCGGAATACGCGCCCATTCCATGTCTATTTCCGCGTCCAGCGTCACAGCCGGGCCGTAATACAGCTCGTTCAGCGCCCTGTATTCTTTGCTTAGCATTTCCGCCGTCAGCGATTCCCCTTTTTCCGCCGCCGCGTGAGTCAGTTTCTCAAACTCGGCGAACATCGTCTGCCGGAAGACCGTGCCGCGGAACTGGTCGAGGTAATGGTTCAGCAGATAGGCTTTTTGCTCTTTGTCCGCCGCCCGGCTCAGCAAATGCCGGATCAGCAGCGTTTCGTTCAAAGTCGAAGCGACCTCGGCCACAAATATTTTATACCCGGCATAGTGATGAGGCTGGTTCGCGCCGGAATGCCAGGTATGCAAGGCGTGGCCCATCTCGTGCGCCAGCGTGAACAGCGAGTCGAGCGTATCCTGATAGTTCAGCAGCACATAAGGGTGAGAGGCGTAAGTTCCCCAGGAATATGCCCCGCTCGTCTTACCTTCGCTTTCATAGACGTCGATCCAGTTTTCGCCGAAACCGCGGCGCAGCAAAGTCAAATACTCCTCGCCCAGCGGCAAAAAAGCCTCCGACAGAACGTCCCGCGCCTGTTCGTAGGTATAAAAAACTCTCGCCGCCGGCACGAGCGGGGTGTGCATGTCATACATGCGCAAATCGGTAAGACCGAGCGCTTTTTGCCGCAAGGCGATATAACGGTAAAAAACCGGCAGAAATTCGTGGACGACCGTGATGAGGTTATCATAGACCACAGTCGGCACATCGGCGGAAAAAAGCGCCGCGGCCAGAGCGGAAGGGTGACGGCGGGCGCGGGCGTAAAAACAGTCGGTTTTAACGCTCGCGTTGTAAAGAGCGGCCAGCGTGTTCACCTGAGCGCCATAAGAGCGGTAAAGAACGCGGAAAGCTTCCTCCCGCACGGAGCGGCGGGGACTTTCCAGAAAACGGATATAAGAGCCTTTGGTCAGCTCCGTTTTCTGCCCGTCTTCATCCTCGACCTCGCCGAATTTAATGTCGGCGTCGTTCAGCATCGAAAAGACCGTTCCCGGACCTTGCGCCATTTCCCCTGTTTCCGCCAGCAGTTTTTCTTCCGCCGGTGAAAGCACATGCGGTTTATGGCGAATGATCTCATCCAGCGTTCGGCCAAAAGGAGCAAGCAGCGGCGCGGCGCGCAGTTTCGCCAGTGCGCCGTCTTCCGCCGCCAGCAGTTCCGGCTCAATGAAGGAAAGAGCGCTGCCGGCCTGCACGCTCAAATTCATAGCGCGCCCGGTCAATCCCTGGTAAAAAGCTTCGCGATTGTCCTCGTCCCGTTTCATGCGGGCAAAGGTATATAATTCCTCCAGATTCGCCTCGATCCTGTCCGCCCAAAGCAGGCAGTCCAGCAAACGCCGCGGGCTCTCCGTCAAACGCCCGTGGAAAGATCCTCCCTCCGCGAGCAGAGTTTCCGTAGCCGCGAACAGTTTTTCCCATTCCGCCTGATCGGCGAAAATAGGGCTGAGATCCCATTTGTATCGGGGGGCGATTTCCGCCCGCTGCCGTAATTTTTTCGTCATAGTCCAATTCCTCCGCTATATTATCCGTCAGAACGGCGGCGCGAACTTACCGCTCACCCAGGCGGCTATCTCTTCCGGCGCCAACAGGGCTTCCCGCCGTTCCTTCTTGGTGTCCAGGCCGCGCAAAGCCTGAGGCGCCGGCCATCCCGTCACTTGCTCCAGCTCCGCCAGCGCCGCCCAGGGCTCCGCGGGCGCCGTCTCCGTGAGGGCCGCCAGCACCGCCGGCGCGAATTTGAAGGGGCTGGCCGTGGAGACGACGATCGTATAGGTTTCGTCGCCGCTGGCGGCGCGGTAATCCTCCGCCATGCCCCAGGCGATCGCCGTATGCGGATCCAGTAAATAGCGCCATTCCCGCCATACGCGCCGGATGACGGCGCGGCAGGCGTCTTCATCCGTCCAGCCGCCGGCGAACACCGCCTGACAAGCTTTCAGCACACTCTCCTCAACTTGGAAGCGGCTTTTTTCCTGCAGATCGGCGTATAAACGCCTGATCTTTTCACCGTCCCGGCCGCCCAGCTCAAAGAGCAGGCGCTCAAAATTGCTGGACACGAGGATATCCATCGAGGGAGATTCCGTGCGGAAAAACTCCCGGTTGACATCATAAACGCCGTCCCGGAAAAAATCCGCCAGAACGTTGTTGCGGTTGGAAGCGCAGAGCAGCCGCCCCACCGGCAGACCCATACTCCGCGCGTACCAGCCGGCGAGTATGTTGCCAAAATTACCGGTCGGCACGGCAAAATTCACCGGCGCTCCGGCCTTCACCCGGTTTTGCCGCACAGCTTCCAGATAAGACCAGATATAATAAACGATTTGCGGCAGGAGCCGCCCCCAGTTGATGGAATTAGCGGAGGAAAACAAGACTCCTCGTTCCGCCAGAGCTTCGCGCAGCCATTCCGTGGTAAAAGCCGTTTTCACCGCTTGCTGGCAAACGTCAAAATTACCGCGCACCGCGGCGACAAAAGTGTTGTTTCCGCCCGTCGTCAGCATTTGTTTTTCCTGCACCGCGCTGACCCCGCCGTCCGGATAAAAAACGCAAACGCTGGCGCCCGGCACGTCGCGGAAACCTTCCAGAGCCGCCTTGCCGGTGTCGCCCGACGTGGCGGTCAGGATCAGGATCTCCCGCCCGGCGGCCACCTGGGCCGCGGCTGCCGTCAGCAAATGGGGCAGCGCCTGGAGCGCCATATCTTTAAAAGCGGCGGTCGGGCCATGCCAGAGTTCCAGCACGCCCAGCGCCCCCGCCTCTATGAGCGGCGCCGGCGAGCCGGGGCCAAAACGGCCGTCGCCGTATACCGCCGCGGCCGCCGCCACTCCCGCCTCCGGCAAATCGGGCGCCAGCAAGCGGACGACCCGGGCGGCCACGGCGCTGTAATCCAAATCAAGCCATTCGCGCCAGGGGAGCAGCGGCAGGCTCCGCGGCACATAAAGCCCCCCGTCCGGCGCGATGCCGGCGGTGACGGCCGCGGCGGTCCCAAGCGGCGCCGCCAAGCCGCGGGTGCTTTCGCAGCTCGGGGGCGTAATTTCTTTTTTCAGCGGGTGACTAGCGATATTATCGGGCATAGCGTTCTTCCATTTCCAATAAGTACTTTTTCACAGGCAGTCCGCCGCCGTATCCGACCAACCCGCCGTTTTGCCCGATTACCCGGTGGCAGGGGACGATAATGGCGACGGGGTTCCGGTGATTGGCCATGCCGACGGCCCGGCAGGCCAGGGGCTTCCCGATCTGAACGGCCATATCTTTATAACTGCGGGTCTCGCCGGCCGGAATGGTCCTGAGGGCCGTCCACACGGATATCTGAAAGTCCGTTCCCCGCAAAGACAGGGGCAAGTCGAACTCAAACCGCTCGCCCCGAAAATATTCAGAGAGCTCGGCCGCCGCCGCTTCGATCAACGGGGTTTTCGCGGTTGGAACTTCGGCCGAATTCGCGGCAAAAAACACTCTTGTAATAGAAGCGTTTTCCGCCGCTATGCCCAGTCTGCCGACAGGATAATCATAAAACCATATATCTTCCATGATCTTTATCTCCTAGGCGTCAGCTTTTTCATGATAAAAAGCAGGAGAGTATCTCCTGCTTTTTTCCCCACGCTGCCGTAAGACCGCCGGTTTTCTGACCCTGCTGAAGCAGGTGGGCGCCTGGAACCACGCTTCTGTCTTCTTTAAGTAAAAGCATGACATAATGAGTCGCTCACTGCCGGCTCCCGTGTCAAATTTAGGATCAAAACCATGCTTGCCCTACCAACAGAGCAGGAATGTCTGGTTGCTATTATAGCATGATCACATTAAGAACGCAATTGTTTTTTGTTTCCCAAGCCTATGTCCGACAAATTATTTTCTTTCTTCCAGATACGCCAGTCTCTCCTGCAGATTAGCCGACATGATTTCCTGCGCCCGCAGCCGCTGCCGCAGATTATCCGCCGTGTGCAGCAACTCCGCCATAACCCCCGCTTCCTGACCGGCCGTTTCTTCAGGCGCTGCCGCTTTGAGTTCCGGCGGTTCCTGCTGATAAGCTATCTGAACATAACGGCTGTTACGTCCCGCCTTGGTCGCGATCACTCCTTCGTCCGCGAGAACCTGCAGGGCTTTTTTCATCGTGATACTGGCTGCTCCCGTGCCGCGTTGGATCTCGGCATAAGCGACTTCAAATGCGGCGTTTTGATGACGCATCGCCATGTCTGCGAAAAAGTCAACAAATTTCTTGTATGTCTTTTCCTTCAGTTTCAAGATATTCATCCTCCTAAGTAATAATTATTTAGTATATCATATCATATCTCTCAACATTTTGGCAATATAAATAACAATTATTTTATAAATTTTTTAGCACATCTTCTCGTATCGTAAAACTATGGGTGTTATCCGGAAATATACCCTCTTTTACCTCCTCGCAATACGTTTTCACCGCGCTGATGATTTCTCCCTGTAATTGCGCGTACTGCTTGACAAATTTGGGCGTGAAACGGTCAAACAAACCCAGCATATCGTGAAACACCAGCACTTGACCACCGGCGTCCGGCCCCGCTCCGATGCCGATGGTCGGGATCCGGAGTTTTTCGGTTATCACCGCGGCCAGCTGGGCCGGCACCGCCTCCAGCACGATCATGATCGCTCCCGCTTCCTCCAGGATCTGCGCGTCTCTAAGCAATTGCCTCGCCCCGTCCAGGCTCTTGCCCTGAACTTTGAAGCCGCCCAGTTGAGCGGCGGTTTGCGGCGTGAGGCCGATATGCCCGACCACCGGTACGCCGGCTTTAGTCAAAGCGCGAACGATAGGCGCCCAATCTTCACCGCCTTCCAGTTTCACGGCGTCCGCGCCGCCTTCTTTCATCAGCTTTCCGCTGTTGCACAGCGCCGCACTGATTTCAGCACAGCTCATGAACGGCAGATCGCAGATAATGAAAGTTTCCGGAGCGCCGCGCCGCGCCGCCTTCATGTGATGGAGCATGTCCGCCGTCGTCACGGCGACGGTGGAATCGTAGCCTAGGACGACCATGCCCAGTGAGTCTCCGACCAAAATAGTGTCTACGCCCGCTGATTCCGCCGCTCTGGCCATTGTATAATCATAAGCCGTGATCATTGTGATTTTTTCGCCGTCGTCCGCCATTTTATGCAGTTCCGGCACTGTTTTTTTCATAAGATCCAATCCTTTCGTAAAAAACACGATTGGTCATATCGCTAATTGATCCGCCAGTTTATATATATCCTCGTCAAAAGGAGGTCTTTCCGCAAAAGCCAGACTGAGGGGGCGCAGGATTATTTCATTGTGCCAGGCCGCCACCATAACTTCCGATTCGCCGTCCAGCAGGGCCTCTACGGCCCTGGCCCCCATGCGCGTGGCTAAAACCGCGTCGGCGGCCGACGGACTGCCGCCGCGCTGCACATGGCCGAGAATTGTTACGCGCGATTCCACGCCGGCGATTTCATGCAGGCGCTCGCCGATTTCCCGGGCGTCCCCCGCGCCTTCGGCCACAATGATAATGCTGTGATTTTTACCTCTTTTGATGCCGCGCTGGATTTTTTGCCCTATTTCGTTTAGATCGTAAGGAACTTCCGGGATGATGATCGTCTCCGCGCCTATGCCCAGACCGGACCGGAGCGCTATATCGCCGCAGTTGCGCCCCATCACCTCCACGATGAAAGCGCGCTCATGCGACGAAGCCGTATCCCGCAGTTTGCTGACAGCCTCGATCACGGTGTTGACCGCCGTATCAAACCCGATGGTCAGTTCGGTGCCGAGAATATCATTGTCGATCGTGCCGGGAACGCCCACGACATTGACGCCGCGCTGGGCGAGAGATTGGGCGCCGCGATAGGAACCGTCCCCGCCGATAACGACCAGACCGGTTATCCCCCGCTCACGCAAAGCGGCGGCCGCTTCAGCCTGCCCTTCGTCCGTCAGCATGGCCAGACAGCGCGCTGTCTGGAGCATAGTGCCTCCCCGGTGGATAATATCGGCCACGGAACCCAATTCCATGCGCCGGATGTCACGGCGCAGCAAACCCTCATAGCCGTGATATATACCATATATTTCCAATTCATGGAATATGCCCTTGCGCGTCACGGCCCGCACGGCGGCGTTCATGCCCGGAGCGTCCCCGCCGCTTGTGAGTACGGCAATTTTCTGTATCGTCATTTAGTTTTAATCCCCTTCCCGAGCCGCATAGGCGCGGCAGCGCTGCCGGATGCAGTTGACAGTGTGGCCGAGATAAAAAGCGATATCCCGGTGAGAAAACCCGAAATCCTCCGTCAGGCGATGGCAAATCTCGCGGCGCGCCTGCACGATATCCGTTTTTTTGCTGCGGCCGACGATATCGCCATGGCTGACGCCGCAGAGCGCGGACAGCACTTGCCGGTACGCCAATCCCAGATCCCTTAGGACAAACGGTTCGCCTGCGGCGTGCCCGTCCACAGCGACAGCTATTTCCTTAAAACTCATATCAGAAACAGGCAGGACCGCCATGCCGTCGGTCGATACGCCCTTACGGCGGGCATAGTAAAGCAAAAACTGTTCCTTCTCCTCCACGCTGGCGTCTTTTATCGCGAAGGAAAGCGCGGTGATGAGATTGGCCTGAATGCGGGCGCCGAGGGCCTCCGGACAGTAATGGCCGTCGCTGGCCGTGACGACCACTTTCCCGCCGCGGGAGATCACATCTTTCATGGTGTAAAACATTTCTTCCAGTGTCTTTTTCTTGCCGTTGAGCGCGTGGATATCGTCGAGGAGCAAAATCTGAGAGGCGCGCAGTTCCTTGCGCCAGACGCTGTAATCCCCTTTTTGCAGCAAAAAAGCGAATTTGCGGGCAAAGGCGGCGGAATCAAGGAAGGACACCCGCCATCTCCGCTGCAGCTTTTTTAACAAATACTCCAGCAGCACGGTCTTGCCGCTGCCGGGACATCCGCGTAAAAGCAGTATATCAGGGGCGACGGCGGGGTCATAACTGTTCAGGACATTATAACACAATCCGTTACACTGGCTCACATACATTTCGCATCCTCCGTCTAACTCCGCCAAACGTTTATGATTTCCGGGTGCAGATAAAGAGCGCGGGGGCAAGAGAGTATTTCGCCCCGCTCGCCTAAAAACCGCCGGTCGAACGGCCTGGAAAAAAACAGTTTGACAGCCGTTTTCTCATCTTGTGAGCGCATCTCCACTTTATCCGGATAGAAAAGATACTTATAAGCGCCGTCCCGCCACGTCAGACATAAATCGCCGATCTCCAGGCGCACGACCCCAAATTCTTCTATATATACGCGGCGAATAGGGCAAAAACCCTGCCGCACTGTGTCCGTCTCCACCGCGATTTGCCCGTCGCTTCTCTTGAGTTCCAGCGCGTATTCGACGATCAGGCGGCCGGAAAGGGACGTCTCCTCCAAGAGGCGCGCGTAGCCCCGCGTTTCCCTCGCCATTTCCCGCAAATTTTCCAGTGTAACGACTTTAATGTCCCGCAGATTTTCGATTTCCGCCGTCAAGCAACTGTAAATTCGTTCCAGCGCTTCCAGCAGACGTTCATCAGTCTCCCGCATAAACTCACCGCTTTTCTGTTATGTAACAACGGATACGGGCAGTCCGCGTCATTTTATCACCGCGCTAAAATCCTGTCGGCAGGCGGTGGTCTCGCTCAATATTCTACCCTAAAAGTTTTCCCGACGCCAGTAATTATTTGGTAAGCGGGAAATTTTTTAACGCAGATATAAACGACAACCACTCCTGGAAAAAAGCAAAGCGGATCGCCTGTCAATCGAAAGTCGCCCGTGAGGTGGCGGAAGCGTCCTGGTATTTTTTCAGCCGTTTGGTACTGCGGATACAATATAGCCCGTTGATCTGCTCCAGAAGATTTTCGTTTTTCAGATCCTTAATGATCCTCACCACGGTGATGCGGTTAATACCGAGGAGATTGGACAGCATTTGCTGGCTTATTTTTTCATTGATCAGTATTTTTCCGTCATAAATGACGCCGAAATTGTCGGCAAAAATAAGCAGGAGATTACATAGCTTCCAAGTGGCGTCGTGAATACAAGTCTGCCGGACCTGATCCATTGCGGCAAAAAATTTATAGGAAAGAGATTCGACGACATCCATCATCAGCTGCGGATCTGTCTGCATGGCAGCCAGCAGAGAGTCTTTTTCGATGCAAAAGAGTTCGGAAGGTTTGACGGTCTTGAAGTAAACCTGGACCGGTTTATCCATCAGCAGATTGGCTTCAAGCATAATGGAGTTTTCTTCCATAAAATTGTAGACCCGTTCTTCGCCGCTGTTCGTGTATTCATATGTAATTACGCGCCCTTTTTTCACGGCATAACAGCAAAGGGGGATCGCGCCCGGTTCGGCGAGAATAAAATCCTTGCGGAAATTCTTCAGAACACCCAACCGCTCAAATCTTTGAATACCGCGCGTAAGATAAAGCAACCGCGTGGGGTAATCTGTGTAGCCACGGCTCAAACGATTGTTCCTGATCATATCTTTACGCTCCATCAACGTGCGGTGCAGTTATGGGAACAACTGTAACTGAGGCAACCTATGCTGCATAGATTCTATCACTTGAAATTCCGAAGGCCTAAGTAGTTTAAGCTACATTATATCAAAATATATTCGCCGGCGTAAGTCCTTATACTCGCGGAGGGTGTAGATACAAAAATAATGTATTTACAATTCAATAGGGATCGTGTATGCTGGTGCTATACTCAGCAGGAAGGAGACGCGATCCGATGCCCGAATCAAGTGACAAAACTGCAGATA
>JAISAH010000011.1 GCA_031266805.1 Gracilibacteraceae bacterium
TCAACGATTTGGAGGTATCGGCGCTCAGAGCCGTCCTTATTTTTAGCGATTTTTATTCTTGCAAACATAGCACTATCATTTTAGCATGGGCAGCGCCTATTGTCAAGGGAAATTTTTCATATACGCGGCACCACATTTCGCGGAATTTTTTCGTTTTCGGGCCAGGGACCCTTGGAAAGTCCGCATTGTTATACTAAAAAACCGTTTTTGCCGTCAAAGTCAAGTTTGAAGTCAATCTTAGTCAATCAAGAATCCAGTAACTGCGCTTTTTTAAGGGTTTCGATTGACTTTGGATTGACTTGAAGATTGACTAAAAATCATTTCGCGGGATTTTTGTAGTCAATCGTCAGTACCCAATAGCCTGTCCTCTGGTTGCCGGCGGTGCGTTCGATTATGCCGTCCTGTCTCATGTTGGTCAGGATGTTTCTCACCTTGTTCTCTTTCTGTTTTGCGTCGAGAACATCGGAAAGTTTGCTTGACAGTAGCTTTACAAAATCGCTTTTCCTACCGCGCTGGTACTGGCGCAGATAATTGATTATCAGTTGCGTGTAATAGTCGTCGTCCAGCGCCTTGTTCTTGATGTACTGCGCCCGATCGTCCACGATGTCGGCTATCCCCGCAGACACAAAGACATTCGGCCGCCGGCCTTCAATAACGCCGAATCCAAATCGTCACGCCCGAACAGCAGGCGCGTGTAGTTTTCGTCAAGCACTTTGCCATAGACCCTGACAGCGACTTCTTTTGGCTTTGACAGGTCGTAGTCAGGCATGGGGAAATAACGCTGGCGCTGTATGTTGAATACCATCCTGATTCCCATCTGCTTGGTGTCAATCATGTTGAAGTTCATCATCGCGTCCGCAAGGAGCTGGTTCAGGTAGTAGGGCGCGGTATATCCGGGCTTCAGCACTTCGCGGATGTCTCCGGGCAGAAACGTTCCGGCATTGGAGATAACAATCGTGTCCTCAAACTCGTCAAGGTAGATCCTGCGCCCGGCGGTGTACTCTTGATGCGCGATACAATTGTTCAAAAGCTCACGAAGCAGCTTCGCGTCATATTGCTTCGTTTCTACCGGAAAAAGGGTCATCTGATTCGGCATATAGCGGTAGGTCAGGTTGCGGATTTTCTCGTAAGCCTTATCGATCACTGTGATAAATGGAATGCGAAACTCCTCGTAGTCCTTGTCCGCGCCGCTTTCGCTGTAAAGCCGCCACATCACGCGCGGTGACCAGTCGAGCAGGTAGTCAAAGTCGTGGTTGCCGAGCAGCACCATCGCGGCGTTGGTCAGCTTGCCGCCGATGATGAGTTTCAGCTTCGTTAGGAACTGCTCATCCGTGAGGTTGTCGATTTCCGAGCCTGTGCGCTCGTTCTTTTCCTTGAACTGTTCCCGCGCAATGCGGATGGCTTCTGCGTCTAAATGCTCCATGCCGGAGCCGTCTATCAACTGCTTCGACCAGTCGCGGCGGGCTTGACCGCGCAGCCGCCCAAGTTCCTCCGGCGACAACGCGCCAAGGGATTCGCCCTCGCGCCCGTACCAATGGCCTTTCCATGCGGTTGGCACATTGGGGACGGCGGCGGGAATTTTGAACATCACGAGACGGCGGCCTTCCTCGTCATAGACCTCGAATATGTCAATGAAGGTGATTCTGTCTGTGGTATTGTCGGCGATTTCATGTTTCAGGCTCTCCAGCCCCTGCTTGTCGCGGTAGTCGCTGCCCTCTATCCTGCGGGTCTTGTTGTTGACAGACGCCGCTACACCCGCTCCAGTCTCCGGCGCGCCGCCGGCAGCGCGCCCGCGACTTCCAGGGCTGTGTAGCCGCTATCGCCGTGCGTCTCGCGTAGGCAGTCCCCGGCCGCTCCGTGCAGGTAAACGGCGCAGCAGGCCGCGGCCAGCGCCGGGAGCCCCTGGGCCAGATACGCCAGTATCGCGCCTGTGAGTACGTCGCCCGTGCCGCCCGTCCCCAGCCCGGCGTTGCCGGTGGGGTTGATAAAAGCCCGCCCGTCCGGCGCGGCCACTATCGTATTCGCCCCTTTCAAGACGACCACGGCTCCCCATTCTTCCGCCGCCCGGCGCGCCGCCGTCAGCCGCTCCGCTTGGATCTCCGCCGCGCCGCAGCCGCGGAGACGGGCCATCTCTCCCGGATGCGGCGTTAAAACCAGATTGTCCCGTTTACCCGGCCAAATATCCTTAAAACGGGCCAGAAGATTCAAGGCGTCGGCGTCCAGCACCGCGGGCAAAGCGCCCTCGCGGAGGATCCGCCCCAGCAGCGGCGCGAACGACTCCGTCTGGCCGAGGCCCGGCCCCACGGCGCAGGCGTCCGCCCCGGCCAGCCGCTCGGCGATCACCGGCCAGGCCTCGCCGCTCAGGCTGTCGCCCGCCGCCGGCCATACGGTCGCTTCCGTCACGCCCGCGTTCACCGCCGCCTCTGCCGCCTCCGCGGTCACGATCTGCAAAAGCCCGATCCCGCAGCGCAGCGCCGCCTGTCCGGCCAAAACCGCCGCCCCGCTCATGCCGCGGCTGCCGCCGATCAGCACCCCGCGCCCGTGCGTCCCCTTGTGCCCCGCCGGGTGGCGCGCCGGCAAGAGAGACCGCACATAGGCCGGCGTCAGCAAAAAAGTGTCGTAAGTTTCCGCCGCCAGCACCGTTTCCGGGAGGGAAATGCGGCTTAAAACCACCTCGCCGGCGCAGAGCGGTCCTTGTCCCGTGAAAAGTCCGATCTTGGGGAGTCCCAAGGTCACGGTGACTGCGGCCCGCGCCGCCAGATCCTCGGCCGTTCCCGTATCGGCGTTCAAACCGCTCGGAATATCGACGGCCAGCACCGGCGCGGCGCAATCATCCGCGGCCTGCAGCCACGGCCGGACCGCCTCCGGCAGCCGCCCGTGAAAACCCGTGCCGTAAAGGGCGTCCACGACCAAAGCCGCGTGGCGCAGCGCGCGCTGCCAGAGCGCGAAAGCCCCCTCGTCGCCTTGGTAAGTGACTTGGCCGCCCATGCGCTGATAAAGCTGCAGGTTCAGCGCCGCGTCCCCGCGCGCGTCCTCCTCCCGCCCCATAAAAAACACCGCTGTTCTCCGTCCGCGCACCGCTAGCTGGCGAGCCGCGGCCAGTCCGTCCCCGCCGTTGTTGCCCTTGCCGGCCAGAATCACCGTCAGCCCGGCGTGGACAGCGGGAAACTTTTCCGCCGCCGCCGCGACGGCCAGCGCCGCGTTTTCCATCAGTACGGCGGACGGCAGACCAAAATCAGCGATAGCCCGGGCGTCAAGCCGCCTCATCTGCGCCGCCGTGACCAGACGGGAATCCATATTTTCCATGCCCCTCAACTCCCCACTCTCAACTCCCCACTCTCCCCACTCCCCACTCCCCACTCTCCACTCTCCACTCTCCACTCTCCACTCTCCACTCCCCAGGATCGCCATCGCTCCGGCCAGCTCCTTGGTGTGCGTCAGGCTGAGGCGCATGGTATCGCCGCCTCTGGCCGCCGCCACCCGCGCGGCTTTGTCGCTCAGCCGCACCAGCGGCTCCCCCGCTTCATTCGCCGTTATTTCCACATCATGCCAGCTAAGGCCGCCGCCGATACCGGTGCCCAGCGCTTTCAGCACGGCTTCTTTGCCCGCGAACCGCGCCGCCTTGCTCTCCCAGCTCCGGGCGCCGAGTTCCGCCAGCTCCGCGGGCGTGAACAGCCGCTCCAGCACCGCGGGCCGTTTTTTACATATGCGAGCGAAGCGCTCCACTTCGATCAGGTCAATTCCGGGAAACACCGCCTCCGCCTTTCCGCCGCCGACCGCGGCCTGTTTTTCATCAGAGAAATTCGCGCTGCGCCACGACGAGCGCTACCATGAGCCCGTTCCACACCCCGTGGGCGATGATCGAGGGCCAGAGACTTTGGCTGATTTCAAATAAACGGCAAAGCAGAAAACCGCCGATCAGCACCGGCAAAAATCTGGGCGCGTCAAAATGTATCAGGGCGAAAAACAAAGCGTTGCGCGTCATGCCGCCGAGCGGCCCGTACAGTTTGCGCAGCGGCTGATAGACGAGCCCGCGGAACAGCAGTTCTTCCTGCAGCGGCACGACGGCGCCGCCCAAAAGAGCCAGAGCCGCCAGCTGCCACCATGTATCGCTCCCTTCCACCGCCAGCGCGAAGTCCTGCAGAGCCGGCTCGCCGAAGATCAAGGTGATGAGATAGCCGAATGAGCCGGCCAGCAAAAAAAGGATCAACCCGGCGCCGCACCCGCTCGCCAAGTGGCTTAGGTGCAGCGGTCCCAGGCCGAGAAGGAGCGGCTGCCCTTTTTTCAGGCGCAAAAATATGTTCAGCAGAAAAAAAGTGATCAGGGCCCCGCCAAAACCGCGGATCAAATATTCGAGCGCGCCGGCCCGCTCCCCCGGGTAAGGCTGCGGGCCCATCCAGCCGAGCAGAAATTGCAGCGAATAAATGATCAGGATCAAAAACAGCGCCTGCCAAAAATTCCATTTCGGCTCCGGCCATTCCCGGCCTGATTTGACGCCGCTCTCATCCATGACTAATTGAGTTTTTCCTTCAAGATCCGGTTGACCAAAGCCGGGTTGGCCTGTCCCTTGGTGAGGCGCATCACCTGTCCGACCAGAAAACCGAGCGCCTGTTCCTTGCCGCCGCGGTAATCGTCGGCCGACTTGGGGTTATTGGCCAGCACCTCGTCGACCAGCGCGCTCAGTTCGGCGGCGTCGCTGATCTGGGTCATTTTTTCCGCCCGCACTATATCCTCGGGGTCGCGGCCGGTGCTCGCCATCATCTCCAGCACGGTCTTGCCCATCTTGCCGCTGATCGCCCCCTGTTTGATCAGATTGACCAAAGCCGCCAGCGCCGCCGGTTTGATCAGGCAGGCCGCTAAACTTTCGCCCCGCGCGTTCAGCAGGCCGTAGAGCTCGCTGGTCAGCCAGTTGGCCAGGGTTTTCACGTCGGGGCCGGTTTTCAGCGCTTCGTCAAAATACAGGGCCAGATCCTTATCGGCGATGATGACCCCGGCGTCATAAGGGGAAAGCCCTAGACCGATCAGGCGCTCCCGCCTCGCTTCCGGGAGTTCCGGCAAGGCGCGCCGCATGGACTCTACCCAGGCGGGGCTGATACGCAGCGGCATCAGATCCGGTTCCGGAAAATACCGGTAATCGTGCGCTTCCTCTTTGCTGCGCAAGGAAAGGGTCATTTCCCGCCCCTCGTCCCAGGTGCGGGTCTCCTGGATGATTTGCCCGCCGCCGTCCAGCACGCCCGCCTGGCGCTCCGCCTCATATTCCAGACAGCGGCGCACGGCGCTCAGCGAGTTGAGATTCTTCATTTCCGTGCGCGTGCCCAGATCCGCGCGGCCCTTCGGGCGTAAAGAAAGATTCACGTCAAAACGCACGGAGCCCTGTTCCAGTTTGCAGTCGGAAACGCCGGCGTAGTCGAGGATCCGCACCAGAGAAGTCAGATAAGCCAGCGCTTCCTCCGGCGAGCGCAGGTCCGGCTCGGAAACGATCTCCAGCAGCGGCACGCCGGCCCGGTTGTAATCCACGCTGGAACCGGCGGAAGAAGTAGTGATGGTCTCGCCGCTGTGGACGAGTTTTCCGGCGTCTTCCTCCATGTGGGCGCGGGTGATGCCCACTCTTTTGCCGCCGCCGGCGTCCGTCGTTATTTCCAGCCAGCCGTTTTTGGCGATGGGCAGGTCGAACTGCGATGTCTGGTAATTTTTTGGCAAATCTGGATAATAATAGTTTTTGCGGTCGAATTTGGAAACGGTGGCGATCTCGCAGTTGAGAGCCAGCCCGGCTTTGATGGCCAAATTCACGGCCTCGCGGTTCAGCACCGGCAGCGTGCCGGGCAGACCGAGACAGACCGGGCAGACATGCGTGTTTTGCTCGGCGCCGAATTCGGTGGAGCAGGCGCAAAAAATCTTGGTTTTGGTCGCCATTTCCGCGTGGGTCTCAATGCCGCAGACCATCTCGTATCTGTCGCCGTAGGCCATTTCAGTCCACCTCCGTCAGCGCCGGCCGCTCGGTAAAAGCGACGCTCTGTTCTAGGGCAAACGCGGCCTGGTACAGCAGCGCTTCCTCAAAATGCCGGCCGATAAACTGAACGCCGACCGGCATCCCGTCCGTCAGACCGGCCGGCAGCGAGATCGCCGGCAGCCCGGCCAGATTAACGGGAATAGTGTAAATATCTCCCATGTACATCGACAAGGGATCGGACATCTCCCCGAACCGGTAAGCCGCGGTCGGCGCGGTCGGCGAAAGGATCACGTCGTACTCGGCGAAAACGCGCTCGTAATCCTGCCGGATCAAGGTGCGCAGTTTTTGCGCCTGCAGATAATAGGCGTCATAATAACCGGCGCTCAAAGCGTAAGTGCCGAGCATGATCCGGCGTTTGACCTCGGGGCCAAACCCGGCCGAGCGGCTGGCCTGAAACATGTCGATCACGTCCGCGGCCGGCGCGCGCAAGCCGTAACGCACGCCGTCGTAGCGGGCCAGATTCGAGCTGCATTCCGCCGGCGCGATGAGGTAATAAGCCGCGATGGCGTGATCCATATGCGGCAGTGAGCACTCGCCGACTTCGGCGCCGAGGCTTTCCAGCCGCCGGGCGCTGTCGCGGATCACTTTTTCGACGCCCGGGGCCAGTCCCTCCCGGAAAAACTCCTTGGGCAGCCCTATTTTTAGGCCGCGCGCCCCTTCTTCCAGCCCGGCGCTGTAATCCCCCGGCTCATTCGGGGCCGAGGTGGAATCTTTCGGATCGTGTCCGGCGATGGCCGTAAGTACCAGCGCGTTATCGGCCACCGTCCGCGTCAGCGGGCCTATCTGGTCCAGCGAGGAAGCGAAAGCGACGAGGCCGTAGCGGGACACCGCGCCGTAAGTCGGTTTCATGCCGACGACGCCGCAAAAAGAAGCCGGCTGGCGAATAGAGCCGCCCGTATCGGAACCGATGGCGTAAGGCGCCGTGCCGGCCGCCACCGCCGCCGCCGCCCCGCCGGAAGAACCGCCGGGCACGCGGGCCAGATCCCACGGGTTATGCGTGGGAAAAAAGGCGGAATATTCTGTACTTGATCCCATGGCAAATTCGTCCATATTCAGTTTGCCCAGAACGACCGCGCCGGCGTGCAAGAGTTTTTCCGCCGCGGTGGCGCTGTAGGGCGGGCGAAAATTCGCCAGCGCCTTGGAAGCGCAGGTGGTGACCGCGCCGGCCAAGCAGATATTGTCTTTTAACGCCGCCGGCACGCCCGTCAGCGGCCCGCCCGCCCCCGCGCTCAGGAGCGCGTCCATTTCGCGGGCCCGGATCCGGGCCTTATCCGCCAGCACGGAAATATAGGCGCGCACCGCCGGATCCAGACGCTCTATCCGCTCCAGATAATATTCCGTCAGCTCCGCCGCGCTCAGTTCCCGGCCGCGGAGCAAGCGGCCCAGTTCCGCGACGGAACACTCCGATAAACGTATGTCCATATCACACTATGCGCGGCACGGCGAAAAACCCGTCAATGGCCTCCGGGGCGTTCGCCAGCGCCAATTCCCTTTCCATCGATTCTCCGGGCGCGTCCTCGCGCAGCACGTTAAAAAGCGGCGTGGCGTGCGCCGTCGGCTCCACGGCGCTCAGATCCAACTCCCGCAGTCTGCCCGCGTAAGAGAGGACGGCGCCCAGCTGCCGGGCATAATCTTCTTTTTCGGCGGCCGTAAGATGCAGCCGCGCCAAAAACGCGACGCGCTCAACTTCCGCTGCGGAAATGCTCATTTGCCTCACCTCTCGTCGGATTTTATGATTAACTATAACAAATATTGCGCCGCCGGGCAATAGGCAAAAAATATTTCGCAGATTTTGATTTATGGTGACAACATCTTTATCATCAGGTAAAATAAGACCGAAAGGATGTGAGACTAATGGCTCAGGTACTGGTGAATATCCGCATGGATGAAGATTTGAAAAAATCTATGGAACACACTTGCCAGTCTTTAGGTATGAACATGACCACGGCGTTCACAATTTTCGCGAAAAAGATGAGCCGCGAACAGCGCATACCGTTTGAAGTGTCGGTTGACCCGTTTTACAGCGGCGCCAATATGGCGGCCATAGCCGAAGCGGCCAGACAGGTCGAACGCGGCCAAGTCGTTGAGAAAACGCTTGAAGAATTAGAGGCTCTGGATATATAATTACACATGGTATGAGACGGAGGTAGATGCAGTGAGCGGAGATAATATTCAGTTATTTGAAGACAAACGCATCCGTACCGCATGGGACGAGGAAAATGGGGAGTGGCTATTCTCTGTGGTCGATGTGGTCGCCGTTTTAACCGATCAGTCTACACAGCGGAATGCGAGTACTTATTGGGCAGTTATGAAAAAACGCTTGAACGAAGAGGGCGCAGATCAGTTGCTTACAAATTGTAAGCAACTGAAAATGAAAGCGGCGGACGGTAAACGGTATAATACGGATGTCGCAAATACAGAGCAACTTTTACGGATTATCCAGTCCATACCGTCTCCCAAAAAAAAGAGAATCTCCGCGATAATATGTCCACACTTGAGTTGGTGCTGAATATGCTGGCTGAAGCAACCACGACCGCTATCTCCAAAAAACAGTTGCCGGAAACCTTTGAGCAGAACAAGTCTGTTGCCCGCGCTGGCGGCGAGGCGGCGGGTGAAGCGAGGGCAGCGGTAGAAAAACGAACGGGCGAACCTGTTATTACCGCCAAAAACTCTGTCGATTTCAGTCGATTGATCTCGGATGTCATTGAACCGCCCGGCACTGATAAGCAGTCTGAGTAGGTATAACATGACCACGGCGTTCACAATTTTCGCGAAAAAGATGAGCCGCGAACAGTGTATACCGTTTGAGTCTTCTATTCTATAGCAACCGAGGAATGTCCCTTTTTGCATAGATAACACGATATACTTTTGCCTCGTGCATATCTTCATCCACGATGTAGAATAACGCGTGCCCCTCCAAGATCATACGACGATACTTAAAATTAGAACCGTTCTCTGATCGGGGCAAAAACTTCGTCCTGCGTCAGCCACTTGGTGTTCGGGTCGGCGGCCTCCTTCTCAGCTTCGGCCAGTTTAGCAAGGATGATTTGGTCGGAGATGTATTCTTCCGTTACCATGGCGAACGGAATTCTTCGCTCGCGCACCAGGGCTTTAAGACTTGACGCGATGTAGGTCGTCATGTTGAGGCCCATCTCATCCAGCATTTTTTCGGCCCGTTCTTTTGTTACGCCGTCCACGCGAATGGTTATTGCTTTGTCCGCCAGTGTTTTATTCGCCAACATCATCAACTCCTTTCTCATATGATGTATGCTATTATACAGCAAATAGCTCATTATTGCAATGCGCTTTTATCGCAGAATTCATTTCCGTCAACTCTTTAATTTCCCTCCGTAATTGCCGAAATAATATATGATTGCCGGAATAGCAGTATTCTTGGGAATTGTCAAAAGTCGAAGCATTGGCTGAACGCGACCATCTCCCCCGTCACTGTTGGCAAGACCGCCTAAGCGCCTGCGGCGCAAGGCGCTCTAGGCCCCGCTGCGGTCTCGACTATGCCGCTAAAGCGGCAGTCTCGTACCTGCACTGTTGGCAAGACCGCCTAAGCGCCTGCGGCGCAAGGCGCTCTAGGCCCCAGCACGGACTCGACTATGCCGCTAAAGCGGCAGTCTCGTACCTGCATTCCGGGCTCGTCCCGGAATCCAAAAAATATGATGCAAGAATGGATTCCGGTTGACCACGGCGTTTGAAAACCTGACTTCGTTATGGTAAAATATAGGCGATAATGTAACATTTTATCTAAAATGTTACATTGGCGCCGCGTTGCTGAGTTTATCAGGGTTTAGGCCCTGATTTTTTTGTGCCCAAACGGCAAAAATCACGTCGCCGCCACCGGGGAAGATCCACGCAAACCGGGCGTTTTAGGCGTTATGTAACATTTTAGATAAAGTGTTACATTGGCGAACCTGATGAAACGCGGTGGCGGACATGGAAAAACGCTATAACTTTCGGCTTTATCCGACAAAAACGCAGGAAAAACAGATCCGGCGCAATTTTGGCTCCGTGCGGTTCGTCTACAACTATTTCCTGAACAAGCGCATAGAGCGCTTCAAGGCGGGCGGGAGTTTTTACAGCAACAGCGAGGCCTCGCGAGACCTGACGGCGCTGAAACAAACGGCGGGCTACGAGTGGCTCCGGGAAGCGGACTCCCATTCGTTGCAGAACGCGCTGAAAAAAATGGATCACGCCTATGCCGCCTTTTTCCGCCGGGTGAAGGAAAATCGCGGAGCGCCGGGGTTCCCGCGTTTTAAGCAGAAAAAACGGACTCGCCAGTCCTACACGAGCCAGTCTCAGGCGGGCCGAGCCTACATCGAACTCCGGGAGCGGGCGATAAAACTGCCGAAGCTGGGTCTGGTCAAATGCCGGGTGTCGCGGCAGGCGGAGGGCCGGATCGTCAACGCCAGCGTTTTTCAGGTCCCGAGCGGCAAATATTACGTCTCGGTCTGCTGCACCGATATCGAGCCGCGCGGGCTGCTGCGGACGGGTCAGGCGGTCGGGCTCCACCTCGGGATAAAGGATCTGGCTATCGCCTCCGACGGACGAACCTTTGCGAACGGCCGTTTTCTGGAAAAAGCGCAGAAGAAGATCTCCCGGCTGCAGCGGCGCCTGTCGCGAAAACCAAACGACGGCGCCAATCGGGAAAAAGCCCGGATAGCCTTGGCCAAAGCCCATGAGCGCGTGAAAAACCAGCGGACAGACGCCCTGCAGAAACTGACCACCCAAATGACGCGCGATTACGACCTGATCTGCGTCCGGGGCGAAGAACTGCGGAAGATGGCGCGAAAGAGACCGTTCGCCCGTTATCTGGCGGACGCCGCCTGGGGCGAGCTGGTCAGTCAGCTTCGGTACAAATGCGGCTGGTACGGCAAAACCCTCGCCGTGATCGACCCGAGTTACCCGAGTACGCGGATCTGCGGCGCCTGCGGCCACAAAAGCGGCGAGGCGGTCGCGGGAAAACAAACCGGAGTGTGGACTTGCCCTGAGTGCGGGACGACGCACAACCGGGCGCGGAACGCGGCGGTGAACACCTTGGAGGAAGGGCGGCGGCTGCTCTCGACGGCCTGACGGGAAAAGGGCGGCGGAGGGGCGATGAGTGAGTATTTAGAGGTGTCCATAATAGTACGGCCGGGCAGGCCGAAACTCAACGCCTGTGGAGAACGTGTCACTCGGCTTGCCGAGGCGTTCGGCGAAGCAGGAATTCCAATTACTGGGAACGCCAAATCCCGTATTTTGTCCTAAAAAACGCAATGATGAATCAAGGGCATTACAGCAACCCTCCCTCGTCATTCCGGGCTTGTCCCGGAATCCAATGGCACCTTCTCTCCGTCATTCTGGGCTTGTCCCAGAATCCAAAAAACAACGGAGAGACATGGATTCCGACATAAAGCCGGAATGCAGGTACGAGACTGCCGCTTTAGCGGCATAGTCGAGACCGCAGCGTGGCCTAGAGCGCCTTGCGCCGCAGGCGCTTAGGCGGTCTTGCCAACAGTGACGGATGGAATGGATGCGCGGGCGTAGGGGGCGGCGTCCTCGACGCCCCGCCTGACCCTGGGAGATGGATTCCGGCATAAACCCGGAGTGACGTGAGAGGAATGGAGGCGAAAGGAGGGCAGCATGAAAACCCGGAAAAACCATGTGATTCCAATATATATCATGGCAATCTTACTGCTCCTGCTGGCCGGATTACCCGCGTTGGCTGAGGACGAGGCGGCGAGCGCGCCGGCGCCCGCTGAAACGCCGGCAGTGGAAGAATCCGCGACCGAGCCGGGCGAACAAACACCGGCAGCAGAAGAATCTGTAACCGAGCCAAGCGACCAGACGCCGCTGACGGAAGAACCCGCGACCGAGCCGGGCGAACAAACACCACTGGCGGAAGAACCGGCGACCGAGCCGGACGCACAAACACCGCTGGCGGAAGAACCGGCGACCGAACCGGATGAACAAGCGCCGGTGACGGAAGAACCAACGACCGAACCGGACGAACAAATACCGCTGGCGGAAGAACCCGCGACCGAACCGGACGAACCAACACCGGCGACTGAAGAACCTGTAACCGAGCTAGGCGACCAGACGCCGGCGCCGGAAGAACCGGCGACCGGGACAGACGTACAAGCGCCAGTTGAAGGTGAACCCCTGACTGATCCGGAGGAAGAACTCGCGGCCCCGAACGGACAAGCAGCGGAACCGCCGAATGTCATGGAAGTGCTGCTGCCTGACGAGATCCCGTTTGATATCGTGCTGTTCAACGGCCAAGGCTTCGTGACGTCGCCGGAATTCCAGATCGTCAATCGCGGCCCGGACCCGATCCGGGCGGCCCTGCTGGACGCTCGCCTCACTCTTTCCGATCCGGAAGCCTTTTTCGTCCGGCCCGATGAAAACCTGCCGAACGAGGGCAACAATATTCATCTGCGGCTGGTCTGCGTTTCCGGCGCGAAAACCGCGGCTGTCACACTGGGTACAGAGGGGAGCGGCGAGGTCTTCGCCTATGAGCTGGCCGGCGGAGAGTCCGGCTCCTTCCGGCTGGAGGGCGCCGTGAACGAGCGCGGGGACAAAGCCTGGGGCGATATTGACATAAGCGTGTCCGTCCGCTTCGAATTGTCCGCGGCGGCGGTCGAAACAGAAGAAACAAAAGAAACAGACGAACCGAATTAAACGGCAAAGGAGCGATGATCATGCCGGCAGGTAAAAACAAAATCATCATTATCGGGGCCGTCGCGGCGCTAGCAGTCATAGGGGCGCTGGTCGCCGTGATCATCCGCCTGACGGGCGCCCCGGCGGA
Source organism: Gracilibacteraceae bacterium (assembly GCA_031266805.1). Classification (GTDB taxonomy): domain Bacteria; phylum Bacillota; class Desulfitobacteriia; order Desulfitobacteriales; family Syntrophobotulaceae; genus JAIRRL01. The sequence goes on from JAISAH010000011.1 coordinate 12,807, forward strand.
ACCGGTGGTCATAGGGGAGCGCAGCGCCGGGGTAGGGACGGTGGCCACGATCGAGAATATAGACGCCATCCGGCAGGCCCAAAGCGAGCCGGTGCAGGACGGCTACTACGCCAGCCGTATGAATGTGGAATGGTCGTTCCCTGACGGAACGCAGCCTTCACCGGACGCCTATGTGGCCAATTCAGAAAGCAATACGCGCACGGTATATTTCACGGTGTTGCTGGACGAAACAGACGAATTGATCTATACCTCGCCGGACATACCCGTCGGCAGCCAGCTGACGGGCTTTGCCCTGGATAAAGCTTTGCCGAAGGGAGAATATCCCGCCGTGGCGGTGTATCACTTGCTGGACGACGACGGCAATGAATTGTCCACGGTTTCAGTTACGGTCAAGCTCTATATCATCAATTGATATAGGTTGACATATACGCCGATACCGCAGCAGAGGAAGGAGAGCGGAACGGCATTATTATCATAGGAAGGAGGAGGCGAGCTGCCGGAGCGGGAAGCTCCGCTGGTTACCGGAACACGATCCGCAGTTATTTTGTAGCTGGGCGCGAGCGCAAATAATAAGCGCCGCGCGAGAAGAAAGGAGAACTATTTCATGAAACGTAAGTATATCGCGTTACTGCTGGCGGCGCTGATGCTGCTAAGTACGGCCCCGGCGGCTTTTGCCGCACCGCCGGAAACTCCCCCAGGCCCCACAGACCTTAATGGCAACGGCACCGTATTTTATATCGAATCAGAAATATACGAAGTTACTGTGCCAACAACCACTGCTTTAAATTTCACCATTGATCCTCAAGGCGTTGCCTCAGTTGGATCAACTCCCGTACTTCTCAGCGAGCTACAGGGAGGCCGCATCATTCACAATACTCCGGCGATTGTCGTGAACAATAGTTCTCGCTCGCTCAAAGTCACCGTTGCCCTTAAAGCGGCCACTGCCACCGGCAGTGGAGGAAATACCGCCACAGCGACGTTCATAGCGAAAGGCGCAAAAAGCGACGCAGATACCATCGCGGCTGTAACTACGGGTAGCGGTAATAACGTGCTGATTTATGCCGTGCCCTCCGCCGCGAATATCTCGGATGCCGGCGCCCCCTTTGCGCCGGCTGGCAAGGGGTATATACTCAAAGCGACTGATATCACTCTGGATTTCATCTTTGGACCCGCTGATTATCTCGTCACCAATGACGGCACAATCGGGACCGAGCTTGTAGCAGGCACAGGGCACGGCACAGGCATTCAACTGGGCGGTTATGTGGACGAGACCGCGGACTGGACTCATTTCGCGGCCGAAGTGACTCCAAGCACTGTAAGCGTGGTAGCCAAGTTCACCTACGCTACGACTACTGCCACAGCCCCGGCGAGTCCTGAAAGCGGAATTTATGGATTGGAAACGCCTTCGGGAGCTGAATCCTTGGAGCTGACCGTACCGGTCGGGTTCGCGGGGGGGCTTACCGGCTCGCTGTCCACAGCCAGTGGGGCCAACGTAAACCAAACAGTTCCCTTTAACTTTGACGGTAAAACTGTAAACACCGCCTATGTATATTATGACAGCACGAAACTGGCCGCGAATGCTATTAACGCCTCGCTTATATTTGACGACGCTCAAGGAACGGTTGGCATCAAGGGAAATTGGTCTACAGCCGGCACCGTTGATATCACGTTCAAACTTACCGGCAGCGACGTCGTTTACACTTTAACAGTCGAAACAACTTAACCGCCGTAATAGTGTGAGGGTTCCAGCGCATATCCTCGCGGACTATTCAGCGCCAACGCGGGGCCGATGCTACTCGCATCGGCCCCGCGCATAATATGTTTTTTGTGTTTATACAGGTAAAAAATGAGAAAAAATCAGTACGCGGAAATTCTGACTCTGCTCCAAACGCTCAGAGAAGCCCATACCGAACTGCGAAAGCAATCCGCTCGCGGGGCGACGGTTAATTTGCTGGCCGACTGCCAGGACTTTGCTTTGCGGGTTGGCCAATATATAGAAGAAATTGAGGGCGAAGGCACGGAGACCGTCGCCTTGTTGATAGAATACTACAAACTCGTCTATCAGGCGAGCGCGGCGGGCGGCGGCGCGGATCAGGCTGGACGCTTGGAAGATCAACTGGCCAAAATTGAAAACGCGGTTCGGAGCGAGCTGAGGCCGAATAAATTGGAGATCGTGTTTTTCCCTTATAAATACGCGATGGCGGACAGTTTGCGCAGCATTTGGGAGGCGGCGCTGGCCGACCCGCAATGCGACGTGTATATCTGCCCTATTCCGTATTACGAACGCCAGCCAAGCGGCGCCTTCGGACCCATGCGCTGCGAGGCGGATTTGTTTCCCCGTGATCTGCCGCTAGTGGACTGGCGGGAATATGACGCGGCAGCCCGGCGCCCGGACATCATATACATCCACAACCCCTATGACGAAAACAACTATGTCACGAGCGTCCACCCGGCCTTTTACAGCGCGCGGCTGAAGCGTTGCACGGATCTGCTGGTATATTCCCCTTACTTTGTCAGTTATGACGATAGTATCCCGGAGCAATACGCGCTGACTGCCGGAGTAGTTAACGCCGCGAAAGTGGTGTTGCAGTCGGAAAAATTGCGGCAAAACTATATTCGGGCCAGCCGTCTCCTGGCGCGGGAATATGATCTTGGGGAGCAAGCCACAGATTGGGCGGAGAAATTCGTGGCGCTGGGTTCACCGAAATTTGACAGCCTGCTCGGCGCGGGATGGGGCGGCGTCAGTATACCCGAAGATTGGCGGCGCTTAACGACCGGGAAAAAAGTCGTTCTGTACAACACAAGCATCGGCGCGATCCTGTCCGGTGATCAAGACTATCTGCGCAAATTGCGCGATGTTCTCACCGTGTTCAGCCGGCGCGCGGATCTGGTCCTGCTGTGGCGGCCGCATCCCCTCAGCGAAGCCGCGTACCGCTCCATGCGCCCGCGCCTGCTCGCCGCGTATGAGCGGATCGTCACGGACTATCGGCGCGAAAGCTGGGGTATCTACGACGACAGCCCTGATCCGCGCCGGGCCGTACTGATCAGTGACGCTTATTACGGCGATCTTAGTTCGTTGGTGGCCCTGTACGCCGTTACGGGCAAACCGATGATGCTGCAAAATCGGTTCATCCGCTCCGATTCCGCCTGGGACGCCATTATGTTCAACGATCTTTATGACGACGGGCAGTACTTCTGGTTCACGCCCATTGATTTTAACGCGCTGTTCCGTATGGACAAACAAACCTGGCAGGCGGAATACCGCGGGAGTATTCCGCTGGAACATGGTGATGGCGCCTATCTGTTCGGCGCCATCACCCAATGCGAGGGCAAACTGTACTTGCCTCCGGGCACCGCCCGGAGGCTGGGTGAATATGATATTAAGACCGGCGCGATCAGAGCGGTCGACCTCGGTCTGGACGAATCCAAGAAATACAGTATAAAATTTGCGGACAGCGTCGTCTACGGATCATCCCTGTTTTTAATCGGTTGCGCCTATCCGGCCATCGTCGAATATGATACCCGAACAGGAAAAACTCATCAATATGACGATTGGCTGAAACCGCTGGCGCATATGGACGCCAATACGCATAGCGCTTATTTTGCTTACGGGCGGGCGGTAAAGAATGAGATCATTATCGGAACATGCCGCGCCGGCGCCGTTCTCGTATTTAATATGGACGACGGTAATTCTAAAATTTTCCAAACAGACGCTCATAAAGACGGTTTTTACGATGTTTGCTGGGACGGCGATAAATACTGGTTCGCGCCGCTGGCGGATCCCAGCTGCGTGATCAGTTGGGATAAAGAAACTCGAGAGTATACAGAATACGCGAATTTCCCGCCTGGTTTCGCCGCCGATCCTTACGCGCGCATATGCCGCGCCGGCGGCTTTATCTGGTTTTTCCCCTTGAATTCCAATATGACGCTGAGGATCGATCCGTGCAGCGGAAAGACCGAAACCGCGGCGCCGTTCATGCGCGAGTGCGAACGAGGAGAAGACGAACCCCGCTCGTACAGTTTGAACTATTTGTTTGCCGCCGCTATGGACGGCGTCGTCTATGCGCACACAGGCAAGAGCAACACTTTTATTTCCTACGATACCGAGACTGGTTTGCGGCGGGAGACGCCAATTTTGCTCTCTGCGGAGGATCGGGAGAAATGCATGGACTATTGCCTGCGCAGCCGCCGCGATCAGGATTTGCCCGTCAGCATTGGTGATTGCGCTTTCCGGGAGAACACAGTTTTCCATCTGACGGATTTTCTGGATCGGCTGCTCGGCGGTTCGCCGGAGATAAAAGGCGACATTCGCGCCGCGCAGCTCCGGATCTGCCGCGATAATATAGTTCATGCCGACGGCACGGCCGGCGCCGCCATTCACGCTGAGATGAAACGCTTGGTCCTAGCCGGCGCGGAGATGTCATCGTGAACTACGAGCAGGCGATAAAAAACTATTTGGACGCGGCGCGGGCCATGCTGGAAAAGATCGACGCCGCGGCGGTCAGCGCCGTGATGAACGCCCTTAACGCGGCCAGACGGCGCGAAGCGGCGATCTATATATTCGGCAACGGCGGCAGCGCGGCCACCGCTTCGCATTTCGCGAGCGATTTCAACAAGGGCGTATCGGAGCATTTGGCGCAGCCGTTCCGCTTTATCTGCCTGAACGACAATATCGCTACTGTTATGGCCATCGCCAATGACATCGGCTATGACGCGGTGTTTGAGTTTCAGCTGCGCGGAAGGATCACCGGCCGCGATCTCGTGATTGGCATTTCCGGGAGCGGCAACTCCGCAAACGTGCTGAAGGCGGTCGAACTGGCAAAAGCGTCGGGCGCCGCAACTATCGGCCTGACGGGATATGACGGCGGCAAGCTGGCAAAACTAGTGGATCTGTCGCTGCACATTCCCGTGATGAGTATGCAGATCACGGAAGACGCGCATATGATTTTTGATCACCTGATGATGGCGGTGTTCTGTAAAACTCTGTGCGGGATCGACCATATTAAAGAGGAATAGGATGATAATCACGCGCACCCCCACGCGGGTCAGCTTTTGCGGCGGCGGCAGCGATTTGCCCGCCTTTTACAAAAAACATGGCGGCGTGGTGCTGTCAGCCGGTCTGAATAGATATGTCTATCTGTCCGTCCACCCATACTTTTACCCGGACAGGCTGATTTGCAAATATTCGCGGAACGAACCCGTCAATGATCCCTCCGAACTGGAGCATCCCATTTTCCGCGTTTTGCTGGAGCGCTTCGGGCTAAACGGAGTGGAGATCACCAGCACGGCTGACGTCCCCGCCGGAACAGGGCTTGGCTCATCCAGCTCCTTCACGGTCGGGCTTTTGCATATCCTTTACGCCTATACCGGCAAATATGTCTCGGCTGAGACTCTGGCCGCCGAAGCCTGCCATACGGAAATAGACGTGCTCGGCGAGCCGGTCGGCAAGCAAGACCAATACGCGGCGGCGTTCGGCGGCCTCAATGTCTACCGTTTCAACAAAGACGGCGGCGTCGCGGTAGAACCCGTGATCATGTCGCCGGAGGCCAAAGAGCGCATGGAGGGCAATCTACTGATGTTCTACACGGGCGATCTGCGCTCGGCTTCGCGTATTCTCTCCGAGCAAAGCCAAAACATCGCCATTGACAGCGACAAGGAAAAGGCCCAGCTGGAAATCTGCCGGCTGACCGATGAGCTTCACCGGGAATTGATCAAAGACAATATCGACGCGCTCGGCCCGATACTGCACGCGGGCTGGGAACAGAAGCGCCAACTGGCCGGCGGGATCACGAATCCGCTGATCGACAAAGCATACGAAGCCGCGCTTGCTACGGGCGCGACCGGCGGCAAACTGCTCGGCGCGGGCGGCGGCGGGTTTCTTTTGTTTTATGTGCCGGAGCATAGGCACAATTCTGTGAAAAACGCGCTTTCGGATCTGGCCTATATGGATTTCGGTTTCAGCCGCGGCGGCTCGGCTGTGATATATGTGGGCGACAAGCCGAAAAGGAGTTGAGGATGAAAATCTTAGTGACCGGGGGCGCGGGCTTTATCGGCAGTCATTTGGCTGAGGCCTTGCTTGAGCGCGGTGGTCATGTAGTGTGTGTCGACAATCTCCGTCTGGGGAGCAAGGATCTGATACGGCATTGTTTTGACGATCCCCGTTTTGAGTTTTATGAGTTTGACGTCTGCGACACGGAAAAACTTGGCGCCCTGTTCGCCGAGCGCGCCTTTGACCGCGTGTACCATCTCGCGGCAAACTCGGATATCCAGAAAAGCGGCGCAGACCCGGCTATCGATTATCACGACACTTTTCTCACCACGGTGGCAATCCTTGACGCAATGAGAAAGCATAATGTTAAAGAACTGTTGTTCGCCTCCACTTCCGCGGTGTACGGTGACAAGAGGACCTTATTGCGGGAGGACGCAGGGGCCTTAAGCCCCATTTCCTACTACGGCGCGGCCAAGCTGGCGTCGGAGGCCTTTATCTCCGCCTACGCGGCGATGAACGGTCTGGCGGTAAATATTATTCGTTTTCCAAATGTAGTGGGAGAAAGGCTGACGCACGGGGCGATATTTGATTTTATCGCCAAACTGAAAGCGAACCCGCGGGAATTGGAAATTCTTGGTAACGGCAGGCAAGATAAGCCGTATATCTATGTCGCGGATCTGGTCGCCGCGATGCTGGCGATGGAATATACCGCAGGGGTGGAGATTTTCAACGCCGGGGTCGAGACGTCGACGACAGTCACGCGTATTGCCGACATCGTATGTGAGGAAATGGGTTTAAAAAACGTGGAGTATAAATTTACCGGCGGAGAGGTCGGGTGGGCCGGCGACGTGCCGAGATTTCAGTATGATTTGGCAAAAATCCACGCGTTCGGCTGGACGGCTGGGCACACGTCCGACGAGGCTGTACGGCTGGCGGTCAGGGGTTCAATAAGATGAGAGCGGTAATTCTCGCGGGCGGCAAGGGAACGCGAATAGGGTGTCTTTACTCTGAGATGCCGAAACCGATGATACCGGTTTGCGGTAAGCCGATTTTGCAGCATCAGGTTGAGACGTTGACGAAGCAGGGCATTACCGATATTACATTGATTGTCGGCTACAAAGCGGAGGTTATCCAAAGGCATTTTGGCAATGGCGCGGCGTTCGGCGCAAGGATCGACTATATTGCCGAGGATGAACCTCTCGGTACAGGCGGCGCGCTCACGCTGCTGCCGCGCGAGGATACACTGGCGCTGTTCGGAGATCTGTACTGCGAGGTTGATTTCGAGCGGCTGATCCGTTTTCACAGAGAGAAACAAGCTTATATAACCTTGTTCGTTCACCCGAACAGCCATCCGCGGGACAGCGATATTGTCGCGGTCGACGGGGAAAACCGCGTGACCGCTTGGTACTCGAAGAACGAGAGCCGCGGCGAACTGCGGAACCTTGTCAGCGCGGGGATCTATGTTTTCAGCGGCGACGCTCTGCCCGCGGGCAAGGCGGTTAAGCGGGATTTGGAGCGCGATTTGATTTTGCCCGCGCTGCCGGAGGGAAAGGTTTATGCCTACCGTTCGGCGGAGTATGTGAAGGATATGGGGACGCCGGAGCGGCTGACCGCCGTGGAAAGGGATATAATGGGCGGCGTGGCCGCGGCGCGGAGTTTGTGCGGCAAGCAGCGGGCGGTGTTTCTCGACCGCGACGGCACGATCAACGAACGGCGCGGTCTGATCAATTCGCCGGAGCAGGTCGAGCTGATACCGGGCGCCGCCCGGGCGATCGCGGCGCTCAACAATTCGCCGTTTCTGGCGATTTGCGTGACGAATCAGCCCGTTGTGGCGCGGGGAATGGTTACGCTTCCGCGGCTGGACGCGATCCACGCCCGGCTGGACAGTTTGCTCGGCGGCGAGGGAGCGTATCTGGACGACTTGTTTTTCTGTCCGCATCATCCAGACGGGGGATATCCGGAGGAAGCGCCGGAGTATAAAGTCGAATGCGGCTGCCGCAAGCCCAAGCCCGGCCTGTTGATCGAGGCCGCTAACCGATACAATATTGATTTGAGCCGCTCGTATATGATCGGCGACAGCGCGGCGGACGTCGCGGCAGGCAAGGCGGCGAGGTGCGCGACAGTTGGGGTGCGGACAGGCGAGGGACTGGCAGACGGCAAATATCAGGCCGTTCCTGATTTTGTTTGCGATAACCTGACAGAAGCGGTGGAACAAATTCAGCAACAAGATGTGAATGTCTCAAGAGTGAAAACTATCGGCGACGGCGCGATCATCGAAGGCGAGACGGGAGGCGACAAACATTAAAAACATTATTTATGGACTTGGCAGCTATTTTTGGCGGCATATTGAATTTTTTGACGATGTTATTAAAGATACAGTCGCGTTTTGCGACGCTAACAAAAACAGTTTTGAATTTGGGAAAATATTGGAACGCCCGTTGATTTCGCCCAGCCAGTTGCCGGGGATGATGGAAGAAGCGGGGGGAGGTATTTGTTTATACATTGCGGCTCCGAATTTCTATGCCGAAATATTTGATTTTTTAACCAATGATCTGAACATCAGCGCGGAAATTATAGAACCACTCAACGCGCCCGCGGTATCAGGCGAATTGCTGGACGTGAAGCGAAAGTTTTACGCGGGCGCGGACATCGCAAATCCGATAAGAGCGGAGGCGATTCAAGGCGCGCTTCTTTTGCCGGATCGGATCACGGCCTTGCGGTATTTGCCGCGGGGTGGGATCGCCGCCGAAGTCGGGGTAGCTTACGGAGACTTCAGCGAAAGGATCCTTGCCCTAATGAAACCGGCGAAATTTTACGCCGTAGACTATTTTTCTCAAGCCGACCCGTTTGCCAAATTTTGGGGTCGAGATGATTTTAGGCGTGACAATATGCCGCATCAGCAATGGTATGAGCGTAAGTTCAAAAAAGAAATAGAGAACGGGATACTTGAAACCCGGCAGGGGCTGTCCTGGGAATGTATGGCTGATTTTCCGGATGATTATTTTGATTATGTTTATCTTGACGCGGCGCATGATTTTTACAGCGTAAAAAAAGATATTTCTGTTCTGATCAACAAGGTCAAAGACGGCGGATATATTCAATTTAACGATTACTGTTGTGGGCCGCTGCTCGCCGCCTGGGGGTACGGAGTGCTCGCGAATGTCAACACTTTTATCAACAACGGATCGCATAAGGTCAAATATTTTTGTCTCAGCCCGATCGGACATTACGATATTGTGACAGAAGTGCGTAAAAATATTGCGAAAGGGCGGTAATCCGATTATGTATGGCAGAACCCGCTGGCATTTAGCGCAGGCCCGCGACCGGGAAATCGTCATTTGGGGAACAGGGCGGGATGTGAGAGTGTCTGACCATATGAGGAGTTTTCGGCCTTCTCCTTCGTTTTATGTATCAAAAGAATATAAAGAATTGCGCTCATTCAACGGATTACCCGTAAAATCCAAAGAAGTATTGCGACCCGAGAAGCATTACGTTCTGATAGGATCGTCTCTGTACAGTGAGGGGATTGCGGCGGAAGAACTGTGCCAGTCGGGTTTCAAAGAGGGGGTGGATTTCTATAACTGTATGGCTGTTGTACTGCCGTACAGGATAAAGGCGGGTAGCCATTTAGATATTCCGTTGGGTCGCAACACTTATTACTCTCGTAATGAATCAGTATATGACACATTTGTTAGCGAAATCGGCTCATTTACATCTATCTCCCATACGGCGCAATTCGTGGATGACCACTCTTTAAGCCGTTTGTCAACGGCGAATCTTACGGGCATAAGCCCTGAATATTTCCCCAATCCGGCATCTAATGCCGCTACAGCCGGCGGGAAATACAAAATAAAAATAGGAAACGACGTATGGATCGGCGCCAACGCCGTTGTGAACGCTTCAAGGGTGAAAATTATCGGCGACGGCGCGATCATCGGCACGGGGGCGGTCGTGCTTGAAGACGTGCCCCCTTTCGCCGTGATGGTCGGTATTCCCGCAAGAGTGAAAAAGTATCGTTTTTCGGAACGAGAGATTGAAATCCTTCTCAAAGTTAAATGGTGGGATTGGGATGACAAGACACTTGCGGAAAACACAGAACTGATCGAAAACCCACGGGCGTTCTTTGAGCGGTTCGGGGCATAGCGGTTATTTGTGAGGCGGTGTATGAAACACAAAGCTATCTTAATGGCGGCGGGCAGAGGTACGCGGATCAGCCGCACGATAGGGGATTCTTGCAAATGCACGCTTGATATAGGCGGGATCCCGCTCATCCGGCACACGGTCGCCATGCTGTTAAAACACGGCATAGAAACCCATCTGGTGGTCGGTTTTCATAAAGAGCTGATTTTCGCGGCTTTGGCCGGTCTGCCCGTGACCTTCCATGAGAATGTGTTTTACTCTGTGACTAATTCCCTCGCCTCGCTGTGGTGGGCCAAAGAGGAACTCACGGGAGACTCTGTCATTCTCGGCAACGCCGACGTGTTCTGGGAGGAAGATATTCTTTCCGTCTTGCTGCGTGAAACGCGCGATTGCGTCATGCTCAGCGATTCCAGTCGCGTGGAGCAGGGTGATTACCTTTTCCATGTGCGGGAGGGCAGGATCACCGCCTTCGGCAAGGGACTGGACTGCCACCGGGCCAACTGCGAATATGTGGGGCTGGCGCATATACAGGGCGAATTAATCTCCAAGTGCAAAGCGCGGTTGGAAGCCATGATCGCCGCCCAGCGCCACGGAAGCTGGTGGGAGCAGATTTTGTATGATATGATCGCCGAGCGCCCTGTCTGGGCCGTCGATATTGCCGGGCAATTCTGGGCGGAGATCGACTTTATTGAGGACTATAACCGCATTTTGGAATATGTGAAAAAGAGGGGCGCATGAAAATCAGCGTTATAATGCCGACGCTTAATTCAGCGAAGCACCTCAAATCATCGCTAGACGGTTTGGCGTCGCAAACATTCCGAAATATGGAGCTCATAGTGATCGACTCCGGCTCGGCGGATGGTACGCTTGATATTTTGCGCTCGTACAGCGCCGGGAGTTTTCCTGTGAAGGTAATTTCCGCCCCGAATTGCTCCCCCGGGCCGGCTCGCAATCGCGGGCTGGAAAACGCGGCGGGCGACTATATATCGTTCTGCGATTCCGATGATGTGATGAAACCGGATATGCTGAAGACGCTGCACGCAAAAGCCGCGGCGGAGAAGACTGATATCGCGGTCTGCGATTTCGATATAGTATACCCGCAGCAAACAGTTGAGAGTTTTGCCCGGTTGTCGGACGATGTGTTCCAGATATCAGCGAAAAACGTCGCCGACTATTATTACCGGTTTAGCGCGGCGCCGAAACCGAACAATTACGTTTGGTCGCGTTTGTACAGGCGTGAGTTTTTGGCCGGTAACGGTATACGTTTTCCCGAAACGCGGTACAGCGAAGACCATCTGCTCAATCTATCAGCGCTGCTCAAAACTCCGCGCATCGTTCATGTCAGGCAGTCGCTGTATCAATATGTTCAGCGTGACGATTCAGCGATGCGGGAGCATATCCGAAGGGGGAACCATGGATTGCTGTTTTTAGATAGCTTTAACAAGGCGGTGGCGACGCTCAACGCGGAGAATGAACGCGTTGCGAAGCCGATATTAGCGATCTATGCCTATACACGGCTCAGGAGTATCATGTTCTACGCTTGGCAGGCAAAACTGCCGGAAGCGGAAATAAAAAACGCGGTGACCGCGTTCGCTGTGGATGAGGCGGTAAAAAAGAGCCTTGTAATGTGCCTGGAAGGTGATTATATCGGTCACTACTGCCGGTTACACAGTTTTTCCGCCGAAGGGGAAGATGCGGCGCGCGCTATGCTGCGGGCTTGCGCGGATGGCGCGGCGCTGCCGGATATGAGCGAGGTGTTTGCGTGACGAGGGATTTACAGACAATGCCAAAACTCAGCGTGATAGTGCTTGTGTACAATGTCGAACCATATATCGCCAGATGCCTTGACTCCATACTCTCTCAGGATTTGGATGATTTCGAAGTCCTGCTCGTCGCGGAATCGCAGTCGGCAGACAAAAGCGTTGAGGTCTGTCAAAATTACGCGGACGCGGATAGGCGGGTCAAACTTTTTTGCGAGGATGGCACAGGTTTTCCAGCCGCCCGCAATCGCGGGCTGGACGAGGCGCAAGGCGCGTATATGACCTTCGTGGACGCGGACGATTATATCCTGCCGGGGATGTTCAGCGCGATGCACGCGGCGGCGGCGAATCAGAAACTGGATATATTGTGCTGCGGCGGGAAAAAGGACGCGGGCGGTCAGCGGGTCGGAGAGATGAGCGATTATGTCAAGTTCGGCGACGAGTTTTTTGCCGTCGATCAGCAAAATCAGCGGGATTATATGTACAAGCTCGCGGTCAGCGGACGGACGATCACCGTTTGGGGCAAATTCTATGAGCGCGGATTCTTAGCGCGGAACAAACTGCGCTTTCATCCCGAGGTCTACGCGGATGATTTTGCTTTTAATTTCGCCTGTTATACCGCGGCGGAACGCGTCGGCACGATCTCGGCCGCGTTTTACGTCTACTGCGACCGCCGCGATTCCCGGCTGTATTCCTCCTCGACCGCGGATATCGAGCGCAGCGCGGATATCCTCTGGGAACTGTACAGCGGTTATGCCGGCGCCGCTCCCGCGGATGTGCGAGCTTACGCGGCGGTAAGAATAATCAGTTCGGCGCTGTTTAATCTGAAGCTGAAGCCGATTTCCATAGAAAGGATATGCGCTACCGTGTGGGCGATAATCGAAAAATCAGGCATGCAGCCACACTTGCTCCGCGCCGCCGACGAGGCTAAGTTCAGCGAATACGCGCGCGCGACCGCGATGAGCGGCGCCGCCGCCGACAACTTCCTCCGTTTTATCCGCTCTCTGCAAAGCCGCGACGCTCTGCTCGCCTGGCAAAAACGCTATGCCGCGGCGGAAAAGGAGGACCGCCGATGAAATACGCGCTGGTGACCGGGGCCACGTCCGGGATCGGCCTGGCGATAGCGGAAGCCTTGCTGCAAGACGGCTGTTTCGTCTTCCTGAACTACGCCCATGACGCGGCCCGTGTCGGAAATGTTCGCGCTCAGTTGGCCGAGTACGGTGAGCGGATGGGATTTATCCGCGCCGACTTGGCCGAGTACGCGGGGGCGGACGCTGTTGCGGCGGCCTTGCCGGCAGCGGGCCTGACTTACCTCGTTTTGAACGTCGGCCTGACCGACAGGACCGCCTTCGGCGCGGTAACCGCCGAAAACTGGGAACGGGTGATGCGCGCCAATGTGAATGTGCCGTTTTTCCTGATCCAGGGCCTGTATAAAGCTGAGTTGTTTGCGCCGGGCGCGTCGGTTCTGTGTGTAAGCTCCTTGCTGGCAAGCGTCCCTCACTCGGTATCCGTAAGCTACGGCGTGTCGAAAGCGGCGCTGTCCGCCTTGAGCGGGAACTTGGTCAAATTTCTCGCGCCCGCGGGGATTCGGATCAACGCGGTAGAACCGGGATTTGTGGACACGTCGTGGCAAAAGGAAAAACCGCCGGATCAGCGGGCGCGGATCGAGGCGCGAACCGCGCTGGGCCGCCTAGCCGAGCCGGCGGAAGTCGCGGCTGTTTGTCTGGCGGCGCTCAAAAGCACTTATCTCACCGGTGCGGTCATACCGATAAGCGGCGGGTACGGGTTGAAATGAATCTGCAATAGAGGTGTTGTTATATGCTAATCGATAAGGAGATTATACAGGAGTGCGTCAGGAATATCAACGGCAGAATGGCAGCGGTATGGGGCGCCGGTCAAAATGCGCCGCGCGTAGTCAGCCAACTTATAGCAAACGGTGTTGACATTGATTTGTTTTTTGACATGAATCATGAAAACCAGACTATGTTTTTAGGGAAACCTGTACTCCCTCCTTCCGCGTGGGATAAAGCAGCTCATTATGTATTTATAGGCACAAGCCGCTTTCAAACAGAGATAAAAAGATTTCTGCTTAACAATGGCGGAAAAGGAGATAAGAGGGATTTTTGTTCAGCTTTTAAAACCGGAAATCACTCCGGTTCTATAAATCAAACGGTTAAAAAAACCTTAAACATCCCTGATTTTGGCGATCAATATATTGAAAGTATTGGAAATTATACCTCAATAAATATTACGGCTGTTTGCTGGGGAAACGGACTTCATCATTCCGCCGGAATCATGGCAACCCAGTATTGTTTTGAGGAAATTCTTGGCCAAGAAAGATATGCCGCGTTGAGTTCCGCTCCCATTCATAAAAATCCGACAGAAAAAGTTATTATCGGCAATGACGTCTGGATTGGAGCTCACGCTTATATTAATCCGTCCAGTGTGCGATATGTGGGCGACGGCGCGATGATAGGCGCGGGCGCAGTTGTTACGCGCGACGTACCTCCCTATGCCGTGGTCGCCGGGGTTCCGGCCAGAATCATCAAGTATCGCTATGCTCCAGAGGAGATCGTGTGCTTGCTGCGTGTGAAATGGTGGGATTGGACATTCGATGAGATACGCGAGAGGGCGGAATTATTGTTTGACCCAAAATTATTTTTTGAAAAATATATGCGGTAAGCGTGAGCAGTGCAAGCGCGCTGGCATAAACATGAGGGTATATAAATATGAAGTTCGCAAATTTAGACAAGATGTCACAATCGGATTTTGAGTTGTTTGACAGTTTTTTTCTAAAATGGATTCCGGCGTACCAGGAAATATGGGTGTTTGGCATGGGCGATTATGGGAAAGCCATACGGAATTTCCTTAAAGAATGTGGTTTTGTGATCTCCGGCTTCGTTGTCTCCGCGCCGGAAAAAAATTATGCTGAAGACAGTGATCCGGTTATGAGTATAAGCGAATTTAAAGCGCATCATCATTCCGCAAAAGGCAAGCGCGGCTTGATTATGGGTGTTTCGTCTTTGTATTACGCCGAAATTCTGCCAAAACTGTATTTCGCTTATGACGACATGTACTTTTTTGACGAAACGTACAAAGAACTGATCTCAAGTCACTGCGGAGCAAGGAAAGGCATGAAAATAAGCTGGCATTTGACGAGCCACTGCAATTTGTCCTGCTATTCATGTCAGATCGCCG
This sequence comes from Gracilibacteraceae bacterium, assembly GCA_031266805.1. Classification (GTDB taxonomy): domain Bacteria; phylum Bacillota; class Desulfitobacteriia; order Desulfitobacteriales; family Syntrophobotulaceae; genus JAIRRL01. The sequence continues at coordinate 27,894 of JAISAH010000011.1, forward strand.
CGCCCATTGCCCCAAAACGATTCTATGATTTGGCACAGTATAAAAAGGAGCTTCGCCGCGTTTATGATCTGCTTGGCGAACGCCTTATTTACATCGGTTTGACCGCGGCGGAACCGCTGCTGCACCCGGAATTTTTGGAATTTGTTGTTTGCACCCGCCAAATATCATCCGCCGCGAGAATACACGTTATTACGAACGGACTGTTGCTTGGCAATCAAAGCGACACTTTTTGGAGCGTACTATCGGCCAATCAGGTGAAACTGTCATGGACCAAATATCCTGTAAAATATCCATTTGACGTCAAAGATGTTTTCGCTAAAGCGGAGCAATTCGGCGCGCTTCTTGAATATGTGGGAGATTCAAGTTATATGGCGGACAAAGAATCATGGGAAATGAGGGCTGCCACAAAGGGAGGGGAAAATCCGTGGGACTATATCTTTTGCTTCATGCACAATAATTGCATAGCCGTGAACAACAGGCGGCTCTATACTTGCCATAAAAAATTCTCGTGGGAATATTGCGCGGCAAAATTCAACATTGACAATCCCGTTTGCAACGACGATGGGCTGGACATTTTCCAGGCGGAAACAGGTGATGAATTGTTGGAGTTTGTTTCGCAAAGACCGCGAATGTGTGCTTATTGCAAAGTGAGAGATTTCCGCTGCATAGGTTCGTGGCTCCCGAGTAAGCGTGAACGCGGAGAATGGTTTTGTGATTAATTAAATTAACAGGATGTGTGAGTAATATGTCGTCTTTAGACAGTTTGGCAAAATGGCTCCAAAAATATCAGAACATCTGGTTATTCGGAACGGGTGCGTATGGCCAAGCGCTTCGTGAGTGCTTGTGTGAACGGAATGTCGGCGTCCGCGGATTTATCGTGTCCTCGCCGGAGTTTGACCACATGCAGGCAGGAGAACCCATTATTTCTATTGATGAATTCAAGAACACGTTTTTTTTGCAAAACACGGGTGTGGTGCTGGCCGTTGATTGTAAATATTACAATGATATTATACCCAAGCTGTCTTTCGCGCTGGATAACTTGTATTTTCTTGACGAAGAATTCAAACAAGCATGCTGGGATTGGTATTACGAAAAGTACGGGCCGAACAATCCTTATGATTCGGAATTTTACGAGAAAAATCTTAAAACCCAGGCGGCGAGTGCCAATGGACTACTGCAGGTCATAACGACGTTTATAAATCCGCGCTCAGTCATCGATGTAGGATGTGGTATAGGTTTGATTGTCCGGAAATTTAAGGAATATGGAGCAAAAGAAGTATTCGGCTTGGACGGCGCCTATGTGGACAGAACAAGACTGCGGTTGGAGGATGAGTGTTTCATCCCGCACGATCTGACGAAGCCGTACAAATCAGAGAGACGCTATGATTTGGCGCTCAGTCTGGAAGTGGCCGAACATCTCGGCGAAAATCACGCCCGGCAGTTTGTTGCCACGCTGTGCGGACTGAGTGATACTATTGTTTTCTCCGCCGCCGTTCCGGGGCAGGGCGGAGATCAGCATATCAACGAAAAACCGCAGAGTTATTGGGCTAATTTGTTCGCGGACAACGGTTACAAAGCAGTGGACTGCATACGCCCGTTGATATGGGATAATCCTGAGGTAAGTGATTATTACAAGCAGAACATTATTCTGTATATAAAACGTAGCGCGAAAGGTTGCGGTGCAATCGACGAATATGTTCAAAAACCTATTTTAGACATAATTCATCCTGATTTGTTCGGCCGGATTGCCGCTGGGCGGAAGAACAAGTAAAGAATCGTCAAGAGAATGTCTAATAAGAGGAGATAAAGCGGATGAAAACAACCAAGTTGAGTGGGCTCACTATTGTTCCTGAAAACTACGAAACGCAACGCTGTAACCAAATAAACTGGGCGCAAATACACAGTGAGATGACTGGCGCCGAGCGTCGTTTTATCAACGGCCTGATCACGTACTATCAGCCGGGCAAAATACTGGAAATCGGCGTCTGTGCCGGCGGCGGCACAGTCAATATCCTTAACGCTATCGGCGCGTACGGCGGCGAAGCTCAGGTCATCTCCGTCGATCACGCGGTAAGCGGCAGTTACGGTTATGACCCGGAAATATCTTACAGCGGCATGCGGATCGGCTATGAAGTTCAAAAACACGCCGCCAAATTGCCGCTCAGTCGGTGGCGCCTTATGACCGGGCAAGACCCGGCGGAAGTTATGGAGGAAATAGGAGGTGACGTTGATTTTGCCGTCATAGATACCGCCCATTACCACCCCGTGGAGAGTCTGAACTTTCTCTGCGTCCTGCCTTTCCTCTCGGACGGGGCCATTGTCGTCATCCATGACGTGATGGGGGTCAATAACGTCGTTTCGAGCGGTTTTTTAGCCCCGCGCGTCCTCATGAGCGTTCTGGCGGCTGATAAGTTATTGCTCGCGGAAGATTCGGAGAGGGTGAATTTCAATTCAAATATTGCTGCGGTCCAAGTGAGCGCCGACACGAGGAAATACATTCAAAATGTATTTGACGCTCTGTTCATTCCGTGGGGCAAAATGCCGACGGAAACTGATTTGCAGAATATCAGGCGTCTGCTCGCACGTCATTATCTCGCCCGCCAACTTCGCGTTTTTGATAAAGCCGTCATGAACAACAGGGATTTATGCGTTGCCGGCAAACTGAATTTCACTTTGGCGGAAGCAAGAAAGTATCATTTGTTGAATATGCTTAAAAGCAATGGGGAAAACCCGATCACTTTTTACGGCGCCGGCTTCTTAATGCAACGTTTTTTGGACTCCGTTTCTGTTTTTGAATTTTCCCTGCAGGCTCGCGTCTGGGATCTGAACGCTGAAAACATTGGCGAAATAGGCGGGCTGAAAGTAACGGCCCCTGATTTTCAAACCGTGGTCAGCGGTTGGATCGTAATCATCATGATCAGTGATCGCGATCTGGCCCGCGGTGTCCGCGCCAAATTAGAACCGCTTGGGTATACGGTGTTTCACGGGATAAAAGAATATTTGCTGGACGGAGGTCAGTAATGTCGTTCGGAAAGCCGTCATATACTCCGTTATCACGCGGAGAAAAAATACGCGTAATTTTCCTGTTTCAGATCCCATCCTTCTGGCCGAGCTGGGAGAGTGTATATCGCGCTGGCACTGAGGATGAACGCTTTGAAGTAAAACTGCTTTGGCTGGACGAACTCGCTTTCAGCAAGGCGCAGATGATCGGGGCCGAGGAATTCCTTACGGAAAATCAATTAGCCTACGCAAAATTCAATGAGTTCAATTTAACGGATTATAAACCGCATATCGTCGTATTGCAATCGCCTTATGACACGACGCACCGGCCCGTCCAAGCGCTCTCGCTTAATTTCACGGCGCTCGGCGCCCGCGTGGTCTATATCCCCTACGGAATTGAAATATCCGATACCCCTCTCTCGCGGATCAATCATTTTTACACTTTCACTGTTTTGAACGCCTGGAGAATTTATGTAATGTCTTCGGAAATGGCTGGGCATTATAAAGAGCATTGCCCGAACAGAGCGGCGGTTCGCGTGTGCGGGCATCCGAAATTTGATTCTTACGCGGACAAAGGAAGGTTTGAGTTTCCCGATGAATTGAGGCGGCTAATAGGTAATCGCCGGACAGTTCTCTGGAAGATGCACTTTCCCAAAATGGAGGCCGGCAATACCCTCATTACGCCGAATATTGACGAATATGTGAAGTTCGCGGATAAAGTTTCAGATTTTCCCGATTTGTTTTTCATTTTTACGCCACATCCGCTGATGTTGGCCGAGTCCGACGAACTGGAAACGGCGGCCCGGGAGAAATCCCAAATCTTGCTTGCCATGCTTGCGACGAAAGAAAATGTGTACGTATACGGCGCCTCTGATTATCGCGCGGCTTTGTCATGCGCGGAAGCGGTAATTATAGATCGGAGCGCCCTGATGATTGAGGCGGCGCTCACGGGGGCGCCGATTCTATATATGTATAACGCTGATAACATTGAGAAAATGACGGACGCGATTGCTCCGTTGCTGGAGTCATTTTACCAAGGCACGACCGCGGACGATATGGTGCATTTTCTTGAGCGGTTCCGCAATGGATTTGACCCGAAAAAAGAACAGCGGGCCAAAGCGTTTAACGCCTGTGTGCCATACACGGACGGCAGATGCGGAGAGCGGATTGTAAACGATATGGCCGATTCTATCCTTCGCGAGGCGCAGTCCGCGCCAAAACCCAAAATTGCGATCTTCGGCCTTGGCGGGCTGTTCAGATATTATTGGGAAGACACCGATATTTTTTCACATGACCGCTTCGATATTATTGTGTTCAGCGACAATGATGCTTCGCGCTGGGGCGAACGTTTCCACGGGATTCCGGTTGTCAAACCTGAGGGGCTGCGCGATTTTTCTTTTGATAAAATAGTTGTTTTCAGCGAGCGATACTTTATGGAGATTTTTAGGCAATTAGTATATGATGTTCGGATAGATATTGATCGTATTTATAGATTGGATAAATTTTTGTTTGAAATAATCAGTGAGGCGGATAATTAGATGGATAATCCTGTAACTGTCACCGCGATCCTGCCGGTTTGGACAGGGGCAGAATATATTGAAGAAACGATTCGGAGCATTCAGGCGCAGACGTTCAGCGACTGGGAAATGTTTATCATGGGAGAGCCGGACGGTCCCGGCATATTCAAAGAAATCGCGCTGCGCTATTCCGCGGCGGATAAACGCATCCGCTGGATCGAAAACGAGACCCATCTTGGTTTGGCGGCTACCTTGAACAAGGGGATCAAGCTGGCGCAAGGCAAGTATATCGCGCGGGTGGACGCCGACGATCCGGCTTATCCGATCCGCTTTGAGAAACAGGCGCGCTACTTGGAAGAACATCCCGCAGTTGGAATACTAGGCTCCCAATGTAGAAAAATATACTCTATTTTTTGCGAAATTACTGCTTACCCTATCCGTTCAGAAGATATCGCAGCAAATATGCTTTTCTTTTGTGCGAATTGTCATTCCAGTCTGATGCTGCGTCGAAAATTATTTATGAAAAACAATTGGCGTTACCCTGTCAATCAACCGCAGGAAGATTACGCGCTTTGGTTGAGTTTATTGAATGAAACAATCTTTGTAAATCTTGAAGAGGTTCTACTTGACAGACATTTTGATTTGGATATAGGGATTTCGGCGAGAAAAAAGCGTGAGATAGCTGATGCTTCAAACAATCTATTTGCGGCGGCCGTCAAAAAATATTTTCATATTGATATTAAAAAATATACCAGATACCGTTTCTTGTCTGTATACAATTACCATCTTGGAATACTGATCGCCTTGAACTGCCCTTCAATATACGAACTTGCCGAATGGATAATAGACACTGTGCGCCTTTATATTGACATGGAAGCGGCAAATCACAAGCACCGTGTTTTTGAAAATGCTGCTTTCGCAAGAGCTTTGAGCAAACATTGGAATTGGATCCTGGACAATCTTTTGATTTTTGATGGCGTTTACAGTTTCGCCTGCGGATTGTCGCACCTGAAGGAGAATACTTCTCGGAGTTTTAACGAAGAACTTCGTGATACATTGTTAAACAATGATGTTGATGGCAGACTTGTTTTAGATATCGCTGCTAATTATGCCAATTCCTATGTCAAAAAAGTGGGTGCAATAATTTTCAGCAAACCGCGAGTGGTAATTTTTGGTACAGGTTATTATTGCAGGGAATTTTTTGAAGAAATAGGGAACCATGAGGAATTATTTGAGATCATTGCTTTATGCGATAATGATAAAAACAAACTCGGAGAAACTATATTTGGCCAACTTATCCTTGCGCCGGATTCACTAAACAATTTGGCCTATGATTACATTCTGATCGCGACCCATGATTATTATAACGATGTCTACGCTCAGCTTATCGGCATGGGTATCCCGCAGGAGAAACTGCTCCCTCTGGATCTGTTTCGTCTCTCTGTCGGTGCGCAATCGTAATGAGCCGGACAAAGGTCTCCCTACCGCAAACCCCGCAACCTGCTGAAAAGCGGCGCCGCCACGGAGGACGAACTGATTGGCGACGTGATTTTAGGCGCGCTTGGGTAAAAAGCTTTACCGCAAGCCCTCCGCTTCCTCGCGGGTCAGTCCGGTCGCCGCGATAACCTGTTCCAGCGAAATGTTCATAGCAAAAAGGTTTTTCGCTATGGCAAACGCTTTTAAGGTTTCGCCTTTTTCCATGCCTTTTTCTATACCCTTCTCTATGCCTTCCTCTACGCCTTCTTCTCGCCATATCCTCTTGGCGTCGCTTAAGTTGAATTCCGTAAACAGCATATTCGTCACCTCCGATGCGTGTGAATTGAGAAAATCTTTCATGATCCCGTTGTTGATGCAATAAGCGACAGCTTCTTTGACCGCCTCGTGCCGTTGTAGAGGACGATGAAGTCAGGTTTCGGTATCCTGATGAGCCTGTCCCGGTAGATGTTCTCGCACGTCTATTCAAACAAATCGGAATGTGACCCTGTTCTGACCAGTAGCAACTGACACTCGTCATCTTCAAGTGTTTCATCTTCAAGCGTTTCATAGCCGTAAATCAAAAGCCAATCTGGTTCAATATGGCATTCCCGGTATCCTTTGTAATCCCCTTTGAGCGGGTGATCTTGGTATTGTTCAGGCAATGGGTTCTGTGCAGCCAATTCCTCAACCACATAGTCCAGTTGGGCTATGTCCTTGCCCTGTCTCATCATCAGCTTGTAGTCTTTTTTGAACTGGCCGCGCCATCGCACATTCATTCGTTGTCGCCATCCTCCGCTTTCAAATCGGCAAGAGCGGCGCTGACAGACTTGCCGCGAACACCTTTGCCCTTGCTCCGCTCCATGTCGGCAAGCGCGGCAAGCGTAATTTTGTTGTATCTTGGTATTTTAAGCTCAAATGGCAGACCGCCGTGCAAAATCGACTGACGCAGGAACATATTGATCGCGTCAGACATGGTGATCCCAAGTTGCTGGAAAATAGCGCTGGACTGAACTTTGGTCAGTTCATCCGTCCGGAACTGAATAGTTGGCATCGGATCATCTCCTCTCAGATAATAGGATACCCAAAAATTCGCGTTTTGTCAATACAATGTAACTACAAATTAGCTTTACCGCAAGCCCTCCGCTTCCTCGCGGGTCAACCCCGTATCTTCAATCACTTCATCAATATGTCTGCCGCGTTTGAGCATATTTTTCGCTATATCCAATTTTTCTTCGACTCTGCCTTCGGTTCTGCCCTCGGCCCTGCCCTCGGCCCTGCCCGCGGCTTCACCGCGCCTTTCCGCGTCGCGCAAAAACATGGCTGTATCGCGCCGCTCTTTCTCGCGGCGCTCATATAAGTCGCGGGCACGTTCGTCAGCGGACAACTCCTTGAGTTTCACAACCGCCCGACTGACCGTCTGGTTCCTATCTGCTATCACTTTCAATTCCCCCTCACTGTTGGCGGCGATAAAACTCACCCAATCGTACAATGCCGTGCCGTCTGCGGTTGTGGGCAGTTTCGTGAGCTCCAGCGTGTGAACTTCCAGCAAATCGGTGAATTCCACATCCGCTACCCGGTCATAAAGGGTAAAACGGTGGTGGTAGCGCGGGTTTTCCTTATCCTTATCCTTGATCAGTTTCCCGTCGGCTATGACGATGCTGACGACCCGATTCACAGCGGCGTAACTGTCGCCGCTCCCTATTTGCTCCGTGATCAGCTTTGCCTCGTAGAAAACAATGCGGTTTTTCAGTTCCGGCGTGACCGCAAGCTGTATTTCGATGTGGATGATTTTTTTGCTTTTAGTTTTAAGTTTTACGTCTATGATCCCCAGCTTGTCGCCGGGGTATTCCCGCAGCAGATGGGGATCGACTATCTCAATCTCGTCGTAATCGTCCGCCGGCAGGTCAAGCGCCGATTGGAGGAAACCATCTTTGCAGGCTGAATTTTTCGCGCCGAAATATCTCTTTCCCGCAAATCATAGCATGAGTCCTGTATTTTGTCCATAGCAGGCAAAATTTTGCTTGCCGCCACGGAGGACCCACGGAGGACGAACTGATTGGCGACGTGATTTTAGGCGCGCTGGGCTGAAAAACTTTTTATCCCCGCCGCCGCTAAAAGGGAAAGGCGATTTCCGTGTAGAATAACCTACTTATAATTGTAGAAATATGAAAGGGATGAGACTCATGAACGAGCAAACGCTGCCTTTCGCGCATTTTTTACCCGGCAGTCACCTGATCCTCGGAGAAGCCGGCTCCGGCAAGTCAAAACTTATCTGGTCCGCCCTGCAAACCCCTGAGTTCAGCCGCAATAACGCCGTAAACATCGTCCTTTCCGACGCCTCGCAGCGCATACCGTCCGATGAGGCGATCCGCAACCCCGTGCGGGACGTGGAACCTTATAACACCGATATAACATGGATAACGCGGCCGTCCGTCCCAGGCGTCTACTATTGCTCCTGCGACTACGCGCCGCGTGTTATTACTTTTCTGGAGTGTTTCGCCACCTGGGCCCTGCAAGCGCCGGAGGAGGGCGGTTCGCCGGTCAGGCTTTTCCTGGATTTTTCCGCTAAATGCTGGAGCCGGCCGGAGTTCGTCGAGCAGCTGGCGCGCCTGTACTATATCGCCACGAACCGGGAGAATATCGAGATCTGGGCCGTTATCGGCGCTTATAAAAAAGTTTCCCCGCTGGCCCGGGCCCTGTTTGAAAAAACCAGTCTCGTCTTCCTCAATCCTTTCCCCGCTGGTCTCATCGATGAAATATGCGACGCCCTGGGCCTGAAACGCGAGACTTTGCCGGGGCTGGCGCTCGTGACCTTTGAGCGCAAAACCGGGTTTTATTATATTCCTTACAACGAAGAAGCCGCGTACTGGAAACAATGACGCGGCGAAAATCTGTGCCTTGAAAGGGGGAGGCGCGCACTAGCCGCGCTGTTTGAAATTGAATAAGAAAAACCCGAAAATCCTGAGCGTATTGCTCGCGCTGCTCCTGCTCGCTTTCTTGCCCGCCCCGCTTGGGGCGGCGCCGGTCTATGACTACATCACCTCTTTTGACGAAGACGTCGTTCGCTCTTTGACGGAAACACTGCGCTTCGACCGCGGCGACCGCGCCGTCGTCTGGAGCGACCTGTCCGACAAGGCGGCGGACGAGCTGCTGGTGAAACTCACGCCGGGCGGCTCTATGCCGAGTTTGGACGCCGTGCAGTCGGCGGCAGCGATTTTTACGATGGCGGCGGCGGACGCGGCGGCTATGACTGACGAAACCTACGACGGCGGCGGCCCCGGCGATTGGTATCAGGTCGTTTTGGCGGACGGCAGCCGGCTGGCGGAAGCGGCGAGCGAACTGCTGACCCATCCGCAAGTGCTTTGCGTCGAGCCTAATTATGTGATCTATCTGGACGCGGACGAACCGGCGGACACGGAGGAGACCGTCCGGGCCGCCGCCGCTGATTTGCCGACTTCCGAGCCTTATCAGTGGGTCAGAGCGGATCTGCCGACTTACGGCTACGGCGTTCAGGCGGGACTCGCGCGCGCTTCCTCCCGCGGTGAAGGCGTGGTCGTCGCCGTTTTGGATTCGGGCCTGGACCTCCTCCATCCGGAGATGGAGGGCAACATATATGATTCGTCCGCGCACAGGAATTTCGCCGGCAGCGAGCTACATGACGTGAGTGACGACTACGGGCACGGCACGGCGATGGCGGGAATCATCGCCGGCAAAAACACCGGCCTGGCCACTTCCGCCCTGATCCTGCCGATCAAAATAATTGACGCTTACGGCAGCGTCCGCATGAGTTCCTACCTGAGGGGCTTGGACTATATATCCGAATTGAACGCCGATGAGAATGACCGCGTGGTGGATATAGCCAGCATGAGTTTCGGCGGTTTCGGCTATTCCCGGGCGGAGGAGGAGGCCTTGGCCAAGGCCTGGCAGCGCGAGATTTTCCTCGTCGCCGCCGCCGGCAACGAATCCACGCCGAATGAGAACGTATACGACCGCTATGGCTACCCGTCCTATCCGGGCGCCCATACGAACGTCGTCGGCGTCATGGCCTCGGCGAAGGCGCCGGACGCCGACGGCAATATTTTGACAAGTTTTTCCAACTGGGATGTAAACCCCGACAACGACGTTGAATACGAAGTCATGGCCCCGGGCGCGGACATCTGGAGCCTGGAGGTTGGCGGCGGCTACGCGGCGGGCAGCGGCACCTCGCACGCGGCGGCGGTCGTCAGCGGTATGGCCGCCGTGCTCAAGTCCTACCTTGAAAATTCTAATTTAGACGCCGACAATTCGGTCTTATGGGATCGCGTCACCGCCAACACGGATCGGCTCTACGGCCGCGGCGGCGGAAGCAGCGATGATCCGAGATTGTCTTTTCGTCAGGTCAATCTGAATAAAATGCTCGACGAGATGCCCCCCAGCGAGGCCAAGATCCGCATCCAGGAAAACAGCCTCCGCGGCCGGCTGGTGCGCAACCGGGTCAATCCGCTCACGATTTCCGTGCAAAGCGTGCGCGGGCATTTTACCGATGTGGAGCTGCACGCGACCGCGTCGGCCCCCGGCCCTACCAGCTTCGCCCCGACCGTGACGCTGGACCCGGAGGACGCTGATTTGCGCGGCGCGGATATAATCGCCTGGCGCGTCAATTTGGATCTGCCGGAGGATTATGAATACTCGACCGTCAAACTGGATTTGTCCCTGAGCGGCAATTTGGCCGATGAAACCGGCTCTACGGTCGTCAGCCCGATCAATAGCGCCGCCACCGAAATAAGCATGACTTTGGACGTGCTGACGCTCACCGTCCTGCGCCAGGAGATACTGGACACGGCGTACATGTCGGGTGGTAACAACTTCACCTTGACCCCGGATCGCAACGTCTGGATACTGACGGAACCGGTGACGATTCCCGCCGGCAAGACGCTGACGGTTCAGCCCGGCGTCCGCCTGCTGTTCGACACGCGGAGCGCGATCGTCAATGAAGGCGCGGTCACGATCGGCGGAGGGGGCAGCGATAAAAACTACGCTATTTTACAGCCTTTCGACCTAGACGATAACGGCGCGGGCTTCGTCACCATCACGGACGCAGCCGGCGGCCGCACGAATATTGATTATTCCGCCATAGAAAGACCGCTGATCAGCGTCAACGAGATAAAACACGGCTTTTTCAGCGGCGCCAGCCCCCGCTCTGTGACCGAGGACACTGATTTCCTAGATACTCCCCAGCGCGTCGCCGCGCAAAACATGAGTTACACCGAGATTTACAATATGCGGGACGCGGTGATAGACGCGCCGACCGACAAATCCCTTTTTGACGGGATATACAGCGTCGATTTCTATGACGGCCAGATCACCAATTCCCTCTTCCTCAACGCGAGCGGGCCCGGGGCCAGCCAGAGCGTCGTCTATAACTACGGGTTCGGGGTCGATTTGGAACAGCTGCGCCCGGGCGGGGACGGGAGTTTTGTTTATACGACAAAAAACAACCGCAATTACGCTGATTTCGGCGGCAACCAGGAGTTCCGCGCTTTTCTGGCCGCGTACCTCGGTTTATACGGCGCGAATCTGTCGCCGGCCGACATAACCTATACAGTGAACCCCGCCGCTGACAGCGAAAATATTTCCGGCGACGTATACGGAACATTCACCGGCCAGCTGCCAGCCGGCGCGGACGCCCTGTACCCGCAGATCATCGGCGGCGCTCAGTTTAAGGCGCTCCTGGCTGATCTGCAGAAAGTCGCGCCTTTTCATCATAACGCCATCATGACGCCGGTGTGTTTCGCGACGGAACCCGGACTGACCTTCCGCATCAGCGATAATTACCATAATTTGGCAAGCGAGCTGGCCAACGCTTTGCTGTGGGGGTATACGCTCGGCAACATGGCGACGGCGCCCGGCTCCACTTTGCTCTATGACGCTTATCCCAGCGTCGCTCTGGCCGCCGGCTGCCCGCCTTTTGTCACCCGGATCGAGTCGGCGAGCAATATCGGCGCTTCCCTGCAGGGCAGGTCGTATATGCGTAAAAACGTCACCTTGTTTTTCAACTCTTATCTGGCCGTCTCCAATTCCGAAGCGGACGTGGCCGTGTTAAACCAGCCGTACTATTACCCCTCCGGCAAGACCGAGCGGGGGACCTGGCGGCATGTGACCGCCACCGGCGCCGCGTCCAATGAGTGGGAAGTCCCGCTGACCTTAGTGCGCCAGAACGAGCCGGTGGAGTATAATATCTTTATCACCGCCGCCGGTCTCAACTGGGCGGAAGACACTTGGCTTACCACGGCCTGGGATCTGCGCCGGTATATCTTCGCCTCCAAGGCCCCCAGCAGCGGCATCGGCAGCGGTTTTGCCACTGGCGGCGGTGGTGGCGGAGGCGGCGGGGGAGGTGGCGGCGGCAGCGGTACAGCCGTGCCGCCCGGCGGTTTTCAGGCATTCCCGGTCGTGTCCAATCTGCCCCGCATCTCCGGCATCGACCGCGTGGAGACTTCCGTCGCCATTTCGCATTACGGCTGGAAAAACAGCGATACGGTCATTTTGGTCTCCGGCAATCAGGAAAATCTGATCGACGCGCTGACCGCCTCCTCGCTGGCGGGTCAGGAGGCCTGCCCCATCCTCTACGTCACGAACGGCAAATTGAGCGTGTCCGTGCGGGATGAGATAAAATGGCTGGGGGCGAAAAAAATCTATGTCATCGGCGCTTTGCCGGCTTCGGTGCCGGACGAGCTGAACCGAAATTTCGCCGAGAGCGACGTCATAGTGCTGAAAGGGCGCACGCGGCTGGAAACGAGCAATTTGGTGAACAGCGAGATCAAAAACCCCAGCGGCGCTTTCATCATCGGCTATAACGCCGTGCCCGACGCGCTTTCCGCCGCCTCATTCGCCGCCGCGAACGGATTCGTTTTCCATCTGGCCGATCCGAGCGGTAACGTGAGCGGCGTGCCGGAAAACAAAGGCTATATTCTGGGCGGATCGGCTCTGGTCAAAGACTATGGGGATTTTACCCGGTTGGCCGGCCAGGACCGCTACGCCACCAACGCCGTGATTTGCGACACTTTGCCTTTTAAATATGATAAAGTATTCACCGCGAACGGCGTATCGCTCGTCGACGCCCTGCCCGGCGCTTCTTTGGCCGCGATGACGGAATCGCCTATCTTCCTCACGCCCGGCGCGGCCAACTATAATGTTTCCAACCGCTATGTCTCCAGCGATACGGAAATCGTCGCCTTCGGCGGCGGCGGCTGAGCGGGGCACGGATTCGTAGGCCCCTACGGAAATCCGTTTCAAATATGGTGCGGGGCGGGTCGTAACCTGCCCTACGGTGTTTGGCTGTAGGCATTGATTCTGAATGTTTAGAGGTATCCTTGATGAACCCCCGAAAATTTATCCGGCCGCTGGTCTTTTCCCTCATCATCCTGTTACTCGCCATCCCGACCGCTCCGTCGCTGTCGGTTTCCGCGGCCGCGCCTGAACCGGCGCGGCTCTCTTTGGCGGAAGAAGACGCGGCGGAGTTTTTATTGACCGCGCCGCACGCCCCCGACTCCTTGCTGGTCAAACTGCCCGCGGCCGGATCCGCCGCCATAACAGCCCATTCCCTTCGCGTCTGGCCCCAGGGCGTGCTCTCCGCCTCCCTCCTGCTGCGCGCGGCGGAGACCAGCCCCGCAAAGGCCGCGCTCTCGCCGCTTTACGGCGTCGCCTCTGACACGGCGGGGACGGATCATTATGCCGTTTTCCCTGATGTCGCCGCCTACTCGCTCTCCGGCTCCGATGCGGGCCTTGAGACCGGCACTGAGGCGGGGGACTGGTATGTTTTGCAAGTGGAGGAAGGCAGCGCCGGTCGGATTTTGGCCGACTTGCTCGCCGACCCGGCTGTGCTGGCCGCCGAACCGGATTATTTGGTCAGCGCCGCGCCTTTCGCCCAAGGCGAGCTGCAAGCGGCGGCCGCTTTTACCCAATACCATCTGGAGGATTACGGGATCCCGGAGGGCCTCAGCCAGATAAGTTCGCCCGGCCACGGCGTGCGGGTCGCGGTGCTAGACAGCGGCGTGGATATAACTCATCCTGATCTGGCCATGAATATCGACTCCTCTTATCCCGGCCGCCGCAACTTCACGGGCAGCGGCAATTTAAGCGATGTGAGCGACGGCTACGATCACGGCACCATGGTGGCCGGCCTCATCGCCGCGAAGGGTCAAGCCCGGGGCGTCGCGCCCGAAGCGAAAATCATCCCCGTCAAAGTGCTGGATAACAGCGGCAGCGGCAATACCAGCAATTTGATCGCCGCCATGGGCGCGGTGCAGAGATACGCCGATATAATAAATCTGAGCCTCGGCAGCACGGCGCGTAGCGCGGCTCTGGACGCCGCCGTGCTGAGCGCCTGGCAGGCGGGCTGTCTCGTCGTCTGTTCCGCCGGAAACGAAGGTCTGCCTAACGGGCCGGCGGACGGTTCCGGGGCCTGGGCCGCGATATATCCGGCCGCCAGCCTAGGCGCCATCGGGGTGATGGCCGCCGCTCAGGAACCGGCGGCGAACGGCGATCGTCTGGCAACGTTTTCCAATTGGGATGTGCTACCCAACGACCGCGTCGAATACCATGTGCTGGCCCCCGGTTCCTCGCTGCAAAGCACCGCGCGGGGCGGCGGTTACAGAACCAACAGCGGCACCTCTTTTGCCACGCCGGTAGTGAGCGGCATGGCCGCCGCGCTGCTTTCCGCGCTGCGCGACGCCAGCCCGAGCCAAACGATCACGAACGCCGAGCTTTTCAGCCGCGTCGTCGCCGGCACGGAGAACGTCCGGGGCAAGACCGTCGCGGGCAAATCCTACACCCTGCGCCAGGTCCGTCTGGACAATATGTTGAAAAACCAGCCCGCCCCCGCGTTTATTATAGACGATTCATCTTTGCGCGGCGATTTGCTCGCCGGCGGGGCGGCCAACCCCCTTTCCGTGGAAATATTTACCTTGCGGGGCTGGGCGGCGGCCGCGACGCTGAGAGTGACGTCGCACACCGCCGGCGTGCGTTTTGCCGGAGACGCCTCTTCCTTGGATATCAATCTTGGCGCCCTAGCCGCCAACAGCAGCGCGGCGGCGCAGTTTAACGTTTTTGTCAGCCCGTCGCTCGCCAATGGCGCGGAAGCGAAGTTCACCTTCACCGTCGGCGCCTCCGTCTTCACGCTGAGCAAGCCCGTGACGCGCCTCACGCATATCGGCGGCGACCTTACCGCCGGACGCAGCCTGCTGGATCCTTCTTCCGTTTGGGTCGTCGACTCCGCGGCCTCCATTCCGGCCGGGAAAACGCTGACTGTCGCCCCGGGGACGGAAGTGCGCTTTGAGGCCCCTCTCGTCAACTCCGGCGTCCTTAACATCGCGGGGACGGCGGCGCGTCCGGTCACGCTGCGGCCGGGGAGCCAATGGGACAGGGCGATGATCATGAACAGCGGCGAGAGCGCCCGTTCCGTCCTGAATTATGTCGCCGTGACCAATCCGGATCTGCGGGTGACTTCGATCGACCACGCCTATTGGAGCGGGCATGGCGCGCCGGACCGGCCCCTGCGGGTGGAGGCCGATTCCGTCGCTCACTCGCAGGCCTTTGACTTCCGGCAGGCGGTGATAAAAGCCGACCTGAACGCCTGTTCTTTCAGCTACCTGGCCGGGGTGGAGATCAGCGGCGGCAGCGTCACCAACTGCACTTTCATGAACAATAGCATGCCGTCCGAATCCAATTTGCCTTTGACCAGCCTGGATTTGACCGGCGGCCTGCTTTTCCGGCAGAACGCGGTCCTGACGCCGCTGCGTTTTACCGGTTCCGCCGGCGCCGTCTATGATCTGCGCTCTAATTATTTTGATTTGCGGCACTCCGTCTCCGCTTCCGCTCCGGATTTCAGCCAATGGGACGAACCGGCGGAACTGGCCTCCGGCTGCACTCTGCGCGTCGATTCCTCGCCGAATCCCGCGCTGACCGCCGATTGTCCGCCTTTTATCCTGTACGCCGAGTCCCTCCCGGCCGCCGAGGAAATCCGCGGTTATTACTCCAACCGCCTCATTCTGACTTTTAACACGGATATGGCCCAGGGCCAGCCGGTGCTGGAATTGCTGTCCAGGCAAAACGCTTCGCTGACCCCGGTTTCCTTTTACGACAAACGGGCGGTGAGCGGCGAATGGATCGGCCCTCGCACCTGGCAGCTGAAAGTCCAGACCGATTTTTCCTCCGCTTTCGTGTCGGCGGCCGGCCTGCGCGGCGCTAAAGACGGCTGGCTTTACACCGCGGACGGGGAACGGCGCCTGCAGGTCGCTCTCAGCGTCACTCGCGTCACGCAGAGCATCGCCCTCCAAGCGGAAACAAGCGCCGCCGGCGTCGCCTTAAGCTGGGATAACGCCGCCGGATCAAGCGCCTGTGTCGTTTACCGCCAGCCGGACGGCCAAGCGCCGCAAAACATGGGCGCGCAAAAATCGCCTTGGCGCGACGACCCGTCAGGCAGCGCCGCGATTTATCATTACTATATCCGCGCCGGCAACGTCGCTTCCAATATCGTGACGGTGAACGGCGGCGGCTCTGGCAGCGGGGGTGGTTCTGGTGGTGGAGGCGGCGGTTCTGGCGGCGGAGGCGGCTCGGGCGGCGGTGGTTCTGGCGGTGGAGGCGCGGGCGCTGGCGCTTTGCCGGCCGCGCCTGCTCCGGCCCCGCCGGTAGCTCCCTCTGATCCCAAAATAGTCGCCCATATCAGCGGCGCCGACCGGGTGCAGACATCCGTGCTTATTTCACAGCGCGGCTGGGAGAGCGCCGATACCGTCGTTATCGCCCCCGGCGCGCAGGCCAATCTGATCGACGCTTTAGCCGCCGCGCCGCTCGCCGGCCAGGAAAACGCCCCTGTTTTACTCAGCGTGAACGGCGGCGTATCGGCGGAAGTGACGGCGGAAATCAGGCGGCTTGGCGCCAAAAAGATCTACATGATCGGCGCGCTGGCCCCCTCCGTCGCCGAGGCCTTGACCACCGCCCTGCCCGCGGCGGAGATCACGGTCCTGCGCGGCCAGACCCGTATGGAAACCCTCCAAATAATAAACGCGCAAATAAAAGAACCGCGAGGCGTGTTCCTCGTCGGTTATAACGGACTGCCCGACGCTCTGTCCGTCGCCTCTTACGCCGCCGCGCACGGCTATGTCCTGCAACTGGCCGCTCCGGACGGGACACCGCCCGCCGCCTCCTATCCGGGGCTGCCCGGCTATATTCTGGGCGGACCGGCTTTGGTGCGCGACGTGCCCGGCTATACGCGCCTTTACGGCGCCGACCGCTATGCCACCAACGCCGCGGTGCTGGGCGCTTTACCCTTCGATACCGGGATAGTCTACACCGCCAACGGCCAAACCCTGGTGGACGCGCTGACCGGTTCGGCTCTGGCGGCGCAAACCAACTCGCCTGTCGTCCTCACCCCCGGCTGGGAACCCTCCGCCCTGCCCGCGGGCCTGAGCGAAGCGGACACTCAGATCTACGCTTTCGGCGGCTGACTCCGTTTAAATGATGGGAAGGGATATAATGTGAAGGTTGATTTCCGTTTAATGAAGAAGGGATTCGCGGTGGTGTTTTATCGTCCCGCAGACCATACCAATGTTGATGATGAACAGGTTAATGAGACAAGTGCTGCGTTTGGAGCGGCACGGGATGTCTCATTAAATGTCCGGATAAATGACGAGGATGTCCAGATAAATTATGGAAATGTCCAGACAAATGACGAGGATGTCCAGATAAATGACGAAAATGTCCAGATAAATCATGGAAATGTCCAGATAAATGTCCAGATAAATGATATGGAGCGCCGGGTGCTTACCATTATAGCGGAGCGCCCGAATCTCACGCTTAATGAAATCGCCATGCAAATATCAAGAACTGCCAAGACTGCGCAACGGTATCTGGAAAAACTGCGAAGCAAAAGCATTATAAACCGCGTCGGCTCTAAGAAAGACGGGTATTGGGAGATCATCGCGCCCGTTGGAAAAAAGGATCGCTCATGAACATCACGGAAGTCAAAAAATACGGTCAATTTTTGAGTTCAAACTTATAGTAACGAGGAGCCCTTTCTAAATCTCTAAAACTTTGCATAATCACACCAACTTCGCGCCCCGGCGCCCAATAATATTGGGTCTTGCCGGGTAATTCTGAGATTCGAACAAAACAATCTTTGCTGATTAAGTATAAATAAGGCCTAATGTCTCGCCAAATAGACCAAGTTACAAAATTTTCGCTAACATGCAGATTGCCCACATTGCTAAAAGAGGAAAATAACTCCTGATCATCAGTCAAGTTGTAAAGAGCAAAAACTGTTACCAATTTTTCTTCTTCGGTCGGTTTGTTAATAATGGCATAAACATGAGTGGCGGCAGCTATATCCATCGATCTGTCTAATGTTAAAAACGGCGAGCCTTCCAGATCGGCCAACAGGTCAAAGCGTTCGTTTTCGCTTTTAATTACCGCTGCAACAAGACCGTTGAGCATCAATGGATTTTGGGCGTCAGCCAGAACTAATTTTTTCTCTTTAGTTTTTGCGTTAAAAGAGAAAAGATCCCGAGTGAAACCGTGGTTATATTCTCTAATATTGTCATAATAAACTAAATCGTCTAGCAAAAGAACTTTGTTATTAAAAACATTTTCAAGGTAGTCTTCGCTAAAACTGTCGATATACTGGGGTATTCCCGTTTTTCTGTCTAATAGCATTAAGTCATATGTTTGCCAGTGATCTTTAGTCAGGTTATAGATCATATAATCGCCGTTTGCCGCGACCACCCGACACTCCTCTGATTTCGCCGGAACAAGCAGGATTTGATAATCAGATGTATTGATATCAATGATCCCGATTTCTTCGACTTTAGCAGGCAATGACGAGGACATTAAGTAAAGAATCATTTCTTCGTCGGTTGGCATGAATTCCATTTCCAGTGCGGCTTGCTTTCCTTCAAAGAACAATTTGTCCATGTTTATTTCGGTTATATCCAGAAAAGTGTCGGATTCATACACAGGCCTGTTAAATTCGTAATATATGGGTATGGAATCCGCCGGCACAGGCACAGGAACAGGAACTAAATCGACGGATTCTATATCCTGATGTTCAGAAATCAGGAAACAACCGGCCAAAACCGAACAAAACCCTAAGACGAATAAGAGAATGACCGTATTTCGTGTGATTTTATTCTGTAGAGTGAGCTTCATGAAAACCTCTTAAAGCGGTTCAGGTCTCTACCGAACCTATTTTTTTTAGTTATGCAATGCTTTTTGGGGGCATTCATCTATACAATTAAAACAAAGAATACATTCTGTTCCATTAAGGCGGGTTCTGGCATTATTCGTCATGTCTACATTCATGGGACACACTTTTTTGCATCTGTTACATGAAATGCATTTGTCTGTATTTATTTTTATGCGAAGTAATGCAAAATAACTTGCGGGTTTTAGAAAAACAGTGATCGGGCAAATATATTTGCAAAATGCCCTGTTGTCCTTAAAAACAAAGGCCAGCGCGATCCCTGTTGCATAATATAAAATGTTGCCTAAAATAAAACTCCAAAACATAATGTTTCCCTTATAAGGAACTTGCTTTGAAAATAGAATGGCGCCAAAAATTAATGATCCAATAAAAACGATATACCTAATATAGCCAATATGTTTCCTTGGGTCTTGTGGTATTTTATAGGGTAATAATTCAAGTATCATTGCAGTCCAACAGGCATAGCCGCACCAACCTCTGCCAAAAAGTACAGGGCCGAAAATTTTTGCAATTAAATAATGAAGAACAGAGGCGTAAAATACTCCGTTAAATAAAAGTATCCAAAATCCTTCTATTTGCATGTTTTCGTTTGATATTATCCCAAGATAACCAAACATATATAAACCAACAGCAAACAACACTATAAGCCGCGCATATTTAAATTTTCGCGTTTTCAAAAAGATACCGCCGGCGACGCATGTGCCTATATATGTAAAATTAAACAAGTAGAATAAATGGATTGTTAAACCGAGTGATAACGCAATGATTATAAAAAATAACCAGATTATAAAATAAATGCCACGCATTTCTTTTTTTGTCTCCCCAGAATAAGCGAACAGTAAATCGCCGCACTTCAGACGAGTTGATTGTGCGGCAATCTGCGGTGTTATTCGCCGCGAGATACTGTCTCACAGCTTTCTGTGTCTGAATCATATGAGTGCGTATCGACAACACAAATAGCCGGTTCCCGCTTATGTACCCGCGGGAGGCGAAACAGCGAACAGAAAAAGCCGCCTAAATTTTCTCGTATTCGTCAAAATTATACTTTACCTGATGCCGGCGGCTCCATTCTTTCAGATCCTGCACCAGCTCGTCAAACGGGGCGTAAAAATCGGCGGGCAGCAGATAAGTTTTGTTGTCCGCCCGGAGTCTGATCACGCTCTCATCTCTGCGCCAGCCGCGCCGGCGGCGGCAGACGACGCGCCTGATGTCCGCGGGTTCCAAGATCTCCCGGCTCAGCAAGGAGGAAAAAGTCAGGGTGCCTGATTCGATCAGCAGTTTTTGCGACTTGGCAAAAACAAGAGTGACCGCCAGCGCGATAAGAGTCACAAAGTAGATCACCATGAAAATCTGTCCGTATCGCGCCGGCAGTTTGCTCAAATTGTAAAACGGCAGGAGCAGCGCGGGGTAAAGGACCATGAACAACACCATCGGTTGCACCAGTTTCTTTTTTATCTGAAAAGAATAACCTTTGCCCCGCATCTCATTCTGCATATCGTCCTCCGCGAATTCACGCAAGTTCGAATCAACGCTTGGTTATTCTGTTCAGCTCATCCAGAAGGTACTCGTTCAGCACCCGGATGTAAGTGCCCTTCATGCCGAGGGATTTGGACTCGATCACGCCGGCGGACTCGAATTTGCGCAGCGCGTTCACGATGACGGAGCGGGTGATGCCCACGCGGTCGGCGATCTTGCTGGCCACGAGATGGCCTTCCGTGCCGCCCAGCTCGGCGAAAATATGCTCCACCGCCTCCAGTTCCGAATAGGACAGCGTGCCGACCGCGATCTGCACCGCCGCTTTTTTCCGGGCTTCCACTTCCGCTCGTTCCGCCCGTTCCCGCAAAATCTCCATGCCGATGATGGTGGCGCCATATTCCGCCACGATCAGGTCCCCCGCCGTAAAACGCACGCCGAACTTGGCCAGCACGAGCGTGCCCACCCGTTCCGAGCCGCCCAGCACGGGGATGATGGTGGAAATCTTGTCATTATAAACACATTCGTCGTCGGGGCTGAACACACAGCCGTTATCCTTCTGGGAAAAATTGGATTTAGTATTGCCGACGCTCAAAAGCTCGGAGTTATATGCTTCCGGGAACTGCTCCGTATCCTGAATGATCTTGTCAATGCTGGTGCAGGTGAAGCCCGGCACGCATTGATAGCCCAGAAGATTGCCCTTGTTGTTCAGGATATAGCAGTTGGACTCGGTCTTGTTGCTGATGACGACGGCCATCTCGGCAAAATCCACCGGATTGCCGGCCGACCGCTGAATGAGTTTGCCGATGCCTCTCGTTTTTTCCAGCACCACGCTCAGTTCATTGGAATAGTTGGCGTCAGTATTCGTATCTATCATGATAAATCTCCCTTCTATATATAAGAAGCGTTGGAATTTGTTTACTCAGTTATAAAATATATTTGGAAAGGTCCTGACTGCGGGCGATATCGCCTACCCGGCGCTGCACATATTCCCGGTTTATCTCCAGCTCAAAATCAGGCGGCAGCTCCGAAGCCTCGAAAGAGAGTTCCTCCAGCACTTTTTCCACAATAGTGTGCAGGCGGCGCGCCCCGATGTTTTCCGTCGCGGCGTTGACGTCGAACGCCATTTGCGCGATCTCCCCGATAGCTTCTTCCGCGAAACTGAGGCGGACGCCTTCGGTGGAAAGCAGGGCTTCATACTGTTTGAGGATCGAAGCGTTGGGCTCGGTGAGAATACGGCGAAAATCCTCGATGCTGAGCGAGCGTAATTCCACTCGGATAGGAAAACGCCCCTGCAGTTCCGGAATGAGGTCGGAAGGTTTGGAGACATGGAAAGCGCCGGCGGCGATAAAAAGGATATGGTCGGTTTTGACGGGGCCGTATTTCGTGACTACGGTCGCCCCCTCCACGATGGGAAGGATATCGCGCTGCACGCCGCCGCGGGAGACGTCCGGGCCGCTGCTCCCTTCCCGGCCGGCGATCTTGTCTATCTCATCCAGAAAAACGATGCCTTCCTGTTCCGTGCGGCGGATGGCCTCCTGCACAGCCGCCGTCTGATCGACGAGATTCTGCGCTTCCTCCTGCGTGAGGATGCGCCGCGCTTCCTTTACCGGGACCTTGCGTTTCTTTTTCCGTTTCGGCAGCATATCCAGCATATCCTGCATATTGCTTTGCAGACCGGACATGCCCATATCGATCAGAGAGCCGCCCATCATATCGGAAAAAGGGCTGTCTTCCATTTCCACCTCTATGAGGTAATCTTCCAGCTCACCGTTTTTCAGCCGCCGCTCGATCAGATCCCGCTCTTTTTCGATCTCCGGCGCCACGGGTTCCGGCTCCGGCGGCTCTTTTTTATCTTCCTGCATGAACATCTGAAAAGGATTGAGCGACGGGGTTTCCCGGCGCCGGCCCGGGGCGAGCAGGACGAGCAGCCGTTTTTCCGCGTTCACCCGCGCGGCGGCTTCCACTTCCTTCATCTTTTCCGCCTTTACCATGCGCAGGGCGAATTCCACCAAATCGCGGATGATGGATTCCACGTCGCGGCCCACATAACCGACTTCCGTAAATTTCGTCGCTTCCACCTTGTGAAACGGCGCCTTGACTAATTTGGCCAGCCTCCGGGCGATCTCCGTCTTGCCTACGCCGGTCGGGCCGATCATCAGGATATTTTTCGGCAAAACGTCTTCCTGCAAACCGGCCGGGAGGAGCGAACGGCGATAGCGGTTGCGCAGAGCCACGGCCACGGCTTTTTTGGCTTCGTCCTGCCCGATGATATACCGATCCAGTTCGGCTACGATCTCTTTGGGCGTTAGTTGTTCCAATGTGCTGACCATTCCTTTCCGCTTAGTTCCCGCTCAGACGATTTCCTCGATCACGATCTGATCGTTGGTAAAAACGCAGATGGAGGCCGCGATCAGCATCGCTTCCATCGCGACGGCCCCCGCGCTCATATCCGTATGCCGCATCAGGGCGCGCGCCGCCGCTAGGGCGTAATTGCCGCCCGAGCCGATGGCCGCTATCCCGTCGTCCGGTTCGATCACCTCGCCGGAACCGGAGATGACGAGCAGATTTTCCTTATCCGCCACGATGAGCAGAGCCTCCAGATGCCGGAGCATACGATCTGTGCGCCATTCTTTCGCCAACTCCACCGCGGAGCGGGTCAGATTCCCGTGGTATTCTTCCAATTTATTTTCAAATTTGTCAAACAAAGTAAAGGCGTCGGCCACAGAACCGGCGAATCCGGCCACCACCTGATCATGGTAAAGCCGCCGCACCTTGCGCGCGCTGTTTTTCATGATGACGGACTGACCGAGCGTCACCTGGCCGTCGCCGCCCACGGCCACGCGGCCTTCTTTTTTGATCGCCACAATAGTCGTTCCCTGAAACATTTTTGACATTCCTTTCCAAGAGGACCCGTAGGGTTCAAAATTTTTGAACCTTTTTCCTTCCGTAACAGCGGGTCGCTATTTTATTATAATCTAAAATGTCTGTAAAGTCAAGGCAATTATTCACAATTGTATATACTTTTATGAATTATCGTTACTGTTTCACACCGTGTTCACCCCGCCGTCATACTTCGGCATTCTCGGGGCGTCGAGGACGCCGCCCCTACGCTCACGCGTTCATTCCCGTCATTCCGTGGGTTCGAGTTTGGCGCGGGGATGGGCGTTCATATAGACCGCGCGGATTTTTTCCCGCGTGAGATGCGTATAGATCTGGGTGGAGGAAAGGCGCCGGTGCCCCAATAATTCCTGGACGCTGCGCAGATCCGCCCCGCCGTCCAGCAGATGCGTGGCAAAGGTGTGGCGGAGCATATGCGGGTGCACATGCTGGTGCAGCGCGGCCGTTTCGGCCAGCCGCGCCAGATCGCGCCGCACGGAACGGGCGCTCAGGCGGCTGCCGCTCCGGTTCAAGAGGAGCGCTTTCTTCTTCCCGCCCGGTGGCCGCCCGGCCAGATAATCCCGCAGCGCGCTCACGGCCGGGTCGGTCAGCGGAACGACGCGCTGGCGGCGCCCTTTGCCCATCACACGCAGGATCTGCCCGTCCAGGTCGGCGTCCCCGGTGTTCAGCCCCACGAGTTCGCTCACCCGCAGGCCGGAACCGTATAAAAGCTCCAGGATCACCCGGTCCCGCCGCCAGCCCGGCCGCTCTTCGTCCGGCGCGGTCATCAGTTTTTCCGTGTGTTCGCGGTAGAGAAAACGCGGCAGTTTTTTGGCCTGTTTGGGGATCAGCAGTTTTTGCGCCGGGTTGCGGGTGATGATCCCTTCGCGGCAGAGGTATTTGCAAAACGAGCGGATGGCCGCCACATGCCGGGCGACGGATTTTTTCGCCATACCGCCCGTCGCCAGGCTCCGCGGGTAATAACGCGTCGCCGCCGGCGTGATCTTCTCCGTCGCCAGCTCCGGGCGGGCCAGTCCCTCCTCCGCGGCGCAGTACGCGAGAAAACGGCGCAAATCGGCGGTATACGCCATGACGGTCAATTCGGAAAAACCGCGCGCTTCCATATAAGCGGTAAACCGCGCTAGAGCTGCGTCGGCAAGCATGGCTGCTCCGGATCGCCCTCGTTCAGAGCGCAGTCCAGAATAAAATCATCCAGTGCCGCCAGAGACCGCGTCGCCAGCGCCAGTTTTTTCTCTTTTTTGCCGCGCTTCTTCCGGTTGTCCGGCGGCAGGAGGCCGAAATTGACGTTCATCGGCTGGTAATCGGCGCTGGGCGAGGCGGTGACGTGAGCGGCCAACCCTCCTAGCGCGGTTTCCGCCGGAAAAGCGAAGACCGGCCGGCCGCGCCGCCGAGCGAGCAAGGCCAGCGCCGTCATCAGACCGGAAGCGGCGGATTCGACATAACCTTCCACCCCGGTGATCTGCCCGGCAAAAAAGACGTCGGGCCGGGCCTTGGCGCTGAAATCGAGGTTTAACACGGCGGGGCCGCGGATGAAGGTGTTGCGGTGCATGACGCCATAGCGGACAAATTCCGCTTTTTCCAGACCGGGGATCAGGCGGAAGACCCTCTCCTGCTCTCCCCGGCGCAAATGGGTCTGAAAGCCGACAAGGTTCAGCAAAGTGCCGGCCAGGTTTTCTTTCCGCAGTTGAACGACGGCGAACGGCTGGCGCCCCGTGCGCGGGTCGATGAGACCGACGGGTTTCAGCGGGCCGAAAGCCAGCGTCCGCTGGCCCCGCCCGGCCATGACCTCGACCGGCATACAGCCCTCAAAAACCATATGCCGCTCGAATCCATGTACTTCCGCCGTCTGCGCCGTCAAGAGCGCGGCATGGAAACGCTGGTATTCTTCTTCGTCCATCGGGCAGTTCAAATAATCCCGGCCGCCCCGCCCATAGCGGGAAGCCCAGAAAGCGCGGCTCTGATCCACGGATTCCAAGGTGATGATCGGCGCGGCCGCGTCAAAAAAATACAGCGCTTCCCGGCCCGTAAGCTCCCGGATCGCGGCGGCCATGGCCTCGGAGGTCAGCGGGCCCGTGGCGATGACGACCGGCCCCGGCGGTATGCTGACCGCCTCCGCGCGGCAAACACTCACTAGCGGATGGCCCAGCAGGCGTTCGGTCACCGCAGCGCTGAAACGGGCGCGATCCACGGCTAAGGCGCCGCCGGCCGGGACCGCCGCCGCGCGGGCCGCCGCGATGATCAGCGACCCCAACCGCTCCATCTCCGCTTTTAATAAACCGGCCGCGTTGGCCGGATCGTCCGCGTGCAAAGAGTTGCTGCAAACTAATTCGGCAAAATCGCCCGTGACATGGGCCGGGGTCGTCCGGAGTGGGCGCATCTCGCGCAGGGCGACCCGCACGCCGCGGCGCGCCAGCTGCCAGGCCGCTTCCGCCCCGGCCAGACCGGCGCCGATCACTGTGACTTCTGTTTCACCATCCAATTGCTTCGATCCTCATTTTGATACTGTTGGCAAGACCGCCTAAGCGCCTGCGGCGCTGACTAGTTTATTCTATGAGGAAAATCACGATTTGGCAAGAAAAATTTGTTCTTTTTCTGAAAAAAGTTTGATTTTAGGGACGGTGGCCTGAAGACGGGCCTCAACTCTCCTCTCCCCTCTCCCCTCTCTCAACTCTCAACTTTTCGTAATACATACATTAAACCTGGGGTCAATTTTAACCCGGTGATTTCGCAAATATACGGAAATAACCCGTATCCTATTTTTAACAGCAGTTCTTTCCTTGGGGGTTTTTCTTCGCGGTAAATTGTTTTTTCGATCTTGAACCCGGTCCTTTGCGCTAACATTCTTATGCTTTTATCATTAAAACTGATCATACAGTCCCCGAATTCCTGGGGGCTTATTTTTTTTCTGAACAACTCCTTGGTTTTTATATAATTCACCCTGTTTGTTATTCTGAACAACAATATACCGTCGGTATTTAGTATTCTGGAAAACTGTTTCATCGCCTCATATGGCTCGCGCACATAATATAAGCTGTCAATGCTGGTTATCACATCGGCGCTGTTATCTTTTACCGAATCCAATGTTTTATATGTTTCGTATTTCCCGGCAAGTTTTTCTCGTAAATAGTCGACAGTTTCGATCCCGATGCATTTGTAACCGGCGTTATTCGCCATATCCATAAAATGACCGTAACTGCAGCCAAAATCCAACAACACTTTAGAATGAACTTCGGGTCCGGGATCATATTTTCCCAGCAAACCTACTATTTGAGTGAAAAATTTAAACCGTTTCTCTTTCCAGCTGTCTTCTTGTTTTAAGTCCGTGTAGCCGGCGATTTGAAAATGGTTATCTACGATCGCCGCGTCCGGAAATTCACGCCAATAGATCCCGCAATTTCTGCAATAATAAACGCTCGTGTTTATGGCGCCGTTTTTCGAATAATACTCCAATGAAAAATGTTTCCCGCCCAGGGAATTGCAAATAGGGCATTGTTTCCCGCTGTCATTCATCATTACAGCCTTCCTTCACTCGGCGGCATTCGTTCAGATCATCCTAGACTCTGTTCCATTATACAGGGAAACGCCGTTCAGCGCCAGACGGACAAGATTGTTTTTGCCGGCGTTTATCAAAGGCACATTTTCGCAAATATTGGGCGGTTTTTCGCGCTGACATTGTTTTCCGCTCTTAGAAGTGCTAAAATATCTATGTCGGTGATCGCGACGGGGAGGCGATGCTGCCAATGCCAAGCGAAATGACTCTGCTGCGCGGAAAAACGCAATATGACGGAGATTTAAATTATGGAGGATAGAAAATATGCTTGAAGTAATTTCCTTAGATCCTAAAACAATGATAATAAAGTCCGATGAAGAAACAGATTTTTCCGAAATAATAAAATTCGTTATACAAAAAGATAAAAATAAGGATGTGGCATCTTTTTTGAAATTTGCCGCTCAAAACAGAATAGTAGATAAAGATTTTAGATTTAGTCGAGATGAGTGCTATGATCGATAAAGTATTTATTGATAGTAATGTGTGGTGTTATCTGTTTATTAAGGATGAATATGAAAAGTACAAAATCGCTGAAAAATTTCTTTCTGAACGAACGAATGATTCTATATTTATTATATCCTACCAGGTTATTAATGAAGTAACAAATAAACTTATACAAAAGAAAATAGAAAGCACAATAGCCAAGGAAAACGTGCAATATATGTGCAAAATTTGTACAATACAAAATTTTTCAAATGATATAATAATGTTGGCTTTTACTCTGAGAGAAAAATATTCATTATCATTCTGGGACAGTATTATAGTTTCAAGTGCCCTTAATGCAAATTGTAATATTTTAGCAAGTGAAGATATGCAAGATGGTTTGAAAATAAATAATATGATTATCAATAATATTTTTAAATAAAAATTCGAACCGTTTCTCTTTCCAATCGGCGGCGACGGGGGCGGTGCGTCGAG